>NZ_JASJGN010000001.1:0-4224 GCF_033791525.1 Desulfosarcina sp.
CAGGGGTGTCGATGCCGGTATAACGCACATGTCGGCCGTCTTGCAATACGATGGTATCCCCATCCACAACCCACTTGGCCATGACCCAGGCATTAGCATCGCCGGAGACGACCGAGGCGGCGATGATCAGCACAACCAGGCCAATACATCGGATGCTATTTTTTATCATGACCACAAAAGTATTCATGGCCTCAGGTTACAAATCTTAATGGCACTGTTGTCCAATATCCGACCCAAACCACCGTCCGGTGGCGGGACAAACCCCATGGTTTTCTGCCACACTTCATTATCTTCCATACAGAAATAGACGGTTACCTCCGGCGCTGCGGCTCGAATCCAATTCACCATCTGCTGGTAAAGGGCGATGCGCAGTGGTTTAAAGTAGCGCATTTTGTTGTCTAAACCGCTGATAAATTCGCCGTAGGCAATTTTGGAATCTGGAAACCGTTGGGCGATGATCGGCTTGAGGGCAGGCATGAAGCGCAGGGTGCCAAGGCTGATCCAGACGATATTTTCCGGTCGGATACACTGAAATAGCTGGGTTACCACCTTGTGGTAATCGGTTTCGCAACCCTCGTAAATTACCATGGGATCGAAGTGAAAAGCCAGCGGATAACCCCATTCCTGGCAGCGGGCCGCTGCCGCCAAACGTGCATCCAGTGTAGCCGTGCGCCGCTCTTCAACCTTCATGACGGCCGGTGTGTTCAATGACCAGGAGAGGATGGTTTTTCGCCGGTGGTCCAAGCCGTTGAGCCGGCCAATGTTGACTGTTTTGGTTTTTAGCTCAAGTACGGCCTTGTCCTGAACGGAAAAGCGGGAGACCAGGTAATCGGTCAAATCGGTCCACTTTTCCCAAATAAGGCTGTCGGTGAACTCCCCGGTTCCCACCCGACTGATCGCCTTTTTTAGAAAAAGGGTGCTAAGTTCCGCGTCCAAATCTTCACGATTCACGAAAAACTGCAGCAGCGGCGGATGAAAATAGCTTTGCAGGATACAATAGGAGCAATCCATCGTACAAAAGGATGCCACATGCAGGATCTGGTAATCGCAGCATGTGTATTCACGGGTTCCCGGACATGGTTTTAAAAAACCGCCCTGGTTGCGGGTCAGGTAGAGCACCTGCTTAGCGCGGCCTACCGGATCTGCAGCACGGTTGATCCATTGATACAGCGAGACAGGGTCATCCACACGTTCGGCCGGCAGGTCCAGGTGGCGGCAGATCCGTTCGGTTTCCGGGTGGGATGCAATAGTGGCATCGATAAACAATTTTTTAAGGATCACGGGATTCTTTTCTCGTAAGCGTTCAGAGGTTCAGGGTTCAGCGATCTGGGTTTTGGGTTTTGGGCCTACTCTCATCCGTTGACTTTGGCTAAGGATTACGATGAACCCTGAACCGTCGAACCGCAAACCGTTGAACCGGCGGTCAGTTCAGGCTGACGGATTCCGGCTCCTGGGCCGGAAATCGTATGCTGAAGGTGGTGCCTTCCCCCTCGGTGGACGTCACATCGATGGTGCCCTTGTGTTCTTCCACCAGTTTGGCGGTAACCAGCAGACCGAGTCCGGTTCCCTTCACACCCTTTGTGCTGAAAAAGGATGAAAAGAGCTTGGCCCTGACTTCCTCGGACATACCGCAGCCGTTGTCCATCACGTCGAAGCGAATGGTCCCGGTATCCTCCCGTTCGGTAGCCACCGTCACCTGATGGTCCTTGTCGACATCAGGGTCAAAGATACATGCATCGATGGCATTTGTCACCAGATTCATCAAACAGCGGTGCACCGTGCGCGGGTCCATGACCACGGGTACCATCTGGTCGGAAAATTGCCGGACCATGGCCACGTCATGATCCTGGGCCACGCCACCCAGCAGTTCACATACATCCTCGGCAATCTCATTGGGGTGGCAGGGTTCATACTCGGGCTCCCGCTCCTTGGAGTAGGAGAGCAGATCCATCACCAGGTCCGAGGTGCGGGTGATGTTGCGCTGGATCATTTCCCAACCGCTGCGCATTTTTTCGGTGTTGTCCCGCCCCAGCCCTACATCCATCAGGTAACTGCCTCCTTTGAACCCGTGAAGGATGTTCTTGATGCAGTGAGCCATGCCGGCGACGGTCTGGCCGACGGCCGCCAGCCGTTCGCTGTTCACCAGATCCCGTTCCAACCGCTTGATTTCACGCAAATCCTGAAAGAACGCCACGGTTCCCATCATTTTTCTCTTTTCCCTCAGGACCGTGCCTGCAAATCGCACCGGGATGGACTCGCCGGTACTGGCTTTGATTTCGCTTTCCGTCCAGGGTGAACGCTCATTGACATCGGCGCCCAAGCCGGTTCGGGTAAGGGTCTCTTGCACCCATTGCGGCAGATAGTCCCGGGCATCTTTGGTGGCCACCACATCGACGGCGGAGTAGCCGAAGATCCGCTCGGCGGCCGGGTTGAAAATGACGGTTTGCCATTTGTCGTCCGTGGCAATGATGCCGTCATTGGCACTTTTTATCAATTTGGCCTGGAAGTTGGATTTGCGGATAATCTCCTCTTGCAACATGGCATTTTCAATGGTCGCCCCGATGCGATTGCCCATCAGGTCCAGCAGGTGCAGTTCCTCCGATGAAAACCGTTCGGTCTCTCTTTCGATGCGCATGACACCAAGTCCCTTGGTCTCTTTGGCGCTGATGGGAATATAGGCAAAGGTGGCACCCGTTGTCTCCGTATCATTGGAAAAACGGCCTTGTTGATCCCCGGTGTTGTAGACGATGGGTTTATCGGTGCGGGACACCTTGCCCATAATCTCCGCTTGCGAATCCGGTCCGGCCTGGCCATAACCCGGATCCGCATAGCAGGCGTTGAAATAACGCAGGTCAAACCGGCTTCCGTCTTCAGACATATATAGGCAAACGCTTTCCGCTTTCATGAAGTCACGGATCTCCAGCACCGCCCCTTCAATGCGCTCTTGGAGGGGCAGCGGCGCATTGAGGGACGTATAGATGGAGTACAGGGTGGACAGTTCCCGATTGCGACGACGCTGCTCCTCTTCTGCCCGTTTGGCCGCGGTGGTGTCCCACAGGGTCTCGATGGCTCCCACCACGGTGCCGTCGGCGGCCTTGATGGGGGCGGCGGTGAACCAGCACCATCTGCCGCCGTTGCCCAGTTTTGGGAAAAAAACCTCCGCTTCGTACCCGCCGTCGATGAGTGCGGAATTCTGCCATTTGCCGCCGTATAGATCCCAAATTTCCTGGTCGCTCTTCTGGTCCAGAATGAGATCAGCCATGGACGGGCGCTCGCTGTTCCAGAAGGGCGCCCACTGGCGGTTGGTGCCCACCATCTCCAGCGAGGGGTGGCCGGTGAACTTTTCCATGGCCTGGTTCCAGTGGGTAATGGTGTGGTCCCGGTTTAAAACAAAGGTCGGAATGGTGCTGCCCTGAATGATTTGCGACAGTGCGCGCTGGTTCTCCTCCAGCTTGTGAGTGTATTGCCGTCGGTCGGCCTCGGCCCGTTTTTTATCCGTGTTGTCCCACAACGTTTCGATGGCACCGATGACACTGCCGTCGGCGGTCTTGATGGGAGCCGCGGTGAACCAGCACCACTTTCCGCCGGGGCCCACCTTTGGGAAAAAGACCTCCGCTTCGTAGGCACCGTCGATGAGTTCGGATTTTTTCCACTTGCCGCCATAAAGATCCCAGATCTCCTGGTCGCTCTTTTGATCCAGGATGAGATCGGCCATGGACGGGCGTTCGCTGTCCCAGAAGGGCACCCACTGGTGGTTGGTGCCCACCATCTGGGATCCCGGATAGCCGGTCAACTTCTCAAGGGCCCGATTCCAATAGGTAATCACATGGTCTTCATTGAGGACGAAGGTGGGGATGGTACTGCCCTGAATAATCTGGGAGAGCGTCCGCCGGCTTTCTTCAAGCTCACGGTTGTGACGGGTTCGCTGGGCCTCGGACTCCTTTTTCTCCGTGGTGTCCCAGAAGGTTTCGATGGCACCGATGACACTGCCGTCGGCGGCCTTGATCGGCGCCGCGGTAAACCAGCACCACTTTCCGCCGTTGCCCAGTTTGGAGAAAAAAACCTCCGCTTCGTAGGCACCGTCGATGAGTTCGGATTTTTTCCACTTGCCGCCATAAAGATCCCAGATCTCCTGGTCGCTCTTTTGATCCAGGATGAGATCGGCCAAGGACGGGCGTTCGCGGTGCCAGAAGGGCCCCCACAGGTGGTTGGGGCCCACCATCT
>NZ_JASJGN010000002.1:0-7827 GCF_033791525.1 Desulfosarcina sp.
ATTTGTACCAGCAAAATTTCAGAGTACCGGCAAAATCATAAAAGAGATTTTATATGATAGGCCGATACAATGCACTACAACCATTATTCCTCTTTTGTAGAATTTTCTGATAGGCGGGAATTGCCAGATACAATCCTCGCCCGTTTTTTCGCTGTAAAAGCGACTTATGGGAAGTGACTGATTTAACAGTAGCCAGATCGTACCACACGATTCCCAGCACGACAGGTAGCTGCTATTAAGAACCGCATGGGCAAAAAAAAGGCCAACCACAAGGTCTGGTAGTTGGCATTTTTGATGATTAGTTGACTTTCATTTGGCTATCACAGCGAAAAAGTGATGGCGATTTTCCCAGATTCCTCCAACTCATCAATGGTGAGGGGGCTTCCGAAAAATAGTGATACCACACTTTCAAACGAGGTTCTGACTCATTTTTCCAATCTGTCAATTAAAGTATAGGTCAGGACAGCTTAAGCAACAAAGTTCAAGTACCAAATTCCAATTACCAATCTCCAAATCTCAACCATATCCGTTTTCATGGTCAACAAACTGAAGGTTTTGGGCGTTGTGCCGCTCACCGGCCACCTGATCACCCAGGGCATCCAACGCGTGGATCATTTCTGTTGAAAGCCGGATTGCCGCGGCCGTTGCATTTTCCATGAGGTGTCGCCTGCGCTTCATGCCCGGAATGGGGACAATCGACGGGTCTTTGGCCAGCAGCCAGGCGATGGCCAGTTGGGCCGGCGTGTGGCCGCTGGCCTGCGACAGGTGCTTCAAACGGCCTACCAGGCGCTGGTTGAGATCCATGGCCGCAGCATCGAAACGGGGGATGGCCCGTCGATAATCCGCCTTGGCCAGATCGTCCACGGTGCTTACGGTGCCGGTGAGATACCCCCGGCCCAGCGGGCAATAAGGCACGAGGGACACAGCCAGTTCCCGACAGGCGGGCAGGATCGTCTGTTCCACATCCCGGTGCCAGAGGCTGAACTCGGATTGCAGGGCGGTGACCGGATGAACGGCGTGGGCCCGGCGCAGCGTGGCGACAGAAACTTCCGACAGACCGATGGTTCGGATTTTGCCTTGGGCCACCAGATCGGCCATGGCTCCCACGGTCTCTTCCACGGGAACGTCAGGATCCAGGCGGTGCAGGTAATAGAGATCGATGACATCGACACCCAACCGCTTCAGGCTTTCTTCGCAGGCTGTGGCAACATATTCGGGTCGCCCGCAGACACGCACCGCACCGTGCTCGTCTCCCACAAAACCAAATTTGGTGGCGATTAGCGCATCCTGGCGACGGTTTTTCAGCACCCTGGCAATCAGGGTTTCATTGTGCCCGTCGCCATACACATCGGCGGTGTCGAAAAAATTGATTCCCAGATCCAGCGCGTTTTCCATTGTGGCCAGCGATTCTTTTTCATCTGCCGGACCATAGGCGTGGGACATGCCCCAGCACCCCAGACCGATGGCAGACACTTCAAGATGATTGTTTCCCAGACGGCGTGTGTCCATCGATTCTCTCCGATATCGTGGCTAAGTCAGTATGTATCTTCCGGATTGCCTAAGGCCTTTCATCGCATACCCAACCCGTGTATGATAGTGACCGTCGGCTCATAATAACAAATGGATCATCTCCCGATTAGTTGGTGTTAAACTGGAGCAATAAACGGGTTACGGCTTATCTATTTGGTGTGACTCAGAGGATTCAAGGGTTCAAGGATCCAAGGATTGAACCCTCCCCGCGGCAAGCCGCGAGGAATCTTCACCGTAAGGATGAAAGTCTATTTTCAGTTCGCTCGCTAACCCCGCCGCAAGCGGCGAGGAATGCGCTCACTATCGCGGTTCAAGTGAAATGCCAAAAAATAACAGCTCGTTAAAACCTAATGAAGATTTTTGGAACACTGTTGACGCATCATCTCGATAAGTTGTCATTATCTAAAAAAGGATCGGTATCATCTGTGAATACAGATAAGGAAAAAGGATGTATGTGGTATGAATAAGATAGTTGGAGAACATAAACTTGACCCCTCGAATCCTCGAACCCTTCTTCTCCAAATAATTTGGAGAAGAACCAAAAATTTTGAAGTTTGAAACGCAATAGCGCGAATTTCCCGCCATTTGGGCCGGGGTTAGCGAGCGAACTGAAAATAGACTTTCATCCTTACGGTGAAGATTCCTCGCGGCTTGCCGCGGGGAGGGTTCAACTTGTTTGCATGTCCCTGCAAAATGTCGTATGGAGAAGATCCTAACCAAACATTTTTTTAATTTTTAATGTTGAATTTTTAATTTTGAATTAATGCATTCGGCCCATTTTATAAAAAGATAGAATGCCTTCATTCAAAATTTAAAATTAAGAATTCATAATTAGATTCGTAAGAATCTAACACCGACCCAATCCGGAGAATGTTGAAAAATGACCCCAAGCGCCTTTCCGGCTGCTCATGTTGCCACAACGTTTAAAACGTGCACCAATTGCCAAGAACAATGGGGGAGTCTGGATGCCTTCATCCAGGACCCGACGATCGAATTGGTCGGATACATGCCGACCTTTGACGATTTGGGACTGGGACTTATTTTATTCAACCACGACTGCGGAACCACCCTGGCCTGCCAGGCCGCGCTGTTCGAACATCTTTACGACGGACCGGTTTATGAAATGAGAAAAACCGGTGAACCCGAATGCCCGGGCCATTGTCTGAGCGAAACAGACCTTTCTTCTTGTTCGATAAAATGCAGCTGTGCATTCGTTCGGGAAACCCTGCAAATCATCAAACAGTGGCCCAAGATCGAGGCTCCCTGATCCGTTGGCCGCGAACCCATCAATGCTGCAACCGGAGCTAAAAAATGACAGACGGTACTTTTGAAAAAGTCCAACACTCGGACAGCCCCATGTATGGCGTCCCAAAACTGTTGCTCTGCGGGTTTTCCGTTGCGGCCCAGCCTAAATTCATGGAGGTCCTGAAAATGGCAGGGCTGCAGGAGGTTGAAGTCGTATGGGCCTGCGAAGAAAATGGAAAAGAGACACTATCTGCACTGCTTAGCCTCCCCGATGGCACCGGAGCGGGCACGGGTTCTGATCTCCCCCGGGCCGTTGTCGTCTCCGGCATCACGGAAAACCAGCTTCACGGACTGATGACGGTATGCCGAAAAACCGGCATGCAGCAGTCCCTGTGGGCAGCGCTGACGCCGACGTCCGAAACATGGCCACTGGTGCAACTGCTCAGCGAATTGCAGGCCGAGCGAAAGGCCCTTTCCGAACGCAGGAAAAAATAACCTAATGATCTCCGGATACGCCACACCTGCCGGTACCCAACAGATTGCCGACCAATTTTCAGGCCTTGTCTTCACGCCGTTTGGCAGTACCGGGCTTTTGGTGAGCGGTGCCGGTTTTGGCTGCTACCGGGTCAATGTCGGCGTGACCGCCCATGCGAACGCGCTGAAAAAAGCCCTGACCAGTGGCGTCAATCTCATCGATACCAGCGCCAATTACGCCGATGGCGGTTCGGAGCAGCTGGTCGGAGAGGTGCTAGCGGCGCTGATCGAATCGGGCCGGATGAATCGGGAACAGGTCGTGGTCGTCTCCAAAGGGGGCTATCTTCAGGGAAACATCTATGCCCTGAGTCAGCAGCGCAAAGCTGACGGCAATCCTTTTAAGGAGGTCGTCGAATACGCCGATGGTCTGGAACACTGCATTCACCCGGAGTTTCTCGACGATCAGATTGAGCGGTCTCTGAAGCGGCTGGGCCTGGACACCCTTGACGGATACCTGCTGCACAATCCCGAGTACTACCTGGGGTGGACCCACAAGCAGGAGGTTGACCGTGAGAGGGCTGAGAAGGAATACTACCGGCGAATCGAGCGGGCGTTCCGTCACCTGGAAGATGAGGTGCAACAGGGGCGCATCCGATTTTACGGCATCAGCTCCAACACCTTTCCCGCATCTGCGAAAGATGCCGAATTCACTGCGTTGCAGCGTGTATGGGAGATTGCCGAATCCATCGGCGGTGCGCATCATTGTCGGGTGATCCAGCTTCCCTTCAACCTGTTCGAACCGGGCGCGGTGGTGGAGAAAAATCAGCCGGATGGTAAAACCGTTCTGGACGTGGCCCGGGAAAAAAGACTCGGCGTGCTGATCAACCGTCCCCTCAACGCGTTTACCGGTAAGCGCATGGTCCGTCTGGCCAGCATCGAGGTGCGCAGCCGGATGGACTATGCAGAGATTATCCATGCCATCAAGGACCTGGCCCAAAGTGAAACCCGGCTGTGGCGCAAGATTCTGCCCGATATGGAATCCGTTCCCGGTGGGCTGAGGGTCCGCATCAAACAGCAGGGCTGCTTTGCAGAAACGCTCAAACATCACTGGCGAACCTTCGGCTCCTATGAACGCTGGCGGGAAGCCAGGGACGGCATCTTTATACCCCGCATTCAGGGGGTGATGGATTTTTTATTGCCTCATGCTGACAACAATCCCGACCTGGCCACCTGGATCCCATCCCATGAAAAAACCCTCGACCGCGCCTTTCGTGCCGTGGCGTCCGTCTATGCCGATGCTGCGGTGGTCCTGGAGAAGAAAATTCTCAACATGATTGGGCAGGCTGACGAGGCGTGGGGCCAACCCGGTACCTTGAGCCAGAAAGCCATTCGTGCGATCGCTTCGACTGCCGGTGTTTCGACCGTCCTCGTGGGCATGCGCAAGGACGCCTATGTCTCTGACGTGCTGGCCGAACTTCACCGACCCACCGACAAGGCAGATCGGACCGACTCGTGGAACCGGCTGCGAAAGGGTGCGCTGGAGATTTTTTCCGACTGAAGGCACCGTTGACCGGAAAACCCTTCGACTATCTGCACACACCTTCCAAAACACGCCTGCGTGTGATTGCCTCGATCACCGGGCGTCTAACTGATTGCCCTGCGTATTCGTTTTTGATACAACGTCCGCACCCCATTCTTTCCCGTTATCCTTTAAAAGGTTGATGAAAACCGTTATGAGCGCAGGCAAGACAAGGCAAAATTTGGCGAAATAGCGGAGTTTATGGGTGATAAATGAGCATTTTGAGCCAAATTTTAACGCTGTATGGTCAAGCGTAATCGTTTTTCAACAGCCTGTTAAACATGTGCGGTGGAGGCAAGCCCATGCAAACCGAAAAACACACGATCACCATGCTGGTGGAAAACGAGCCGGGGGTGACTGCCCGGGTGTCCGGGCTTTTTGCCAGTCGCGGCTACAACATCGAGACCATCTGCGGCGCTCCTACTGCCAACCCGGATATGTCCCGCATCACGATTACCACCAATACGAACCCGGACCAGATGGAGCAGATCATGAAACAGGTGCGGCGGCTGATCAACGTGATCAAGGTCAGGGATATGACCGGAGAAGAAGCGGTGAGGCGGGAAATGGCCCTGATCTGCGTCACCGCGCACGATTCGCACCGGTCTGAAATTCAGCGCATCGTGGATAGCTTCCGGGCCCGCATCGTGGATACCGGGCTGACCCACTACATTATCGAGGTGACCGGCCAGATGGAAAAAATCGAAGCCCTGCTGCGACTGCTGGCGCCCATGGGCATCAAGAAGGTGGCCCGTTCCGGAATACTGGCCCTGTACCGGGAACCCGGTTGAACAGAGAGATCGCAATTTCCCGACGCTGTTCCACTTGGAACACTGTTTGCATTGTCAAGATGGACGACCCGTGGACCGATCGTGAAAGGAAACGCGCTTAAATGGGGACCGGAGAATTCAGAAGGCGGTACGAACGCAAAAGCTATCACAGCGATGTCATCTTTTCCCTGAATGGATATGCCTTTGCCGGAACGCTGAAAGACATCAGCATGGGCGGGGCGTTTGTAATGACCCTCTCGGTCAATCAGGTTCAAAAAGGCGATCTCATTACCATCAGCATCCCTTATACCAGTGGTAAGAAAAACATCAAACGGCGGGCCAGAGTGCACTGGACCAGCGGAGATGGGTTCGCCGTCGAGTTCTTATAGACCCTACCACTTCCGACGGTCCGACAACTGCTTATAGAACCGTCGACGGCGTTGTCGTGTTTTCAATCGGCAGCAGACGCTCCAGAATCTGATTCAACACACCCATATTAATTTTGATACTGTCCCTTGCCCGATTCAAATCATCGGTGACGGCCTCGTGGGTAATAAACGATCCGTAGATGGTTAAGAATTTCTCATCGTACCCAATCTCCCTGATGGCCGACGTCAATTCCTTGACATTCAAGGTCAGGTAGTCCCGCATCATTTCAGGACGGATGTAATGGAGCACGGAAAGTTGCTCCCACCGGTGGCGGATCCTGACAGCGGCGTCCTGTACATAAAGACTTGCCTTCTGAACGTACCCCAATTGCCGGTCATCCGGATCAAATAGAAACCCTCTTTCAAGGAATTTGATGTCCTTGTATGTCTGATCCAATTCGTGCCAGGAGAGGTAGAGCCTTTCGATGTCCGGGGCAAGGTTGGCGATGATCGGATGCGTGTCGACCGCCTGCGTCTCGTATCCTTTTGTATGATTAAACAGGGTACAGCCGGTAACTGTAGCTATCAGCAGGATCTTCCCCATCCAACCGATAGCGTTCAGGCGTCTGCTCTTCATCTGTTACCTTTTCGAATGGGTCACGCGACATCCAAACTGGATGGTATGGTATGTCAGGATAGGCGGTTATTTCGTTTGAAGGCGTTATAAGCTTCCAGAAACGCCTTCATCTCTCTTTCTACACAACTGGCAACAAAACCCAGCCTATCCTGGATTAGCTTGGTATTTAAATCGGAAATAACCATCTCGAACTGCCTCTAGAAAGTCTTTCTCATTATTCTTAAAAATCACGGTTTCATCACTGGCAAATGCCATGACTTTTAATTCATAGTTGTCTTTAACGGTGCCATCAACGGCAAAGATGTTGATGCCCTGGATGGCTTCCAACTGTATCAGGTGGTCGACTTCATGCAGAAAAACGAGATCCGCTTGAAAAGGAAATACAAGCCCTCCGAGTTCCACGGAAAGTTTTGCATAGGTCTCGACAACATTTTCCGGTGTTGACATAAACAAGACGGCAAAGTCGATGTCGGATTCGGTATCCTCCACTTCGATTTTTGCCCCTTTTAAGCAAGCTAAACCCTGTTTTTTTTGGGAACCAAAAAGATAGCAAAGGGCTATACCATATTGCTCACATATATGATTGAGGCTTTTCATAGCTTTATAATACCTGCAGCGAGTTTAATCTATTAAGTTTACTCTATTTCTTAGACTGGGACTTGTCAATATCAGGAATGGAAGGACATGCCGTGGAATGAACCGCGTGGTTGCCGTTTCGCCATGCTAAAAGTATGGCTTGTGGGAAAAACATTCGGACACGGATAGATCATCTTGATCGTTGAAAAGAGACGATGTTCAGTTGGATTAATTCGCCTTGTCAGGTTTTTCCTTCACCCGCCGATGTTGGCGTTGGATGTTTATCGCCTAAGCCCGTCATCGGACCCTTTGCAACACAAACGCCCGACGGTGAAATGTGCAATGTGGTTAAGCGTCGTTGACCACCCGATAGAGCTTCTGGCTGAATTCAATCATTTCGTAAGGTTTTGCCACCACCTCGCAAAAACCGTATTGTTTGTAGTTTGCAATCACGGGGTTGTCCGAATAACCGCTGGAAACGATAGCCTTGACCGAGGGGTCAATCTGCTTGAGCATCTCAATGGTTTCCTGGCCGCCCATACCGCCCTTGATGGTCAGGTCCAGGATGACTGCATCGTAGGGCGTTGATGCGTCAAGGGCGGCCTGGTATTTCCTCACGGCGCACTGCCCCTCTTCGGCAAAGTCTGC
>NZ_JASJGN010000003.1:0-10015 GCF_033791525.1 Desulfosarcina sp.
CTACCCTTGGTCCAGTTGGCCCAGTGCGTCGAAGAGAATCGCTGGGAGGATGCCGACGTCATGATGAAGCGGCTCAACCTGAACCGGGAAAAGGTAACCGCGGCATTCAGGGAGGCCGTGGAATGGGCGGACCAACTGACGTCGATGGGTAACGAGGAGCCAACGTAGGGGATTCTGGAACCCAGTCAAAACTATTCGACATTTTTTCTACATCGGGTCCATATGTCAGTCTTGCCGCCCAACACCCAACGGCAGTCTCATGGGGGTGATGCATTGACACATCTATTTTCTTACGTTATATTCCTTACGTATGGAATTGGAGGTCATCATGGATAAGATTATGTCAACGCGAATGGATGAGGCCGTCATTCAACACATCGGCATATTGGCAAAAAAACTGGGCACGTCAAAAAAGGCCATCTTGGAAAATGCCGTTCGGCAGTATGCGGAAAAGATCGAGGCGGAACTGAAATTCGATATTCTGACCCATACCTTGGGTAGTTGGCAGCGAGACGAATCGGCCACCGAAACGGTTCGATCCGTCAAGGATACCATGCGCCAATCACAGGAAAGATACAAGCGGTGAAGGCATTTATCGACTCCGATGTTCTCATCTGGCATCTGCGAGGTGAACGGAAGGCGCTCAATCTGCTGAAAAAGCTTCGAGACAAGGAAAATTGTGAGCTGTGGATCGGCGCCATGCAACGTGCCGAGGTGGTCTTTTTCATGCGGCCGGTTGAGGAGGACGCCACAATGATGTTTCTGTCCCAGTTCAGGACTGCACCGGTTGACCAACGAATCATCGATAAGGCTGGTGAGCTCTATCGCCATTGGAATCCGCAGCGCGGCATCGATGTTAACGACGCCATCCTGGCCGCAACCGCCATACAATTCAATGGAAAAATCTATACGCTGAACACCAAGCATTACCCCATGCCTGACGTGGCCGTCAAACGCGCATGGGTCACTTCCGATTCTCACAAATCCTGAAGCACCCTCCGCTCCCGGGCATTGGGCAGGACGCCGAACAGGCAGGCCTCCAGAACGATCTCATGATGCTGGTTGGTAAAGACGGCTTCGGCCTCCGCCCGATTCTTCTCATCCACGGCAGTGAGGGTACAGCGGCAGGTGATGGTATCGTTGAAGTAAACCGGTTTGATGAAACGGAAATTCATGCCCGAGGCCAGCCATCCCATCTGGCCGCCCATCTCGGTGATCATGCCGCCCACCAGAAGACCATGGCAGATCCGATCGCTGAACCCCTTGAGGCCAACGAATCGCTTGCTCGAGTGAATGGGGTTATGATCCCGGGTCACTTCGGTAAATGCCTCGACATCCTTTTCGGTGAACGTCCGGGTGAGGGTGAATGTGTCGCCGGCATTCAGCCCGGCGACGGTTCGGCGGCGGATATCATTCATGGGAAAACTTCCTTCGAAGAAGGGGTTCAGGGTTCAGGGTTCAGGGTTCAGGGTTCAGGGTTCAGGGTTCAGGGTTCAGGGTATAAAAAATAGTGCGACGGGCGTCACGTCAACCCCTGTTGGATATTTTTTCTCAGTGCATCGCCCCCCTGTTTCCTATACACTTGTACACACGCCATCCTTATTCTTCCGTGTCCGTCCAGAAAGGGTAGATTTTGGTTCAAGCCAAGGCCGCAACGAGGTTGAACCCGCAGGTGTAGCAGCGCTACGTCGAGGATTTTAAACGAGCGAGAACGCCGGCCTGGGCCGAAAGATGCCGTTTCTGAATGGACACTACCTAATCTTGACCCACAATAGCCTGGCCACGCCCTCACCCGTGTTTTTCCATTGGGAAGGCAATTCGCTGGTGAGGTAGATCACATCCCCCGGCCCGACCCGGTGCAGGCGATTACCGATTTTAAGTTCCAGCCGGCCCTCGAGAAGGTACCCCATCTCCTGTCCTTTATGGATAAAGAAATGAGCGGATAGTTTTTCCCCGGCAGAAATCTCTATCAGGTAGGGTTCGGCGTCGGCATCAAAATCTGCCGGACTCAGACGGTGGCCCGTAACATCCCGCTTCGGCAGATTGGAAAGGTTGATCCGGGTGCGGCCGCCGGAAAACACCACCTGGTCGACCGCCGTTGATCGGTCCTGGAAGAAGGCCGCCACCGGCAGGTTCAACACCTGGGCGATTTTAAACAATGCCGGCAATGAGGGATAAATGGTGCCGCTTTCGATCTGGGAAATGGTGCTGGGGGTCACACCCACCGAGGCGGCCAGTTCCTTCTGGGGCATGGACTGGCGATTTCGAATCTGCTTCACCCGACCGCCCAGATCGATATTTCCGCCTTTGCCCGTTTCGGTTTCAAAGGCCACGTCCAGCCCGTCGTTCCAGTAGACCAGCGGACGGTTCAACGCATCGGGTCTGCGCTTGTCCGCCTTGAGGATGGTCAATGCCGACTTTCCCCGGTTGACGGAAAGGTCGATGGCCACCTGGGCAATCTGGTTTATGCTGGCCCTCAGGCGTTTTGAATGGGCACCTTTTTCCATGATCCAGTAGGCGATGGTCCCCAGTTCGTAGAGCCGCGGGCAGGCACGTGAGTATAATTTCCCGATCGCCTCTTCCCCGCCCCACAAGTCCTGCATGCCCGTGAGCGAATCGAAGACGAACCGGACGTCCCCCGTCATGGTCCCGTGGAGGTTGTAGAAAGCCTCCGACACCACTTGCGGGTCTCCGGGCGCATTGATTCGCACAATCTGGTACGGCCACTGCGCACCGTCTTTCTCATAAAATTTGCTGAAAACCTCGCTGCCATCCCCTTTACCGTGGGTAAAGCAGTCCAGGATGGTCAGGTGCTGATTCTCCGCCAGGGAACCCAGATCTTCTATCAGGGTTTTGGGGGATCGGTCAAAGGTGATGTAGATCAAAGGCTTGTTCTGGCGCTGGGATTACCTGGATGAAATTGAGGCTGAAGATCGAGGCCAGGCTGCCGGCATTGTCATACCAGACCACGTTGTCGCCGATAAACAGGCCCCCCAACTCCCGGTCGAGTTGGCTGACGCCCGATGACACACGTAATTTCTTTTTAAACATGGCAGCTACCCCTGATTGGATTGCGTTTAAGCGGGCTGACCACTCATCGTTGGTGAGCACGATACACCACCTGGTGACCTCCACGAAAGATAAAAAAGGGGCTCGAGTCCTTTTTATTGACATTGCACTTGCTGGAAAAGCAGCTTACTGTTTTAAAAAAGATTGCCAAAAATCAGTATAACCAATAAACCCGAGCGTTGCGAAAGATATACGGTAAAAAAAATGAGGAAGACAATTGTTTATGCAACAATGGGGTAAATGCGGCAACAGTGTATGCGGGTAATCACAAGGAGATGCAGTGAAACCAAACAAGATAGTCGTCATCGGATGTGCGGTGCTGGGTGTGGACATGAAATACGCCGCCAGGCAGTTAGGGTTGGCGGTCGATTTTAAATTTTTGGAAGCCGGCCTTCATGAACGGCCGGATTTATTGAAGCAAAAACTCCAGGATGCCATTGATGAGGTGTCGGCTGCCGGCGAGGCCGGCCGCATCGTCATCGGTTACGGCGTCTGCGGCAGGGGCACCATCGGCATCCAGTCCCGTGATATTCCGTTGAGCATTCCCAAAGTGCATGACTGCATCGCCATGTTTCTGGGTGGCGCCGAGTCGTATCGCAGGGAGTTCAGAAAATTCCCCGGGACTTACTATATTTCCGCCGGATGGCATGAGGAGAAGGCCGTACCGGTCTCCCAACGCAAGCTGCAGGCCTGGTATGGCGACAAGCGGGTGCATTTTGACGATATCGCCCGCCAGTACGGCGATCAGGCGGCGGACCGGACGATCACATTTCTGAATTCATGGCAGAAAAATTATCAGCGGGCCGCGTATATCGACACCGGTTCCAGGAATGGATCGACATACGAGGATCATGCCAAGGAGATGGCCGAGGCCTATGGGTGGACGTATGAGAAAATCTCCGGAAGCCTGGACCTGATCGAAAAAATGCTGGTCGGTACCCAGACCACGGATGATATCCTGTTTGTCGAACCCCACCATGCAATCGAATTCGATGCCGTGACGGGCACCCTCTCATCGCACCCCTTGTGGGAGGGCAGACCCGCCAATGACAGCGGCACCGTCATTTTTGCCGATGACCGTACATCCCTGACGCACACCGCCGCCATCGGATTGGGCATCGACGCCGGCGGCACCTATACGGATGCCGTCATCTACGATTTCAAAACCGGAATAACGCAATGCAAGGGCAAAGCGCTGACCACCCGCTGGGATTTTACCATCGGTATCGGCCAAGCCCTGGAAAAACTGGATCCAAACCAACTGAAACAGGTGGAAATGGTGGCCCTGTCCACGACCCTGGCCACCAATGCCATCGTGGAGGGCGACGGGCAGAAGGTGGGCCTGTTGCTCATGCCGCCTTACGGTGTTTACGATCCTAATGATTACCCCCATGAACCCAAAGCGCTGGTTCCCGGCCGCCTGTCTATCACCGGCGAGGAAATCGAGGCGGTCGATACCACCCAGGTGCGGAAGATCGTCAGGCGAATGGTGGAGAAAGACCGGGTCAACGCCTTTGCCGTGTCCGGTTTTGCCGGTGCCATCAATCCTGAGCACGAAACCACCGTCAGGCGTATCATCCGGTCTGAGACGGGCCTGTTCGTCACCTGTGGCCATGAATTGTCCAGCATTCTCGATTTCAGGATCCGGGCAACAACGGCCGTGCTGAACGCCCGGATCGTCCCCCGGTTGGGCAAGCTCATCGCCAACCTCGAAAAGGCGCTCCAAGCGATAGGAATTCTCGCGCCCATCGTGGTGGTCAAGGGAGACGGCACCCTGATGCGGGCGGAAATGGCCAAAGCGCGTCCGGTGGAAACCATCTTCTCCGGGCCGGCGGCCAGCGTGGCCGGCGCCAGACATCTCACCGGCCTTGAGGATGCCCTGGTGGTGGATGTGGGCGGCACCACCACGGATACGGCGGCGGTGGAACATGGCAGCGTACGCGTCTGCAGCACCGGATCCACCGTAGCCGGACGTCGAACCCACGTGCGGGCTTTAGACATTCGCACCGCCGGCCTGGGGGGGGACAGCCTGATCAACCGGGAGAAAGGCCTTTTTTCCATCGGTCCCCGCCGGGTGGCGCCCATAGCTTGGCTGGGATCCAGTTTTAGCGGTGCCAATGAAGCCATCGATTATCTGAACACCCGGCTGCGCAGTTTTGAAACCTCCACCCGCAATATGCAGATTTTAGCCCTTACCGGGACCGCGGACCATCTCCATCCCACGGAGATGGAGAAGACGGTCCTGGCCCTGTTAGAAAGGCGACCCCATTCCATCGACGAGTTGACCCGCAAAACCGGCGTTCTCATCGACCGCCACCTCCCGATTCAGCGCCTGGAAGAGAACTTCGTCGTCCAGCGCTGCGGCCTGACCCCGACCGATCTGCTCCATCTGGCCGGTGAATTTCAACGCTGGGACACGGCGGCGGTAAGGCCGTTCTTCCGCATGATCGCCGCCCTGAGTAAAAGGGATGAAACTGAGCTGCGGCAGGAGCTGCTGGAAACCGTATCGCAGAACCTGGCCCTTGAGATATTAAAGCGCCAGCTGGACGATGAGGTCAACCCCGAGGCCCTGCACAGCTGCCCGGTCTGCAAAGCCCTGATGAATAACGTATTTTCCGGCGGCAACAACTACTATCGTCTGCACATCGATTTCAAGCGGCCGGTGATCGGCATCGGTGCACCCATCGCTTTTTTCCTTCCCCGGGCTGCCGCCATGATCGGTGCACGGGCCGTGCTGCCCGAGCATGCCGACGTGGCCAACGCCATCGGGGCCATTACCAGCAACGTCGTCATCGAACGCCAGGTGCGCATCATTCCCGGCGGCGGCAGCGGGTTTCTCATCGAAGGCCTCTCGGGCGCCCGACGCTTCAACGTCTTCGAAGAAGCCGATGCATTTGCCAAAAACGAGTTGGCCGGCATGGTCAGGACCCTGGCCGTGGAAGCCGGCACCAGCACCCGAACCGTCACCATCGAAACCGAGGATCAACTCCCCGTGGATGCCGGCGGCCACCCGATCTTCATCGGACGCATCCTCAGGGCACGGCTCACCGGTCCACCCGACGGGGTTGTCGCCGAGGCATCCGGAGTCATCGCCGGATGATCGCCGATGCCGCCCGTCATGCCAGTCGCGAGGGCTCCTGGGCGGTACTGATCACATCACTCTCGACCATCGCCTGGCTGTTGCCGCTGTTGTCCGAGAAAAGCTTGCAGGCCCCGATTCTCATCCCCCTGGCCACCAGTGTCGTGTCCGGCATGATCGCCTCCACCATTTTTCTGCTGTTGGTGGTTCCTTTCCTGTACACGATCCTGGGTGATTTCGGCCTGACATCGGTTCAAGCCCTTGACCAAGACACAAGTGCGCATACCAGCCGCCCCATTCTCACATCCAAGCCGAAAGCGGATGTGAAAGTGAGCTAAAACCGGCTTTCGATCCATTTTTTGCACGGTATCTGTAGCAAGAGCTTATTTTCTTGATATACGACAGGTTGTGCTCGATCTCCTGATCAATTATAGTCAAATTTCATTTAAACGTCATTTCGTTTTCAATCCGATCTGATTTATTGGACACAACCAATAATTCGAGTCTCTCAATTAGCCTGACTGTCAGGCCAATTCGATTATTAAACACAAATACCTATGCTGAAAAGGAAATTGCCCCGTGTCATATCTTTCAGTTTGATATAACAACAAGGGGTCGAACACACTTTTGCAGGCCCACAATATATAAGTCTACCCGAGCCACAGAAAAAATCTAAAGGATTGGTTATGAAAAGAATCACTTTTTTACTGCCATTGATAAATATAATCGGTGCCGTATTCACTTTTTTATACTTTTCATTAATCCTGAAATCGGGTGTGCTTCATGAGAATATCCCTGCTTATTACTCACCCCTTTTTTTTGTAATCGGTACTGCAGTCCTGGTCTTAGGTTTTAACGTGAGCAGTAGAAAAACCGTAAAAACCCTTTTCAAAGTTGCCTATGGCCATATTCAAATACACTCCCTGGAAGAATCCGAAGTTTATCATCTTCAAAGGGAAGCCCTGCGATTTCCCATGGTCGTGTCTGTAATTACCTTTATGGTCTGGATCCTGGCAGGGTTTATATTCGGACTTTTGCAACCATTGATGGCCAGTAAAATTTTCAGCATTGAGACGCCGAACCTCATTTATTGTTTAAGGCAGTTTTTTGGAATTTCCCTTCTGGGTGGCGGTGTCACAACCTTGATTCTCTATTTTGTTCTGGAAAATGCATGGCGGAAGTTTATTCCTAAATTTTTCCCTGAAGGATACCTGAGTCGTGTCAAACATGTGTTTAAGCTCAGTGTTCAAAAACGATTTATAATCGTATTTTTAGGCATTACTCTCATTCCGCTGCCGGTTCTTAGCATAGCTATCTATTCCAAGATTATGGCACTTCATATAGCTGATGCAATCACAAGAGCCCAGATCATGTCATCCCTTGTCAGGGAACTGGTTTTCATTGTAACAGATTCATTGGCCATCTGTTTGATCCTTGCTTACTTTCTGTCAAAAAGTATATCCGAACCCCTTCTTCAAATAAAAGATGCCATTAAAAAGGTTGAAAAGAACAATCTGGATGCCCGTGTGGAAATTGTATCCAATGACGAATTGGGTGATGTGGCCGAAGGTTTCAACCTGATGATAAAAAGCATGCGAGAGAGCCAGAACATAAAAGAATCATTTGGGAAATTTTTCTCCCAGGAGATCATGGATGAAATCATTGCCGGCAAGACTTCCCTTGACGGGGAAATGAAACGGGCCACCCTTTTATTTTCCGACCTGAGAAATTTCACACCCTTAGTGGAGCAAAACCATCCCAAGCATGTGGTTACTATTATGAACCAATATTTTAATGAAATGACCCTGGCCATTAAAGCTAACAATGGCATCGTATTACAATATGTTGGAGATGAAATCCAAGCGGCTTTCGGAGCGCCTATTGGTATTGACGACCATCCTGATATGGCGGTGAAAGCGGCCCTGGAGATGAGAAAGCGCCTGGGCGCCTTGAATATGAGGCTTGAACAGCAGGGATTTAAAGCGCTGTCTCACGGAATTGGCATCCATTCCGGAGCCGTGCTTGCGGGCAACATCGGCAGCGAAGATCGGATGTCATATGCCTTGGTTGGAGATACGGTCAATTCAGCCTCCCGAATTGAAGGACTGACCAAACAATATGATAGTGATATCATCATCAGCCAGACCACCTTTAATCTTCTTTCCGAATCCTATGATACCGTACAACTTGAATCGGTTAGAGTAAAAGGCAAGGAAGACGAAATCATAATTTACAAGGTATTATGATGTCAGGCATGAACTTTACATTGCATGCCGTTCAGGGCAACGTATCCAACGATAAAAACGTGGCGCATACAGGTCGCCGCTTCATAACGCCGCCATGGGCACGCGGCACGCAGACTATTGATGACATGGGCTCTACAAACGGCATTCGAGGGGCGAGGTCATCGGGGCTTTTTCAGGACCATTCATTATAGGAAGACCGGTTTTTCCAGCTACTGCGCGCAGCATGCCTTCAAAAAGCCACCGGTGAGTGGGTAGCAGGGCGTACCAGTAGAGAATGCCGGCCAGGCCCCGGGGCAGGAAACGCGACACCATCTTCAGCTCCACCTTGCCCGGGCCTTCCGGTGTGATCATAAATTCAAGCAGCGCGTCCCCCGGCGTCTTCATCTCCGCCAGTAGCAGAAGGCGATGGGGCGGTTCCACGGCGATGACCCGCCAGAAATCAAGTCCGTCGCCCACACGCAGGTCGGTAGGATGACGGCGTCCCCGCCGCAGGCCGGGGCCACCCGCAAGGCGGTCCATAATGCCCCGCAGCCGCCACAGGCTGTGGGCGAAGTACCAGCCGTTTTTGCCGCCGATGACCTCTACCGTCGACCAGACCGTTTTTGCGTCACCCGCCAGAACGATACGGTGGGCTCCGCCCAGCACGGTTCCGCCGGCATAATCGGCATCCCCGCAGGTGGTCCACTCCGGGGGCAGACTGCCGCCGCCGTCAAACCAGCAGGTGTCCACCTGTTCCTGGCGGATACGGTCCAGGGCCTTTCGGATGGTCTGCCGGGTATCCGTGAGATTCACCGGCACCAAATCCCGAATGCGATGGTCCCGGCAGATCACGGGTATGCTCAATCCTTCGGCCAGGGGCTGGGCGATGGCGGCCGGTACCGGCGTCACCAGGTGAACCCACTTGGCACTGAGCCAGGGGGTCAGCACCGGTACGGGAATGATGAAACGCCGCCGCAAGCCTGCCTCACGGGCATAAATCTGAATGATGTCCTGGTAGTTCAGCACATCCGGCCCGCCGATATCGAAGGTTTTGCCAATGGTTTCGGGAACCGTCAGACACCCCTCCAGGTAATCCAGCACGTTGCCGATGGCAATTGGCTGGCAGGGGGTCTGGACCCATCGGGGGGTAATCATCATTGGCAGACGATCCACCAGGTAGCGCAGCATCTCGAAGGAAGCGCTGCCCGATCCCAGGATCATGGCCGCCCGCAGGTTGGTCACCGGCACCGGACCTGCCTGGAGGATCCGTTCCACCTCGTGACGCGATTTCAGGTGGTGGCTCAGGGCTTCGTGACCCTGTTCGCCAAGGCCGCCCAGGTAGATGATGCGGGACAACCGGTTTTCCCTGGCTGCCGCAACCATGTTATCAGCCGCCGTTCGATCCGCATCGGCAAAACGTCCCTTGTGGGCATTCATGGAATGGATCAGATAATAGGCCGTCCCGCAGCCTTCGGCCGCCCGGACGAATGTATCCCGGTCCAGGGCGTCCCCGGCTGCGATTTCCATTTTTTCATGGCCGCCCCAGGGTCGGCAACGCAGCCGCTCGGGGGAGCGGGCCATGGCGCGCACCCGGTGGCCGCCGGCCAGCAGGCGCGGAATGAGCCGTCCGCCCACATAACCG
>NZ_JASJGN010000004.1:0-2944 GCF_033791525.1 Desulfosarcina sp.
GCCAACCAGCCACTCACGCTCAATGCGGTGAGTAGTACGGTCAGTAGCACCAATAAGACTTTCTGGCGAACGCCAAGACGAAATTTGGGCATCCTCAGGGGGGGGGTGGCAGTCAATGTGGTCATTTTATCCAAAGTTTAATGATTCACTGGTCAATGTCGGCCGGAAATCGAGCAAACTTAAGGTGTTAGCAGAGGTTTTTTGGCGGGAGGTGGAATTGGTGATGGTTTGATTCATGCTACAATTAACGTTTTTTCGTGCCTGCTCAGCTCCGCTTTTTTACAGTGTTTGGCGGCAGGTTCGTTGCGCGTAATTCGGGTGCCGATTAACGGGGTAAAAGCCACGTTAACGACAGGCTTAATTTTGGAATAACCCTAGGGGAAGAGAATGTTTAGCAAAGATATGCAAATTGCCGGTTTTGACGACGAATTATGGGCTGCCATCCAGGCAGAGGAAGTTCGTCAGGAAGAGCACATTGAGCTGATTGCCTCTGAAAACTACACCAGCCCCCGGGTGATGCAGGCTCAGGGCAGCGTGTTGACCAATAAATACGCCGAGGGTTATCCCGCCAAACGCTATTACGGTGGCTGCGAAAATGTGGATGTGGCTGAGCAGTTGGCTATCGATCGTGCCAAAGAGTTGTTCGGTGCCGATTATGCCAATGTTCAACCGCATTCCGGTTCGCAGGCCAACGCCGCAGTGTATCTGGCGCTGCTACAGCCCGGAGACACCATTCTCGGCATGAGCCTGGCCCACGGCGGGCACCTTACCCACGGCTCCAAGGTGAGCTCATCTGGCAAGCTATATAACGCCATTCAGTACGGTCTGGATGAGAGCACGGGCGAAATCGACTATGCGCAGGTCGAAGCACTGGCCAAAGAGCACCAGCCGAAGATGGTCGTTGCGGGTTTCTCCGCCTACTCCCGCGTTGTGGATTGGCAGCGTTTCCGCGATATTGCCGATAGCGTCGGCGCCTACTTGTTCGTGGATATGGCCCACGTGGCTGGTTTGATTGCAGCGGGTGAATACCCCAACCCTGTAGCCATCGCCGATGTCACCACCACGACCACACACAAAACCTTGCGTGGGCCACGTGGCGGCCTGATCCTGGCCAAAGCCAATCCTGAAATCGAAAAGAAATTTAATTCCGCGGTATTTCCGGGTTCGCAGGGCGGGCCGCTGATGCACGTCATCGCCGCCAAGGCCGTGGCCTTCAAGGAGGCGCTGGGCGACCCCTTCAGACAATATCAAAAAAACACCGTAACCAATGCAGCGACGCTGGCCAACAGCCTTAAAGATAACGGCCTGGATCTGGTGTCCGGCGGCACGGACAACCATCTCATGCTGGTCAACCTCACCCGCATGGGTATCACCGGCCGGGATGCGGAGGAAGCATTAGGTCGTGCCGGCATCACCGTAAACAAGAATGCCATCCCCTTCGAAACGCGCAGCCCCCATGTGACCAGCGGCATCCGTATCGGCACCCCTTTTGTAACCAGCCGGGGAATGATGGCCGAGCAGATGAAGATCATCGGCGGCCTCATGGCCGAGGTCCTGCGTAATCCAGGGGACGAGGCGCTGCTGAAAAAGACAGGGGATCGGGTGCAGGCGCTGTGCGATGAATTTCCCCTTTATCCACAGGCACACGGACACGGACGGTAAAGGAACATTTGCAATGACTGCAACCAGCAACGGTAAACGATCGGACTATCTCTCCTGGGACGACTACTTCATGGCCGTAGCCCTGTTGTCGGCCCAGCGCAGCAAAGACCCCAACACCCAGGTGGGTGCCTGTATCGTCAATCGCCAGAAGCGAATCGTAGGCGTCGGGTACAACGGCTTTCCCACCGGCTGTTCCGATGACACCCTGCCGTGGTGCCGCGAAGGAGACTTTCTTGACACCAAATACCCTTACGTCTGCCACGCGGAGCTCAATGCCATCTTAAACAGTGTCCCCGGGAACCTCACCGATTGTCATATTTATACAGCCCTGTTTCCCTGTAACGAGTGCGCCAAGGTAATTATCCAGGCGGGTATCCGCGAGGTGGTCTACCTGTCTGACAAGTATGCCGACACCGATTCCGTTCGCGCCTCCAGAAGAATGTTCGACCAGGCCGGGGTGGCCTGTCGCCAGTTGATGCCGGCCAGTCCGGTGGTGTCCATCCAATTTACGGAGAAGGAATGATGTCTGATCCGTTGCATGATACGCCGGTTTTTCAACATTACGCAGCCATCGGGAGGGTTTTTCATGAAATGTCCATTTTGCGGTGAGCTTGACAACAAGGTTATCGATTCTCGAGTAAGCAAGGACGGCAGCGTAATCCGACGCCGGCGGGAGTGCATCGACTGCACCCGACGCTTCACCACTTACGAGCACATTGAAGAAATTCCCATCATGATCATTAAAAAGGATGGTCGCCGGGAAGTCTTCAGCCGCGAAAAGGTGGGGTCCGGGATCCGCAAAGCCTGCCAGAAGCTGGACATCAGCATGAACACCATCGAAGAGTTCATCGAAGACCTGGAAAGGGACCTTCGGGAAACGGGTGAAAAGGAAATTCCCTCCCACGAAATCGGTGAGCGGGTCATGGTCAAATTGCACGAACTCAATGACATCGCCTATGTCCGCTTCGCCTCTGTCTACCGCGAGTTCAAGGATGTCAACGACTTTGTATCTGAACTCAAGCGTCTGCTGAGCCATCCGGCTAAGTAGCGTGTTTCCAAGAGGGAAGGGGTCAAGAGTCCAAGGGTCCAAAATATTCATGAGCGATATTAAATACATGCAGCAGGCATTGGCCCTGGCCGAAAAGGGCCGGGGCTGGACCTCGCCAAACCCCATGGTTGGCGCCGTGCTGGTCAAGGACGGCCGGGTCGTGGGTCAGGGATATCATCAGCGGGCGGGCGGGCCCCACGCCGAAGTCAACGCCATCGACAATGCGGGCGAGCG
>NZ_JASJGN010000005.1:0-3789 GCF_033791525.1 Desulfosarcina sp.
ATGTGACCGCGTCCGGCTGCCGGTGAACGCCTGGGGTTGCATTCTGCCTGCGGGCTGGTATGATCCTGACGCTGTCTTTACCCATCCAAATCCCTTCGCGGAGTGCCAATTGAAACTTGTCGTTACCAATGATGATGGATACGACCAGCCCGGACTGGCTGCGCTGGTTGACGCGGTAAAGGTGCTGGGAGAGGTCGTGGTCGTCGCACCGGCCACCCCCCAGTCTAACGTGGGACACCGGGTGACCATGAGGAAACCGATCCGTGTGGACCGGCCGGACAGCCAGACATATGTGGTTCATGCCACGCCGGCCGACTGCACCCGTCTGGCCGTCAAGCAGTTGGTGCCCGATGCCGAGTGGGTCATCGCCGGCATCAATCCGGGGGCCAACCTGGGCAGCGATGTTTACCAGTCGGGTACCGTTGCCGCCGCCCGGGAAGCCGCCATTCTGGGTGTCCGCGCCATGGCTGTGTCCCAATACATCTCGCCGGACTGGGCTGTCGACTGGCCGGCAGCGCAGGTGCAGGTTACCCGGATACTTGCGGGTATTTTAAAAAAAAATCTGGCACCGGGACAGTTCTGGAACATCAACCTGCCCAGTCCCATTACCGCCGGGTCGGCGCTCACCACCCAATTTTGTCCGCTGGACAAACACCCCCATCGCTATCGATACACTGAAGATGCCAGCGTTTATCGTTACCAGGGAATCATTCACGATCGCCCCCGATCGGCCGGCAGCGATGTGGACGTCTGCTTCGGTGGGATGATATCGGTCACACTTATGGAGATTTGACCGGATGAAATTCTGTTCCCAATGCGGCCGACCGGTCACGCTCACGGTTCCTGTCGATGATGACCGGCCGCGCCACGTCTGCCCCTCCTGCGGGGCAATCCATTACGAGAACCCCAAGCTCGTGGTGGGCTGCATCCCCGTCTGGGAGGGTCGTATCCTGATGTGCCGCAGGGACATCGAGCCCCGCAGAGGATACTGGACCCTGCCTGCCGGTTTCCTGGAAAACGGCGAAACTGCAGCAGCCGGCGCCCGGCGGGAAACTCTCGAGGAGACGGGTGCTCCGGTTGCAGAGCTGACCCCATACCTGATGGTCGATATCGTTCACATTCACCAGATATACCTGATGTTCCGCTCACGCCTTCTTGCGCCGGATTTTCACCCCACCCGCGAAAGTTCCGAGGTGAAGTTGTTCAAGGAAGATGACATCCCCTGGGATGACATTGCCTTCAAGGTGGTTGAGAAAACGTTGCAGTGCTATCTCAAGGACCGGATCTCGGGCCGCTTTGCCTTCCGCACCGACAAGATCGAAATGCGGGGTTCCATCGGAGACTGAATTCAGCCATTACAGGAATTGGCCGAACTCGATGCTCATGCCCACGCACTGCCTGTCGAGCATGCATGCAGAGGCATCCGCATCTTCCTGGTAATGCCTTATTTTTTCACCCTTCAGTTCAAAGTCCACTGTCCAGGCATTGTTTTTTTCATCCCAGTCTATCATCAGACTGCGATCGCACAATCCCAGTTACTCAGACCGGCGCAAAACCGGTAAGCCGGTTGCCAGGCCGGCTTGACATTAAGACGACCGGTCATAATTTGACTGATTACAAAAACGAAAGGAAACCAAACATGACTGATCCACTGTTTACTCCCTATACCCTTGGCGCACTGAACCTGCCCAACCGCATGGTCATGGCGCCCATGACCCGCAACCGGAACGATGAAAACGGCGTACCCAAACCCATGGCGACCACCTATTACGCCCAGCGCGCCACGGCCGGGTTGTTGATCACCGAAGCCACCCAGGTTTCGGACAAGGCCAGCGGGTATATATTTACCCCAGGCCTCTACACGGAGGCGCAGGCCCGTGGATGGCAGACGGTAACGGATGCGGTTCACGAAAAAGGCGGCCGCATTTTCAGCCAGATCTGGCACACCGGCCGGGTATCGCATCCATCTCTACAACCAGACGGTGGCGAACCCATCGCACCATCGGCCGTCAAGGCCGAAACCATGGTGTTCACGCCAAATGGTTTCGAACCGCCCACCATGCCCCGGGCGCTGGCCACCGAAGAGATTCCAACCCTTGTGGACCAGTTTGCCCACGCGGCAAGGCTGGCAAAAAGCGCCGGATTCGATGGTGTGGAGATCCACGGCGCCAACGGCTACCTCATCGAGCAGTTTTTGAAGGATGGATCCAACCGGCGAACCGACGCATACGGTGGTGACATCCCTTCCCGGATTCGGTTTGCCCTTGAAGTGGTCTCTGCCGTGGTTGAGGTGTGGGGGCCGGGCCGGGTCGGATTTCGTATCTCGCCGCGGGGGATCTTTAACGACATGCACGATTCGGACCCTATGGCCCTTTACAGCCAACTGGTGGCGGTGCTGAATGACATTCCCCTGGCCTACCTGCACCTCATCGAACCGCTTGCCGGGCATCCCGCATTTAAGAGCCAGGAGGGGGTTGAGCCGGTGGCAGCGGCACTTCGACAGATTTATAAGGGCACTCTCATGATCAACGGCGGCTACGGCAGGGAAACTGGTGAGAAGGCCATCGCCGAGGATGCGGCGGATCTGGTGGCCTTTGGGGTTCCCTACCTGGCCAATCCGGACCTGGTGGAGCGCTATCGCCGCACTTCCCCGCTCAACGAACCGGACCAGGACACCTTTTATGGCGGCGATGAAAAGGGATACAACGATTACCCGTTCTTAGACGGACACTAACCAAGCCATGTCCTTTCCTCGATAACGATACACCGACGCCGGACCCCAGGTTCGGCGTTTTTTTACCACTGCTGTTGCAGGGATCGGATGAAGCTCACTTCTTTGCGGTAGCGCGCGATGGTGCGCCGGTGGGCGGGAATCGGGTTTGTGGGTGCTGGCGGCACGGCCAGCCGACACCGGCGGTCAAAGGGGGTCTGGCGAACTTTCAGGTTGAAGGCGGTGACCATCAACGATTCCAGATTGATGGCGTCCTGAAGGTTGTAGGCGAGCAGGGTCTCCAGGGCCTGTTCGTCACGGTTGCGCAGATAGGCCTTCCACAGCACCACCGCGAACAGCCCGTCAATATCCTCAAGATCGCCACGGTCCATGCCCAACTGTGCCTCGCAGCGCTTGAGGCCACCCTTTAACCCCAGGCCGGCCAGCACGTAGCGCAGGTCGATATGGGCATGGTCCAGCGTCATGCCAAAAAACCTTTCGATTACCGGAACGTCGAAGCACTTGCCGTTGTAAGTCACCAGAAGCTTGTAGCGGCGGATGTCGTCGATGAAGTCGTCCAGGTTTTGTCCATTCACGTAGGTGACCATCGTCGTTCCATCGTATACGGCGATGGTGGAAATCGTGCAGTCTGCCTCCAACCCCGTGGTTTCGATATCCAGGTATGCCGTCTGGTCACCGAATTCGCTGAACAGCCGCCATTGCTGACTGGCTGGCAACCGCCGGGCAAAGAAATCCGGATTGCCCCGATCCAGTTGATGCCTGGATTCGGTCAGCACATCGGCAATGGTCTCCCGTTTGGATGTCGATAGTTTCAACGATGCATCGTCGAAAAAGGCATCCCAATCATCGACACCGGCGGCCCAGAAACCCTGTTCGGTTTTCGGTCCGATGCCCGGGATATGCAAAAAGGTATGTCGAAGCATTCGATCATTCCTAGCCGTTGAAAGGTTCAAGGTTCAGCGGTTAGGGGTGCACCGAAACCCTCAGCCAAAGTAACCCTTAACGCTTTTATTGTGACCATCCAGATGTCGCTTCAACCAGCCATTACTTTAAGGGAA
>NZ_JASJGN010000006.1:0-18633 GCF_033791525.1 Desulfosarcina sp.
AGAAGTCCGATATCTGCGTTACGCTTCATCCCTCGTCACTGCGGAGTACCGTAAGTACACCTCATTCCTCGGGATTTGCAAGCCTTGATCTCGAACTTTTTACGAATCCGTCGGAAATTAGACTTTTTACGAGTTCATCAATCCGAACAGTTGGTATACAAAAAAAGTATAAGTCCGGTCCGGACGACCTGTAAACCCTATAAAACCATCTAGCCATCCCTGATGCGGTATACGGGGAGACGACTGTTTTGAAAATCGTTTGGGATGGTTCAAAATTGGGGCTATGGCGATTCGGTGGTCAGGCGCTGGATGGATCGGCGAAAAATTGAACCCTCCCTACGGCAAGCCGCAGGGAGGGTTCACCGTAAGGATAAAAATCGATTTCCAGTTCGCTCGCTAACCCTGCCGCCCCGATGAGCGGGATCTCCGCTTCGCTTCGACAAGCGGCGAGGAATGTGCTCGCTATCGCGGTTCACATGACCCGATTTCCGGGATGTAAAGGTCTACGTCGGGTCCGTAATTTCATCCAGCGCGATTTCGACCCCCGCCAGGATTTCCGAGCGAAGTTCGGGGATATCCGCCAGTTGTCGCATGATGTCGATCATGGTGTCCCAATCGTAGGCAGGGAAATCAGGATCCGTATTTTGATGGGTGTTGACTTTTTCGTGAAGGCGTCCCTCCAGGTACAGCAGGCGGTAGTAGCCTTTTTCGGCTCTGAGTCCCGCTTTTCCCGGTGGTCGATTTTTCGGTGATCGCGCATCGATGGCTATTTTAAACGTGGTGGCGATCATTCCAAAAAGTCGTGCGTGTTGTTCGGGGGGCAACGCGGCCTGCCGCAGTTTTTCTAAAGTGGGGTGATCGTTCAATGTTTTCCTCAACCGGTTTTGGTGATTGGCGTCCGAATACTTCTACTATTTCGGGTAAACCTTTACGCGCCATTTCTAACATGGTGCCTGGCCATTTAAACGTCAACTGTATTGCCCTGAACCCGGATAAGCGGTATATAGTCGTAAACATAAAGGAGAACATCAGTGCCAAAAGCCAGCAACCTCCAGAAAGGTCACATCATCAATATTGACAACCATCCTTACCAGGTCAAACAGATCGATGTCCACACGCCATCGGCACGGGGGGCCAACACCCTTTACAAGGTCCGATACGCCTCGCTGATCACGGGGCAGAAACTGGACCAGACCTACAAGGGCAATGATACGATGGAAGAGATGGTGGTGGACAAACGCCGGGTGAGCTTTCTCTACCGGGACCAGAACCTGTACACTTTCATGGACAGTGAGAACTACGAGCAGCACACCCTGTCCGAGGAAGCCCTTGAAGGGCAGATCCAATGGCTCATCGACGGACTGGAAGGCATCACGGTGCTGCTCAGGGACGGTCACCCCCTGTGCATCGAATTGCCCCAGACCGTCGATCTGGATATTGTGGAGACCGCTCCGGTGATGAAGGGTGCCACGGCCACCAACCGCAACAAGCCCGCCACGCTGTCCAACGGGGTATCCGTGCTGGTACCCGAATACATGACCGCCGGAGAGGTCGTGCGGGTGAACACGGAGACCGGCCAATACATGACACGGGTTAAAAATTGACCAAGGAGAAACCCATGCCGGACTGCCGACTCACCCACGCAGTAACCGATCGTGATGGCACCCTTTTGCTGGACGCAGGGACCTGCCTTACGCGCCAGGTCATGGACGCATCCGTCCGCGGGCAGGCAGGTGCCATGGCAACCTGCCGTTTGCTGGACTACCGGCAGGTCAGGTCCGACCTGCTGGGCTTTTTCGCCGACTCCCCCTACGACCTGATTTTCCAAGAAGCCCATCGACAGGAAGAACTGCTCAAGATCGCCGGGGATGTCGTCCTGCCTGAACCGGTCCTGGAATCACTTTATCACTTTCGCGAGTGGGATTTTTATACCTATCGCCACACCCTGCTCGTCTTCGCCCTCTCCATTCTCATCGCGCGGGAACTGATCGACGACAGGGACGCCCTGCTTCAGGAGGTCATGGCCGGCCCTACCCACGATATCGGCAAGCTGTGTGTCCCGCTGGAGATTCTGACCAAGGAAACGCCGCTCACCCAGGCCCAGCATGCGCACCTCCGGCACCACGCGGTGGCCGGCTACGTGTTGCTGAGCCACTACTTCCGGGATCCCGGGATCCTTGCCGCCGAGGTGGCCAGGGACCACCATGAACGCAGGGACGGCAGCGGATACCCGCTGGGCATTTCGATCGACAACCTGATGATCGACATCATTATGATCAGCGATGTGTATGACGCCCTGATCTCACCGCGGCCCTACCGCCCGGTCTCATACGATAATCGCACCGCTCTGGAAGAGCTAACCCGTCAGGCTGACGCCGGCACCATCAGCGAAACCGTGGCCCGGGTCCTCGTGGCCCTGAATCGGCGGGCCCAACCCCATTTCAGCCGGTGTGTGGTCTCCACCGAGTGCCGGGGCACCCCACCGTCAAAGAATGTTTATGGGCTCATCGAAACAAAAGATTGAAACCGATGGGCGAAGCGCGGTTGCCAGTGCGGCAACGGGTCATTCGCATCATTGATTTGGCGGTCAGCGTTCCCGGTGCTACACCACCTGGCCGGCACACCATCCCGATGACCAGGCCCATTGCAGGTTGTATCCTCCCAGCCAGCCGGTGACATCCAGCACTTCACCGGTAAAATAGAGGCCCGGTACCCGGCGTGCCTGCATGGTTTTCGAAGAGACGGCATCACAGTCCACGCCGCCCACGGTGACCTCTGCGGTCCGGTATCCTTCGGTTCCGCCGGGTTTGAGTGTCCACCGCTGAAAATGAGCTGAAATTTCTCTGAATTGTTGATGGGAAAGGTGCTGAAGGGGACGTTCTGCCATGGCAGGCGTGATCCGTGCCGCCACCAGCCGTTTGGGCAGGAGCGCCGCCAGGACCGTTTTGATTTGGCGCTGCGGGTGCTGCCGCTGCTGCCCTTTCAGCACCGCCACCAGGTCCATGTCCGGCAGCAGGTCAATGGCAATGGTCTCGCCGGGCTGCCAGTAAGATGAGAGCTGCAGGATGGCCGGGCCGCTGAGTCCCCGGTGGGTGAACAGAATGTTGTCGCGGAACCGATGCTGCCGGCAGCTGACGATGGCATCCACAGCGATACCGGATAAACCGGTAAGCATCTTTTTATCCGCCGGCTGGAGCGTGAAGGGAACCAGGCCGGCACGCGGCGACCGGACCGGTATGTTGAACTGCCGGGCGATCTCATAGCCCAGCGGGCTGGCCCCTGCCCCTGTCATGCATAACCCGCCCGTGGCGATCACCAGGGACTGGCAAGTGTAATTCCCCCGGCTGGTGTGCACCGCGAAAGCGTGATCGGGGCGTCTGTCAATGGTTTCTATTTTCGTGTCCAGGCTGAACGCAACGCCTGCCATTTCGCACTCTGACCACAGCATGTCCAGGATCTGGCGGGCGCTTTCAATACAGAACAGCTGCCCATGGGACCGCTGGCCATAGGCGATGCCGTGTTTGTTGACCAATTCGATAAAATCCCATTGGGTGTAGCGGCTAAGCGCCGATTTGCAGAAGTGGGTATTATTGGAGATGTAGCAGGCGGCTTCAATGTTGAGGTTGGTAAAGTTGCAGCGTCCGCCGCCGGATATTAAAATTTTCCGGCCCGGTGTTTTGCCATGGTCCAGAACCACCACCCGGCGTCCACGTTTGCCGGCTTCCATGGCGCACATCAGTCCCGACGCGCCGGCACCGATGATGATGACATCCGTTTTCGGTTTCAACAGGGCCTTCCTTTCGCCGGCACCCGAAATATTTTGCGATCCCTTTTCGTCAGGCCGCACCCACTGTGCACCCCGCTATGGGTTAACGCCATGTGGTCATCACAACGGGCATTTTCCTTTTCGATAAACGACAGGCAATTGAACCCTCCCCGCCGAAAGCCGCAGGGAGGGTTCACCGTAAGGATGAAAATCAATTTATAGTTCGCTCGCTAACCCGGCCGCACTGGTGCTCGGTATTTCTGCTTCGCTCCGACAAGCGACGGGGTCGGCGAGCGCTGTCGCGGTTCATGACAGGGTGTCGCCTACACAGGCCTGCTGAACAACAGCGAGACAAAGGTCCCTCCGGATGCGCAGGCGTTGACCAATCCGTGGTTCACGGTCATCTCTCGACCGGCTGCCTTCACCACATCCAATGCAGTGATGGGGAATTCCAGACCCAGGGTTGGCGGTACGATGCACTCATGGATGGAGAGCGCCATGGCCGCGGCACGAATACCGCCGGAAGCAAAGTTTTCTCCGATGGCGCCCTTGATGGCCGTTACTGCCGGTGGTTTGGTGTCTTTAAAGACCTGCTCCAGCGCCCGGGCCTCCAACCGGTCGGACTTGACGCCGCCGCTGGCCGCTGCGGAGACGGCATCGATTTTGGCTGGACACACACCGGCCATGGCCATGGCCTTTTGCATGGCCATCACCGGCCCGGTCGGATCCTCTGGCCAATCGTTGGCCGGCGCCGGTGAACCGCTCATTCCCCAACCGGCGATTTCACAGTAGATGGTTGCCCCACGAGACCGAGCCGATCGCAGAGACTCGAGGCAGAGCAGTCCGGTTCCTTCTCCGGCCACCGGACCGTTGCGACGGCGGTCGAAGGGGCGCGCCCCTTCTGCATGGCGGTTCTGCGGAGACAAGGCCTTGAAGCGTTCCAGCATGGTGAAAAAGAAAGGCGACAGAATATCACCGCCGCCGGCCAGCAGTGCATCGGCGCGTCCCTGCCGGATCTGACCCGCCGCGTAGGCGATGGCCGTTTCCGCCGAGGCCTCACGGTGGTTCAAGGTGGTGTTGATTCCCCGCAGCCCCAGTTCGATGGCCGCGTGGCCGGCCGGTGCGTTCATTACGGTATTGGGCACCAGGATGGGGTTGACCCGCCGGGGCCCCTCGGTAAACAGGGTGCCGGCGAACTGCGTGGCCACATCCGTGGCTCCAAAGGCCGTTCCCATCACAATGCCCAAGCGTTTGCGGTCGGTGTTTGCCAGATTGATGCCCGCATCGTCTATGGTCATGCATGCCGAGGCGGTGACCATCTGGGAGAGACGGTCCATGCGCCGCAGGGTGCGAGGGGCGATGAAGTCAACGGGTGAAAAATCGCCAACTTCGCCCCCCAGGTGGGATTTAAAGGGCGTGGTATCGAACCCTTCGATGGGGCGGATGCCGCAACTCCCATCGAAAAGATGGCTGGTAAAGGCCTTCCGCCCGATGCCCAGGGGCGTCACCAGCCCCATGCCGGTTACCACCACCCGCCGGTTCATCGGGCACCGCCGCTTCGCGACCATCTTCCCAGAACCAGACTGGTGTTGTTGCCGCCGAAGGCAAAAGAGTTGGAAAGGACAATGTTAGGCGCGGTCTCCCGCGAGCGACCGGGCACGACGTCCAGGTCGCAGGCCTCGTCGGGGGTCTCGTGGTGGATAGTCGGCGGGAGGAACCCCTGCTCGATGGCCAGCATGCAAACCACGGCTTCGATGGCGCCGGCAGCGCCCAGGGTATGGCCGATCATGGATTTGGTGGAACTGACTGGAACATGCTGCGCCCGGCTGCCGAACACGGTTTTAATGCCTTGGATTTCCATCAGATCGTTGGCCGGTGTGGCCGTACCGTGGGCGTTGATATAATCCACGTCTTTCGGGGAAATACCGGCATCGGCCAGGGCGGCGGTCATGGCACCCACGGCGCCGGCTGCTTTCGGATCCGGGGCGGTCATGTGGTTGGCATCGCAGCTGATTCCGCAGCCGAGCACTTCGCCGTAGATTCGGGCGCCCCGTTTCAGTGCGTGATCCAGCGACTCCAGGATCAGTATCCCGGCGCCTTCCCCCAGGCTCATTCCCCGGCGATGGCGATCGAAGGGCCTGCAGTAATCGGGATCCACGGCCTGCAGGGCGTTGAAGGCCGAATAGGTGATGCGGCACAAGGGTTCGGTGCCGCCGCAGACCACTGCGTCGGCGGCTTCCTGTCGAATCAGATCGGCAGCATAACCAATGGCCGTGGCCCCTGACGAGCAGGCGGTCATGAATGTGGTTTTAGGACCCATGAGTTTCAAATGGGTGGCAATGTGATCCGCCGACGAGGCGCAGGAAAAGGACGCAAACGCAGAGCCGGGCAGCCGGTCGGCTCCGTTTTCCAGGTAGCGGGCAAACACCGGTTCGCACTCCAGCATGCCACCGGCCCCGCCGCCGATGACCACCCCAGTGTCGGCGGCAAGTTCTTCTGGAAAAGGCTTCAAACCGGCTTCTGACAGGGCTTCCAGTGTCGCCGCCATGGCCATGCAGTCCGACCGTGACATGCGCTTTAAGGTGTATTCTTCTGGAATGTGCCGCCGGGGATCGAAATCCCTGACCTGGGCCCCGGTGTGGGAGCGGTAGCCGGAGGTGTCGAACAGGGTTACCGGGCCGATACCACAGACACCCGCCTTCAGGGCGCTGGCAAAGGCCTTGACATTTTTGGCGATGGCGTTGACAGTTCCCCGCCCGGTAACAACTACACAATCTGATTTCATATGCCTCGGTTGGGAAGGTGCAACGTTTTTTTGAAAAGTGGATGTGGTCTTGATGGGCAGGCAAAACTTTAACCCGATGAATCTGTGAAAGTCAAGGCGGTGGAAAGCCAGGTCCGCCAAACCCGCTGACCGCGGTGCACTTTACCGATATGAACACGACCGTTGAACGGCTGCGGATAAGGTGCGCACCCTTCGTCCATTGGCCCTGCTGCATACCATCCCAAAGGGTTGGCTACAGGAAAAAATTCATGTTCGGCCGCGTCGTTGTCTGCGGATTCCCGAGGAAAAAGGCATCCAATTCACCCTTCACGGCTTCCAGATCCCGGGCATTGCCGATCCGTTTGTAAAAGCTGTGGGCGAATTTGAAATTGGCGCTGAAATAGAGGGCAAATTTCTTGTATCGCCTCAGCGCCCGTCGGTCGTCGAAATGCTTTTCCATCAGATCCAGCATGGCAAGGGCCGTGCACTGGTAGATTCCGGTGTCGGGTGAAAGCAGTCCGGCCATCTGGGCCATCAGCCAGGGGCGGGCAATGGCCATCCTGCCGATGGCCACCCCGTCGCAACCGGTGGTCTCCAGCATCCGCAGGCAATCCGTTCCATCGAACACGTCGCCATTGCCGAACACCGGAATGCTTACCGCGTCTTTGACCCGTTTGATATAATCCCAGCGGGGCGGTCGGGAGCGCCGATCCGGGGCCACCCGGGGGTGAAAGGTCAGGGCGTCGGCGCCGGCCGAGGCGAATCGCCGGGCCAGATCCACCGGAATGGCCGGGTCGTCGATCCAGCCCGTGCGAAACTTGACGAACAGAGGGATGGATATGGCCCGGCGCACCGCCTCAACGATTCGGGCGGCCTGGTCCGGTGTCTTCAGCAGGGCCGCCCCGCACCGTTGTTTACAGATGGTGGCCACCGAGCAGCCGAAGTTCAGATCCACCCCGTAAAGGCCTTTTCCCTCGATGATTCGGGCCGCCGTTGCCATGACCGTCGGGTCGGCACCGAAGATCTGCATGACCAGGTGCTGCCGTTCCGCCTCCCGCCAGCTGAAATAGGCGGAGTCGGCACGGACTTCCTGGGGAATTCGCCTGGCGCTGCACATCTCTCCGAAGAGCAGGCCATACCCGCCGAAACCGGCCAGCAGCTCTCGAAAGGCGATATGCCCCAGCAGGGTCATGGGAGCCAGGACCAGCCGGCGATCGATTGTGGTCCGTCCGATGGTCAGGGGACGATTGAGCCGTGAGGCAAGGTCTGATTCCATATCAGTTCTAAGATTAGGTCTTGGGCTGCGTTGTCGGTCGTCGCAGTATTGCAATACGGCTTCCTTACTCCAGCCTTGCCCAAAACCTTATCTTAGAACCGATAGACAATGTGGTTTAGCGCGGCCAGACGAGATGCTGGGGATTGCAGTAAACCATCAGGCTGTCGCCCTTGCCCAGTGACGCCAGGGTAATGTTCAGGGCTGTGGCCAGTTCGACGGCCAGTGCGGTGGGCCGGGAAATGGCCAGGATGACGGGAATCCTTGCCCGTGCCGTTTTTTGGACCAGTTCGTAGCTGATGCGTGACGAGAGGGTCAGCAGCCGTGCCCGCGGCAGTCGTCCGTCGACAAATAGACACCCGATGGCCTTGTCCAGCGCATTGTGACGGCCCACGTCTTCGGCAACGGACAGCTGATTGAACGCATGGTCATAAATAGCGGCAGCATGGGCGGCGCGGGTTTTGTCCCGCAGTGGCTGGTAGTCGCCCAGGCTGAGCAGTCGATCCAGGGCGCCCTTCCCGTTCAGCGGTTCCCCGTCAGCCACCGGCGAAAGTGCCTGGACCAGATCGTCGACAATGGATTTTCCGCAGATGCCGCAGGATGTCTGGCTGATATAGGTCCGTCGATCCAGATGGTCGGCAATTTGTGTTCGCCGCGTGGCGGTAAGGGTGACGGTGACCACATTGGTGTCTTCACCATCGCAGAAGGCAATGTTGGTAATGTCCCCGGGATTGTCCACGATGCCCTCTCCGAGGCAAAAACCCGCCACGTGGGCCTTTTCCTCGCCCGGAGTACGCATGACAACAGCATACGGTGACCCCTGTACCCGTATGGAGAGCGGCTCTTCTCCGATGAAAACCATGGATGCGGATCTCTCCTGCCCGTTTTCCACGATGGTGATGTCTCGATGACGACTGTTCACGACGGTCTTCCCTTTCGGCTCCCTCGAAACGCTGGTACGACTATCCTGTAACTACAAGGAATTGACGGTTCTTGTCCACGACTTTTCCCATTCCCATGGCCGATCAGTTTTTTCTTGACAATGGGGCGGGAAAGTTTGATATTTCTTATTTTTTGAATTCAGGACTAAGCGATTTGTTTTCACAGGAGGGCAGGAACATGTATGCAGTGGTTGCCACAGGCGGTAAGCAATATAAGGTTGCGGAGGGTGATGTGCTTAGGTTTGAGAAGCTCACCGGTGACGTCGGGTCACCGATCGCTTTCGACAATGTCCTTATATTTTCCGATGGCGAAAATGTCAAGATCGGCCAACCCGGTGTAGACGGGGTAACGGTCCATGGCCAGATTGTGGCCCAGGGCAAGAGCAAGAAAATCCTTGTTTTCAAATACAAACGCAGAAAACGGTACCGCCGCAAACAAGGCCATCGCCAGCCGTTCACGGCCGTTCGTATCGATCGTATCGAGGCGTAAACCTTTTTCCGAAACATCTGCAAGGGTTGCCGGCGCATCTGTACATCCGTTCGGTGCCCTTTTGTTATTGAGGAGGAAACCATGGCACACAAAAAAGCAGCCGGTAGTTCAAAGAACGGTCGAGACAGTAATTCCCAGCGCCGGGGGATCAAGCGCTATGGCGGCCAGGAGGTACTTGCCGGCAATATCCTGGTTCGACAGGTCGGCACCAGAATCCATCCAGGCGTCAATGTCGGAATTGGCAAAGATTATACTCTTTTTGCCCTGATCGACGGTGTCGTCACCTATGAAAGAAAAGGCCGAGACCGTAAACAGGTCAGCGTCTATGCAGCGTGAAATTCATAGACGAGGCACGCATTACCGTCCAGTCGGGCAAGGGCGGAGCCGGATGCGTCAGCTTGCGGCGGGAAAAGTACATCCCCAAAGGCGGGCCTGACGGGGGTGACGGGGGACGCGGCGGAGACGTCATTTTCAAAGCCACCACCAAAAAGCGCACCCTCTACCACCTTCAGTTTCAAAAGCTTTGCAGAGCTAAAAACGGATCCGGCGGCCAGGGTAACAATCGGGCCGGCAGGGGCGGTGAGGACCTGATCATCGAACTGCCTCCCGGCACCCTGGTGGTCGACGTTGACACAGGAGACCTCATTAAAGACCTCGTCGATCCCGACGAGGTCTTTGTCGTTGCAAAAGGAGGCCGGGGGGGCCTGGGAAACGCACGGTTCAAATCATCGACCAACCGGACGCCCCGCTTTGCGCAGCCGGGTGAGCCGGGCCAGACCCTGAACCTGCGGCTGGAGTTGAAGCTGCTGGCCGATGTGGGCGTCGTGGGGCTGCCCAATGCCGGCAAATCGACGCTGGTTTCCGCCATGTCCTCAGCCAGGCCCAAGATCGCCGACTATCCCTTTACCACCCTGACACCGAACCTGGGTGTGGTTCAAACCAACCGCCGGGAGCCTTTCATTATGGCCGATATTCCCGGGTTGATCGAGGGGGCCCACACCGGTACCGGCCTGGGTATCCAGTTCCTGCGGCATGTGGAGCGGACACGCGTGCTGGTGCACCTGGTGGATGCCGCCGCCATCGATTCCGACCATCCGCTCAGGGACCTCGATACGGTCAACCGGGAGCTGCACCAGTATAGCCCAACGCTATCCGAAAAACCCCAGCTCGTGGTGTTGAACAAGATGGATGTGGCCTGGGCCGAGGATGCGGCCACACTTTTCAGGCAAGCCTTCGGCGAGGGCGACCTGCTGAAGATTTCCGCCGCCACCGGCAAGGGGCTCGATCGGCTGACTGCAACCCTGTGCAACCTGCTGGATCAAATGGATGAAGCGCAATCGGAAGAAAAAGAGTAACGCCATCAGGCGGGCCGTCGTTAAGGTGGGCAGCAATGTGCTGACCGCCCAGGCCGGCCTGAACATCGATGCCATTTCCTCCATCAGCAGCCAGATTTGCCGGCTTCTGGACCAAGGCATTCAGATCATTCTTGTCTCTTCGGGTGCCATGGCCTCGGGCATGAAGAAAATGGGTTTTCCCAAGCGGCCCGAAGCAATTCCCAAACGACAGGCCATCTCCGCCATCGGTCAGGCGGGCCTGATCCGTGAGTGGGAAAAGGCCTTTGCCCGGTTTGATCGCAAGGTGGCTCAGATACTGCTCACCAGCGACGATCTTGTCAGCCGCAAACGCTACCTGAATGCCAGGAATACCATGAACACCCTGCTCGAATGGCAGGTGGTGCCGATTATCAATGAAAACGACACCATCATGGTGGAAGAGATCAAACTGGGGGACAACGACAATCTGGCAGCCATGATCTCCCTGCTGTTGGATGCCGACATATTTATCAATCTTACCGATATCGACGGACTGTATGACAAGGATCCCCGGGTCTTTCCGGATGCCCAGCTCATTCCCCGGGTAGCCACCTACAGCAGGAGCATCGAAAAGTACGCCGGCGATATCCCCGGTGCCTTGGGCACCGGGGGGATGTTGAGTAAGATCAAAGCCGCTCGCAAGGTCACCGCATCGGGAATACCCATGGTGATTGCCAAAGGGTACCGGCCGGACATCCTGATTCGCCTGGCAGCAGGAGAGCCTCACGGCACGTATTTTGTGCCCCGGGAGCAAAAACTGAACCGCAAAAAATGCTGGATTGGCTACACGGTCAACCCCCAGGGTACAATCAAGGTCGATGCCGGGGCCGCCAAGGCGCTGATGAACAACGGGAAAAGCCTGCTGCCCAGCGGCATCGTCGATGTCCAGGGTCAGTTTCCCGTGGGCGCAGCGGTGGCAGTGGTTACGGAAGAACGCCGATTGATCGGCAACGGGCTGGTGAACTACAATGCCGAGGAGATCCGAATCATCATGGGTCTCAGGACCAGCCAGATCAAAGCCCGTCTTGGCCAGAAAACCTACGATGAAGTGATCCACCGGGACAATCTGGTGATCACCGGGGAACCCGAAGCCGCCTGAGCGTCAACTCTCTTTCAGAGGAAATACCATGGATATCGATCGAACCATCCGACAAATGGCTCGCGACGCCAAACAGGCCGCCGGCGTGATGGGCTGCTGTGCAACGGACCAAAAGAACCAGGCCCTGACGAACATGGCCGGCTTGTTGGAGCAGCAGGCGGAAACGATCGTTCAGGAAAACCGCAAGGACCTGAAGCGGGCCGGGGAAGCGGGCCTTTCGAGTGCCATGGTGGACCGGCTCACCGTCTCGGCGAAAACCATTGCCGTCATGGCCGGCGGTCTCCGGGAAGTGGCCGCCTATCCCGACCCGGTGGGAACCATGGGCGAAACGCAGGTGCGGCCAAACGGACTGCGGGTATCGAAGATGCGCATTCCCTTGGGCGTAATCGGTATCATCTATGAGTCGCGACCCAATGTCACCATCGATGCCGCCGGGTTATGCCTGAAATCCGGCAACGCCGTCATATTGCGGGGCGGTTCCGAGGCACTGTATTCCAACCGGGCCCTTGCCGGCATTATCGGCCAGGCCCTGGAATCGGCCGGATTGCCGGCGCAGGCCGCCCAGGTGGTTTCCACGGAAGACCGTGCAGCGATCACCGTCCTGCTGGCCCAGGACGCGTTCGTGGACCTGATCATTCCCCGGGGCGGTGAAGGGCTGATCCGATTTGTGGCCGAGAATTCCAGGATCCCCGTACTCAAGCACTACAAAGGAGTCTGCCATGTTTTTGTGGACCAGATGGCCGACCTTCTAATGGCTGAAGATATCTGTTACAATGCCAAGGTTCAGCGTCCCGGCGTGTGCAACGCCATGGAAACGCTGCTGGTCCACGAACAGGTGGCTCAAGATTTCCTGCCGGCCATGGCCCGGCGATATGATACGGCAGATGTACAGCTTCGGGGATGCCCGAAAACCTGCGAAATCCTTCCCGATATCTCCCCCGCCACGGACGCGGATTGGCCTGCAGAATACCTGGACTTGATTCTGTCGGTCAAGGTGGTAGCGGACATGGAGGACGCCATGGCCCACATCGCCCGCTACGGGTCGAACCACACGGAGGCGATAGTCACGAGCGATTACCGCCGGGCCCACCGGTTTGTTCGGGATGTGGACGCCTCGGTGGTTCTAGTCAACGCCTCCACCCGGTTTAATGACGGCGGGCAGTTGGGGTTGGGTGCTGAAATGGGCATCAGCACCTCCAAACTGCACGCCTTCGGTCCCATGGGGCTCCAGGAATTGACCACTCAGAAGTTCGTGGTTTTGGGCGACGGCCAGGTTCGGGAGTAGCCCTATGCAAGGCTTTAAGATAATTAATGTGGGCTGCATTATCGGTTGTCGCAGCCTAGCATAGTGCGGCTTCCTCCCTCTATCCTTGCCAAATTAATCATCTTAAATCCTTGGGGAGCAGGTCATGCGAGCAGGAGTATTCGGCGGAACCTTCAATCCGATCCACAAGGGTCACCTGATGGTGGCCGAACGGGTTTTCCAGCGATTTTCTCTGGACCGGCTCTATATCATCCCTTGTCGGGTGCCCCCCCACAAATTTCCTGTATTCCTGGCACCGGCGGCCGAGCGGGTCCGAATGATCCAACTGGCCCTGCCCACCGATTCCCGCTACCGCCTGTCCGATGTCGAAATCCAACGCAACGGTCCGTCATACACCATCGACACGGTGGACCACTTCAAAACCCGGATCACTCCCGGTGCCACGCTGTTTCTGATGATGGGAATGGACGCGTTCCTGGAGATTCACACCTGGAAAAGCTATCGACGGTTGCTGGAAACCGTCCAAGTGGTGGTGGTAATCCGGAGGGTGGACGGCAGGATGCCAGCCAGCGGCGATTTCAGCCGTATGGACGGCTATATTCGTTCCCGGTTGTCAGAAGATTATCACCATGTCCACGAACCGCCTTGTTGGCAGCGGGCCGGCGAAAACAGGATCCACCTGTTGCCGACCCGACCGATAGACATCTCTTCCAGCCAGATCAGGCAGCGAATCAGGGCAGGAAAAGAGATCGTTGACCTTGTTCCACCGAAGGTAAACGCTTATATTGAAAAAAAGGAACTTTATCGATGACCAAGACAAGTGATGCTGAACTGGACGTTTATGTCAAATCAGCCCTTGGAAAAAAAGCCAGAAATCCGGTCCTTTTAGACGTAGGCCAACTCACCAGCCTGGCGGACGCGTTTCTCATCTGCCACGGGACGTCCAACCGTCAGGTCAGCGCCATCGCCGAACATATCCAGCGGGACCTGAAAAAACAGGGCATCAAGGCCCTGAGTGTCGACGGCCTCAAGGAGGGTCACTGGGTGCTCATGGACTACGGGCACGTGGTCATCCACGTCTTTTTCGAAAGTACGCGCAGTTTTTACAATCTGGAAGGGCTGTGGTCCGATGCCCGGCGCATTCAGACTGAAAGCCTGAAACAAGTGGTCGATTATCCGGATGACGATATGGGTGTAGACGAATCGGTATTCATCGAATAGCGCTAATTTCAAAACGCCCCATTTCGGCCAATATCGGCGTTGAGCTCACCTTTCAATCCTCGAAATACGACATGTATTCCTCCGGTTGAAATGATCGCCCGCCTTGATCTTGACCGAACTGCAACGTTTTGAAACAGGCGCTAACACCAATAAAGAACCATTGGAGAGCAAAGAAAATGCCCAAAAAAACCCATATGCTGATCATCCTTGACGGATGGGGAATCGGAGCCGACGAACCCACCAATGCCGTCCTGATGGCCCATACACCGTTTCTGGACCGGCTTCAATCCAGCTATCCATCGACGCAACTGCGTTGCTCGGGCAGGGATGTGGGGCTGCCCGAAGGCATCATGGGCAACAGCGAAGTGGGGCATATGAACATCGGTGCCGGACGTGTCGTCTATCAGAACCTGGTGCGCATCGACAAAGCGATCGAAGAGGGGTCCTTCTTCGAAAATGAAGCGTTTGGCGCCATTATGGATGCGGTGGCTGCCCGCGGCACGGCGCTGCACCTGATGGGCCTGCTGTCCGATGGCGGGGTCCACAGCCAGCTCACCCATCTGCTGGCCCTGCTGGACATGGCCCAGCAAAAAGGGCTGTCCAGGGTCTTCGTGCATGCCATACTCGACGGCCGGGATACACCGCCGGACAGCGGCGTGAATTATCTGAAGCAGCTGCAGGACCATATACAGGCCATCGGCAACGGTGCTGTCGCATCCGTCTGCGGCCGCTACTATGCCATGGATCGGGACAAACGATGGGATCGGGTGGAAAAAGCCTACCGGCTTTATTGCGAAGGCCATGGCCGGGTGGAAACCGATCCGGTGGCCGCCGTTAAATCAGCCTACAACCGTGATGAAACCGACGAATTCGTCCAGCCGGTGGTGATGGTCGACGAAAGCGGCAAACCGGTGGGCACGGTGACCGACGGCGACGGGATCATCTTTTTTAACTTCCGTGCGGACCGTGCCCGGGAGATTACCCGGGCGTTTACCGAAAAAAAATTCGATGGATTCGAGCGCCTGGTGGTTCCGGCGCTTTCCGGCTACACCACCATGACCCTATACGACGAAGGATTACACCTTCCCATGGCCTTTGGCCCCGTTCACCTGGAGATGATTCTCGGAGAAGTCCTGAGCCGCCAGGGGCTATGCCAGCTGCGAATCGCCGAAACCGAGAAGTACGCCCATGTCACCTATTTCTTTAATGGCGGTGAAGAAACGCCCTTTGAAAACGAAGAGCGTTGCCTGATTCCCTCTCCCCGCGATGTGGCCACCTACGACCAGAAGCCGGAAATGAGCGCCTACCAGGTGGCCGACGAAGTGGTTGCCCGGCTGGATTCGGATAAATACGATTTCATCGTGCTCAATTTTGCCAACATGGACATGGTGGGACACAGCGGTGTGATGGCCGCCGCCGTCAAGGCCTGCGAAACCGTTGACCGATGTCTGGAAAAAGTAGTCAACAAGCTCTGGGAGAAAGATGGCCTGGCCCTGGTAACCGCCGATCACGGCAACTCGGAAAAGATGGCCGGTCCTGACGGCAAACCGTTTACGGCCCACACCACCAATCCGGTTCGCCTGTTGCTGCTGGACAACAGCCGAAAGGGGGTTCGCCTGCAAGAAGGCCGGTTGGGCGATATCGCGCCGACGCTTCTGGAACTGATGGGGCTGGAAAAACCGGCGCAGATGACCGCACAGAGTCTACTGCGGACCTGAAGGTCGTCACACCAACGCCTGTATAGGGTAGAGCCAAGGGAAGGCGTTGCTTTTTATGCTGACGAACCGGCTTCAGCGGCCCGACAACGTGATGTCCACGTTAAGGTCGTCGGCAACGGCACGCAACCCTTTTTCCACCGGATCCATGGCGGTCTCATTGGGTATCTGGACTCGGATGTCCATGACGTACATGGCCGTACCGCTTTCTGGCGAGGCCTTGACCGTGGACTTGAGGTCGACGATATTGATGCGGTTGTCTGCCAGGAAACGGCTGACCTTGTAGACGATCCCAGCCTGGTCCAGCCCTTCCACATGCAGTGTGCGAATGAAGACCGCGTTGCCGGGTTTATTAACCGCTTTCTGTGGCTCCAGCGGGCGCAGGAACGCGGAAATCCCTTTTTCCTGCTCCAGTCTGCGGCAGTCCCTGGACAGCGGGCCGGCCACTTCCGCCGAGCCGGCGGTGAACAGCAGGATCAGGGTAAATTCCCCAGCCATCAGGGTCATGGAGGTGTCCTCCAGATTGCAGCCGTTTTCATACAGAATCCCAGTTACATCGGCCACGATGCCGGGTCGGTCCTTGCCGAAAGCGGTCATGATGAATCGTTGTCCCATGATAACTCCTCTCTGCGGGTGTGATAAAAGTGTTGGCTACGCCAATCCGTGAAATCCGTCAACCATTTTGGGCTGCGGAAAAAACCTATCGCCGTGTCTGCGTTTGTGACGACCGTTGATTCCATGAAAAAAGATCACCACCGACAAGGTGGCAGCCTGCCGCGCCAGGCGCACTCCAGGGCCCTGGACAGTGCCTTTCGGATTCTGGCCCGGAGGGACCACACCCAAAAGGAATTGAAGGCCAAACTTCGGCAAAAGGGGTTTGACCGTCCCGCCATCGAGGGTGCCCTGGCGCGATGCCTTGAGCTGGGGTATCTGGACGATGCCAAAACCGCCACGATCATCGCCGGGCACCTGGTCGAAAGCGGATACGGCCCCCTGCGGGTTCGCCAGACCCTCGGGCAAAAAGGGATAGACGATGCAGCTATTGAACAGGCGCTGGCCCGCTGCGGTGATGAGGATACCCAGGTGCTCAGCGCCCGTCGCATGCTGGAAAAAAAAGCGTTTCACTTGAGCCGCGAGGCCGATCCATGGAAACGCCGCCAAAAGGCCTACCGCTATTTAGCCGGTCGGGGCTTCTCGTCAACCGTCATCAACATGGCCATCACCGACGTCTGAGGCCCGCGCGTTCAGCGGCGCAGGTAGGTAAAGTCGGCGTCGGGCCGTCCCACGAAACAGGTTTGGCTGAAACCGTAACGCCGGATAACGGCGAGGGCTTGCCGCGCTTCGGTCTGGCCCTGGCCGAAATCGAACAGCCATCGCCGGCCGGACACGATCTTCCAGCTTCCCTGAATGTTGCTTACCGTTGCTCTCTTCGGGTCAAAAGCAACGCAATCTTCACCGGCCATGCCGCCCGACGGGCTTCCGCCTTTTGCCAGCATATAGGAAAATTGTGGATTCGGCCGGCCGACCAAGCAGGCGCGGTCCATGCGGTAATGAATGATCACATTCAGCGATTGGCGGGCGGCGGCCTGGTTGGGCCCGAAATCGAACAGCCAGTGGTCACCGCCAACGATCTTCCATCTTCCTTTCACCTGGCGAACGCCAAGGGCGGCCGGGTCGAAGCGAACGCAATCCTCCTTTCCAGACGGTTTCAGCTGCTTCAGCGGCTGGGTGACTGAGGCGTCTGTCTTTATTCGGGTCCATCGGGAAGCGGCAAATCCGCCGGTTTTGTTCACGACCCGCAGTTCGTTCCCGTCCTTTTCAAGCACCAGTTCCAGGTCGCCTGCACCCCTTGTCCGGCCCTTGGGAACATCGGTCCAGTTACCCTTGATGCGGGTTCCGTGAATGCGGCCGGAAAATACATTTGACCATGCCGGCTGTGAATCGGCGGCTTCACCATACCAGTGCACGTGGCTGCCGGTCTGGCGTAAATAATAGGTGCCCCCGTCGTTACCTGACCATCGGCCGCTCAGATCGCCCCATGCAGCTGAGACCAGCACGCTAAAAAGAAGCACACCTGCATAAAGAATGCTTTTCACGAGGAATGCCCTACTCAGAAAAGGTGAAAACGGGATATCGAGAGGGGCCTATAAAATTGGCCGCCTGCGTGGCCACTGCCATTTTGTTTTCACAGACGATGGACTATCGTTTTCCCACCTTAGCGGAGAAAACCATCCCTTCCAATTCCGCGTAGGATTGTGCACCCACCAGCCGCTGGCCGTTGAGGACAAAGGTGGGCACAGCGGTAATTCCCATCTGACGGGACCGTTGCCAGTCCTGGTCCACCGCTTCACGATAGGATCGTTGATCCATCACCGCCTGTGCCGCTGCGGGGTCCAGTCCAACCGCCGAGCAAATTTGGAGTAAAACCGGCAGGCGGGCTATATTTTCACCGCGCTGGAAATAGGACAGGAACACGGCCTGGTGAAAAGCGTCGCCATGGCCCTGATCCTCGGCCCATTTGCCCAGTTCCTGAGCCAGCCTGCTGTTGAAGGTCATTTTCCGTTCGCCGAAGGGCAGGTTCAGTTCCCGCGCCACCTGGCGCAGCCGGGCCAGCATGCCGGGGATATCCACCGGCTGACCGGCAAACAGCGCTTCCAGGGTCTGTCCGGTTTGCGGTGTTTCCGGATGCAGGGGAAATGCCGTCCATTTGACCTGGATGTGAAATGC
>NZ_JASJGN010000007.1:0-19176 GCF_033791525.1 Desulfosarcina sp.
GCGTCGAATTCCAGCCTTTTTTCCTCATTGCCCTGGTCCAGAACGATGGTCACCGGCGATTCTCCGTTCTGGCTTTCCACGCGTCGAAAATTGACATGGTAGACAAAAGTGACGCCGTCCTGACGAAGAGAGGTTTCAATAACCTTAGCCGCCTCCGGATCCTCTTTGGGTAGAATTGCGTCGCTGCGCGAAAAGACCGATACCTGCGAACCGAAGCGTTGGAAGGCCTGGGCCAGTTCGATCCCGATGGGGCCGGCACCGATGACCGCCATACGCTGAGGCAACTCTGTCAAATTGAAAACAGTTGCATTGGTGAGATAGGGCGCTTCCTTGAGACCCGGAATATTGGGGATGGCGGCTGTACCGCCGGTGGCAACCACCGCTTTGGCAAATGTAAGGGGCTTGCCGTTGACTTCGATACGATTGTTGCCGGTAAATGTTCCCTTGCCGATATAAAGATCCACGCCCAGCTCCTTGGCGTAGCGTTCGGCCGAGTCGACGGGCGCAATGCTAGCCCGCAGGCGACGCATGCGTTCCATCACGAAGCCAAAGTCCACCGAAACGTCACCGCTGATTTGGACGCCGAATTGGGATGCATCGCGCACCGCGGCGGCCGCCTTGGCGCATCGCAGCAAGGCCTTGGACGGCACGCAGCCCACCGTGAGGCAGTCCCCGCCCAACAGATGCGCTTCGATGAGCGCTACCCGGGCACCCACGCCGGCGGCGCCTGCTGCGGACACCAACCCGCCGGCACCGGCACCGATGACCACCAGGTTGTACGAAGGCTTGGGTTCCGGGTCTATCCACCCTTTGGGGTGCAGAAGATCTAAAAATTTGGTGTTGTGCGCATCAAGGGGTGAAACGCCACAGGCCTCCAGGTTCTCCTGGGCCATACCGGCCAATTCCGGGTCGCGTTCCGGGACAGACGGCTGTAGGGAAAGGTCCTGGCCACCGACCGACGTGAGCGGCGCGATGAAATCTGCCCATCTGACGGCGCTGCCATCGGGTTTGCGGGCCACCTTACCGTGGTCTTCATCGGAGGCGAAACGGTAGAACAGGTACTTATTCTCGAAGGGGTGCGCCTGTTGGACGTGATGGAACACACCGGCATTGAGCATCATGTTTCCGATACGCAATGCATCGGCTTCGTCGTTGGCAATCCCTTCTCTGACCAACGTTTCGACCGCCTCGCTGCCTACAAAACACATCGCATACTTTTTGGGTGGGATTCCATAAGTCCGATCCTGAATGTCGAGGATCCCTTTCACATGCTTGGTCAGTCCTTCAAGATCTTGGCTGTCAAAGGACGCCTCCTTGCCATTATTCTTTTCATCGGCCATGGTTTTCTCCTCTCACACTTCATTGACTCTCTTAGAATCGTGTTCCCGACGGATTCGTAAAACGTTCGAGATCAAGGCTTGCGAGTCCAAAGGAGCGAGGCGTACTTTCCATACGCCGCAGTGACGGGGGATGAAGCGAAACGCAGATATCGGACGGTTTACGGATCCGTCCTATCCGCCGGTGGCAAACCCGGGATACAATGTCATGCCGCCATCCACAAACAGGCTGATGCCGTTGATATAGTCGGCCTGATCGGAGGCCAGCCACACGGCGGCGCGCCCGATGTCTTCGGGCTCGCCGATACGCTTATAAGGTACCAGCATCATCAGCGCGTCATAGGCTTCGGGGGTCTGCCAGGCATCGGTGTTGATCGGCGTGCGAATCGCGCCCGGGGCAATGCTGTTGACCCGGATGCGATAGGGCGCCACCTCCTGGGCGATGCTTTTCATCATGAGCATGACCCCGCCTTTGCTGGCGGCGTAGTTCACATGGCCGGCCCACGGAATGACCTCATGCACCGAACTCATGCAGATGATTTTACCGGCCGCGCAGGAGACACCCGGCACCACGCCGCGGCGCTTGAATTCGCGCACCGCTTCACGGGCACACAGAAATTGGCCCGTCAGGTTCACATTGATGACCCGATTCCACTGATTCATGGTCATTTCATCAAAAGGGGCATCCTGCTGCAGGCCGGCGTTGTTGATCAGAATGTCGATGGTGCCAAATTCGGCTTTCATCTTCGCAAACATGTCCAGCACCTGATCTTCCTGGGAGACGTCGGCCCGGCAAGCCAAGGCGCGGCTGCCGCACTGATCGATGGCGGCGACCACGTCCTGGGCCTGCTCAGCTCCGCGCACATAGTTGACCACCACGTCCGCCCCGGCATGACCCAGCGCAATGGCGACTGCCTTGCCGATGCCCGAGCTGCCACCGGTAACCAGTGCTTTTTGTCCCTGCAAGATCTTCTCAGTCTGGCATTGAGGCATGACAACCTTTGGAAATTGTTCCTCTTTCATTGTGTTCTCTCCGTTATAGATACCAAAGATAAATTCCAATCGCCAGAAAACAAATTACAAATAAATCACAAAATTTAAAAATAAAAGTAAACGGTTGAGTTGTATCTTATTTGAGATTTGAATATTGCAATTTGGAATTTGTTTGGAATTTGGCCTTTGTAATTTGTTATTTTCCGATAATCCGGGTTCGGATTTATCCCCCCGACTGTTGAATCAGTTTGGCCACAAGCCCCGTCCAGCCGGTCTGGTGGCTGGCGCCCAGCCCGGCGCCGTTGTCTCCATGAAAGTACTCATGAAACAATATGTGGTCTCGCCAGTGAGGATCATCCTGAAAGCGGTGCTGTCCGCCATAAATCGGACGCCGGCCGTCGCCATCACGCAGGAACAGGCTGATCAGGCGCCGGGACAGCTCTGTGGCCACCTCACCCAGATTCAGCATGCGTCCTGATCCGGTGGGGCATTCCACCTTTAGCGAATCGCCATAGTAGTGGTGGTATTTTTGCAGCGATTCGATCAGCAGGTAGTTGATCGGAAACCAGATGGGCCCGCGCCAGTTGGAATTGCCGCCGAACAGCCCGCTTTGCGATTCAGCCGGCTGGTAGTCGATGGTATGGGACACGCCGTCCACGGTGAAGGTGTATGGTCGGTCCTGGTGAAATTTAGAAACCGAGCGGATACCATAGGGCGATAAAAACTCGTTTTCATCCAGCATGGGCCCCAACACCTTGATCAGCCGTTCCCGATTGACGATGGACAGCAACCGCCGCGACTGTTCTCCAGGATCTTTCACGCAGGCGACATTGCCGCAGTCGCGCAGATAAACCCGGTTTTCGAAAAACCAGTTCAGCCTGCGTTTAAATACCGGCAGACGCTCGATCAGGTCATGCTCGAGGGTCTCGACGGCCAGAAGCGGCATCAGGCCCACCAACGATCGGACCTTAAGGGGCACGAAGCTGCCGTCCGGCAGATGCAGGGTGTCGTAGAAAAAGCCGTCTTCTTCATCCCAAAGGCTCAAACCGTTGCGGTAGTCACCGGTCATGGCCCGGGCGATGCGCAGGAAGTGCTCGAAGAATTTTCCGGCCGTATCCTGATAAACCGGATCGTCCTTGGCCAGTTCAAGGGCGATTTCCAGAAGGACCAGGCAGTAAAATCCCATCCAGGCCGTGCCGTCGGATTGATCGATGTGACCGCCAGTGGGCAAAGGGGCGCTGCGGTCGAATACACTGATGTTATCCAGCCCCAGAAAACCGCCCTGGAAAACATTGCGGCCTTCTCTGTCCTTTTTATTGACCCACCAGGTAAAGTTCATCAACAGCTTGTGAAACATACCTTCCAAAAAATGCTTATCGGGCCGCCCCTGCTGTTTGGCGTCGATCTTGTATACCCGCCAGGCCGCCCAGGCGTGTACCGGCGGATTGACGTCGCCCAGTTTCCATTCATAGGCCGGCAGTGCCCCGTTGGGATGCATGTACCATTCACGGGCCATCAGCGTCAGCTGGCGTTTGGCGAAGGCCGCATCGACCAGGGCCAGGGGGATCGCGTGAAAGGCCAGATCCCAGGCCGCATACCAGGGGTACTCCCACTTGTCGGGCATGGAGATGATATCGAAGTTGTTGAGGTGTTCCCATTCATGATTGCGACCACTGGCACGGGATGGAGGCACCTCGGGTTGCGCCGGGTCACCTTTGAGCCATTGCTCCACATTGTAGTAAAAAAACTGTTTGGTCCAGATCATGCCGGCCAGGGCCTGACGTTGAATCTGCATCTCATCAAGGCTGATATCGGTGCGTTGGACTGTTGCATAGAAGGCATCGGCTTCGGCTGCACGCCGCTCAAAAGTGGTTTCAAAACCGGCAAAGGGGGTATCCGATGCGGCGGCAGAGAGTCGCAGCCGCAGCGTGCACGATCCATGGGTGGGGACCTGACAGCGATACCAGGCGGCGGCCTTGGTGCCTTCCCCGGCCGGATTGACGGCATCGGCTTCGCCATCGACCACATGGCGATGAAAGGCGTCCTTGACATAGGGGCGATCGTTGGGCCGAGAAAACAGCCGCTGGGTATTGGTGTCGTTGTCGGTAAACAGCAGTTGGGGCTGGCCCTTGCCATCCAATTTGTCGGCATACAGAAAGTAGTCGCCGGCTGCCGGGTGGGAAAGGTTTACGCACGGCCCGGCTTTGGTTCCGTTGACCTGCCTGAGCACCGGCCGGTCCGGAACATCACCCATGGGACCGGCCACGTATCCCGGGCTCCAGGTGTTGCGAAACCAGACCGTGGGCAGCACATCCAGAGGGGCCGCCTCGGGGCCGCGGTTAAAGGCGGTTATCTTGATCAGTATATCCTCGGTGCCTGCCTTGGCATATTCTACAGAAACATCGAAATAGCGCTGGTCATCGAAGATGCCCGTGTCCGACAGCTCATATTCGAAATCGTTGAATCCCCGGCGACCGTTTTCGGCCACCAGATCCGCGTATGGAAACGCCGCGTGAGGATATTTGTAAAGCATCTTCATGTAGCTGTGGGTCGGTGTGGCATCCAGGTAGAAATAGTATTCCTTGACATCTTCGCCGTGGTTGCCCTGTGAGCCGGTCAGGCCGAAGAGGCGCTCTTTTAAAATCGGATCGTTGTGATTCCACAGCGAAAGGGCCAAGCAGACATACTGGTGGCGGTCACAGATGCCGGCAATGCCGTCCTCCCCCCAGCGGTAGGCCCGGCTGCGGGCGTGGTCGTGGGGAAAGTACTCCCAGGCACTGCCATCGGCACTGTAGTCTTCACGTACGGTGCCCCAGGCGCGCTCGCTCACATAGGGGCCCCATTTTTTCCAGTTGGCTTTTCTGTCCAGATGATCCTGAAGCCGTTGATGTTCTGCGGTTTTTGGCATGTTGACGCTCCTAACTCTGATGAAGCGGAAAAAACAACTTACAAGCACCAAATCTCAAATAAAATTTAAATTATAATATCCAAATCACAAACATCTTCAAAAACCATTGGTCTTTTGAGTTTTGGATTTTTTCCCATTGTGATCTATTTGTAATTTGGGTTTTGGCTATTGTGATTTATCTGCTGTTGGTCATTTACTCCATGGAATAATCAACACGAATTCAATTGGTTATACGCTAAACATCATAGGTGGAAGACGCCGTGCTCCCACCATGGCCCGTCCAATTGGTGTGGAAGAACTCATCCCTGGGCCTGTCAATTCTCTCGTAGGTATGGGCACCGAAGTAATCGCGCTGAGCCTGCAGCAGGTTCGCGGGAAGTCTTTCCGAACGGTAACCGTCAAAATAGGCCAGCGCCGCACTAATCGCCGGCATGGGGATGCCCAGCCGAACCGCCGTGGTCACTACACGCCGCCAGCCCGCCTGGGACGACTCCACCGCCTGTTTAAAAAACGCGTCCAGCAGCAGATTCACTAGAGCGGCATCGGTGTCGAAAGCCTGCTTGATTTTTCCGAGAAAGGCAGAACGAATAATACAGCCGCCCCGCCACATCAGCGCGATACCGCCGTAGTTGAGCTTCCAGCCCTGTTGTACCGCAACGGCGCGCATCAATTGGTATCCCTGGGCATAGGATACGATCTTGGACGCATAAAGCGCCTGTTCGAGATCGTCGATCATGGCCGCCCTGTCGCCGCTGAAGGACTCCTGGGGTCCGGCGAACACTTGTGCAGCCGCTGCCCGCTCGTCTTTGAGTGCCGACAGGCAGCGCGCAAAAACCGCCTCGCCGATGAGTGTCAGCGGCTGGCCCACGTCCAACGCAGACGTCACCGTCCACTTGCCGGTGCCTTTCTGACCTGCCGCGTCGAGAATCCGGTCGAGCACCGCTTCTCCGTTTTCATCTTTATATCCGAGAATGTCACGGGTGATTTCAATCAGGTAGGAGTCGAGCGCCCCCTTGTTCCATCGGGCGAACACATCACGCATCTGTGCGTTGGACAGCCCGAGTCCCACCTTCATCATCTGATAGGTCTCGCCGATCAATTGCATGTCGCCGTATTCGATGCCGTTGTGCACCATTTTAACGAAGTGGCCCGCACCGCTCTCGCCGACCCAGTCGCAGCACGGTTCGCCGTCGTCCGTGTACGCGCAGATTTTCTGAAAAATCGGCTGAATTGACTCCCATGCACCCGGTGAGCCGCCCGGCATGATGGAGGGACCCAATAACGCGCCTTCTTCTCCGCCCGAAACCCCGGCACCGACATACCGCAGCCCCTTTCGCTCCGCCTCCGCCACGCGACGAATGGTGTCGGGAAAATGCGAATTTCCGCCGTCGATGATGATGTCGCCCGCCTCAAGGTAGGGCGTGACCGACTCAATAAAGTCATCAACGGCACGGCCCGCCTTGATCATGCACATCACCTTGCGCGGTTTTTTCAAGGCCCCGACGAGTGCTTCGATGCTGTGGCAGCCGATGATGTTTTTGCCGACGGCGCGACCGTTGATAAAATCATCCACTTTGCTGGTCGTCCGGTTGAAACAGGCTACCGTAAACCCTTTGCTCTCCATGTTCAGGATCAGGTTTTCACCCATCACCGCCAGTCCGACAACGGCAATATCAGCGTCGATTTTCATGTTTATTCCTTTCATTTATCCCCGGCGGCTTTAGGCTGCCTGAGAAGCCTGGCCCTTTGGGCCTGCGTGCGTTACGCTTTGCCGGATCCGGCCAACCGGTCTTTTTTCTCTTCAAGGCTCCTCATCAGGTTCTCGAAGGGTTTGGCAAAGGCGTCCACCCCTTGGTCCAGCAGCTGTTTGGTAATCGTCTCTAAACTGATTCCAATGTCGGCAAGGGCGGAGATGCGACTGCGGGCCGCTGCCACGTCTTTGTCGATGGTTACGCTTGCCCGTCCATGGTCGATGAAGGCCTTCAACGTCGCCGGCGGCAGGGTGTTGACCGTATCCGGACCGATGAGGTTGTCCACGTAAAGCGTATCGGAATAGGCTGGGTTCTTGGTTCCGGTACTGGCCCACAGCGGCCGCTGGACGCGGGCACCGGCGGCCGCCAATCGGTCCCAGCGATCGCCGGCAAAAATTTCCCTGAAACGGGCGTACGCCAGCCGTGCGTTGTCTATAGCCGTGGTGCCTTGTAGATCGCTGCGACCGATTTTTTCCAGGGCGGCATCCACGGCCGTGTCTACCCGGCTGATGAAAAACGATGCCACCGATGCGGTTTGGCCGATTGCACGGCCGGCCTTCAGAAGTTTTTCCAGACCCTTGATGTAGGCCCCGGCTGCGGCCTCATATTGCGCCAGCGAGAAGATCAATGTGACATTCACATTGATACCGGCAGCAATTACGCTTTCGATGGCGGGGATGCCCGCCGGCGTTGCAGGAATCTTGATCATCAGGTTGGGACGATCCGTCGCGGCGAAAAGCCGTTTGGCGTCGGCAACGGTGCCGGAGGTGTCGTGGGCCAGGGTGGGGCTGACCTCAAGGCTCACATACCCGTCACGGCCGTCTGTTCGATCATACAGCGGACGCAGCAGGTCGGCCGCCTGTCGAATATCTTCAATGGCCAGGGCTTCATAGATTTCGTTAACCGACCGGTTTTCAGCCGCAAGCCGTTGGATGTCCTCGTCATAGTCATCGCTGCCCGCGATGGCCTTTTCGAATATCGCCGGGTTGGAAGTGACGCCCCGCACGCCTTGGTCAATCAGCGCCTGCAGGTCTCCTGCCCGGGTAAATGAACGGCGAATATAGTCAAACCAGACGGCTTGCCCGAGTTCGCTGAGTTGGTCGAGTGGGGTCATGGTGAAATCCTTTCTATATGTGGCGCGCTTCGCACGCCTGGTTGCCAAGGATCTAGCTGCAGGGCAATCCGCAACAGCCCATCCGCCACGCATGGCCGCCTTTGGCCAGCAGTGCATCGGCGGCCTCCGGCCCCCAGCTGTTCATGGAATAGGTGTGCAGGGGGGACGTTTGCGAAGCGGATTCCCACCCGGAAAGAATAGGGTCGATCAGAAGCCAGGCCGCCTCGATGCCGTCGTTGCGGGCAAACAGGGATGCGTCGCCTTTCAGCGCGTCCAGAAGGAGCCGTTCGTATGCGTCAGGCAAAACAACGTCGGGAAAGGCCTCGAGATAGGAGTGGCTCATGTTGACCGAGCGGGATTCAGATACCGTATCCGGCACTTTGGTCTCAAACTGCAGATGGATGCCTTCGTCCGGTTGAATGCAGATGGACAGGAAGTTCGGCGTGAAGTGCGCGTTGCGTCCCAGATGGAAAATGACGTCAGGCGGCGGTTGAAATTCAACGATGATGGTGCTGCTTTTGGCGGGCATCGCTTTTCCGGATCGCAAGTAGAAAGGAACGCCCTGCCATCGCCAATTGTCGATAAAGAGCTTGAGTGCGGCGTACGTCGGTGTCTGCGAGTCAGGGGCCACGCCGGCGCTGGACCGATAGCCCTCGTACTGGCCGCGCACGGTGTCGTGCAGAGAAATGGGGCGGACCGTTCCGAGAACCTTGGCCCTTTCGTTGCGAATCGCATCGGCGTCCAAAGATGCCGGTGGTTCCATGGTCACCAGCGCCAGCAATTGCATCAGGTGATTCTGGAACATGTCCCGCAGCACACCGGCGTTGTCATAGTAACCGCCGCGTCGCCCCACATCTACGCTTTCGGCCACCGTGATTTGAACATTGGCCACGTATCGCCGATTCCAGACCGGTTCGAAAAGCGTGTTGGCAAATCGCAGAAAAATGATGTTCTGGGCCGTCTCCTTGCCCAGGTAATGATCGATGCGATAGACTTGATGCTCGGCGAAGGCTGCATGGACCTGTCGGCTCAACTCCCTGGCGGTGGCAAGATCGCGGCCGAACGGTTTTTCAATAATGATCCTGCGCTGGCCGTTTTGCTCAGTGCCCATGCCGGCTGCAGCCAGATGATCGCATGCCGGACCATAAAAATCAGGCGCCGTGGCCAAATAGTAGAGGCGATCGGCCGTTTGGTGTTCCATCTCATCGAGGATTGTTTGAAGTTTCTCGTAATCCGCGGTCGTGTCCAGGTCGCCTTGAAAATAATTGATATTCCTGGCGAATTCGTTCCAGACAGGCGCGTCGAAACCCGTGCTGTATTTCTTCACACCGCTGCCCAGGTGGTCCCTGAATTGGTCATCCTGCCAGTCCCGGCGGGCGAAACCAACGATGCGCAGCCCGGCCGGAAGGCGCTTTTTGATAAAGTTGTTGTAAATTGCCGGTATCAGTTTGCGCCGGGTCAAGTCTCCCGATGCACCGAAAATGATTATAGTCGGGCCGGCGGTGTGTGAATCAGAAGTACTCATCTAGCGGTCTCCTTTTTCTCTGGCTTATGTTGCCGATCGCCGCTGAGGACTGCCGCTTGCGGTCTGAATTTCTTCTTGTAGATGGCCAGCAGCTTTTTCACGGTGATCGGGAAAAGCCCGAGCACCACGAATGAGGCTAAAAGGCCCGGAGACAGGATGCCGGACAGGGAGTCGATCTTGGCCAGTTCTTTGCCGGCATTGACAAAAACAAGCGTCCCGGCAAACATGCCGATCTGCGACACCCAGAAAAAGGTGAACAGGCGCATGCGGGTCAGCCCCATGAGTAGATTGATCACGAAAAAGGGGAAGATCGGCACCAGGCGAAGTGAGAAAAGATAGAAAGCGCCTTCTTTTTCAATGCCCTCGTTGATTGTCCTCAGTTTGCCGCCGAATTTGTTCTGGACCCAGTCCTGCAACATGAATCGGGAGACCAAACAGGCCAGGGTCGCCCCGATGGAGCTGGCAAAGGAGACGACAACGGTTCCGACGACCAGACCGAACAGTCCGCCGCCCGCCAGGGTGAGCACCGCGGCACCGGGAAGAGACAGGGCCGCGACCGCGATATAGATTCCCATGTAAACGGCAATGACGAGAAATCGGTGTGACAGGTAAAGCGCTTGAAATTTTTCCTGGGAGCCCTTGATATAATCGAGCGTGAGATATTGTCCTATATCGAAGTATCGAAAGGCGACAATACCCAGGGCGATCACCCCGACGATCGCCACCTTGTTGATCATTTTTCTTTTCTTTTCATGGGCCATCGTTTTATCCTTTTCGCAGCAGTTGTTGTCCATGGAACGCCGCACCCCAGAGGCCGCTGTCTTGATCGTCCATTAAAAACACCGGCATCCGGGACAACACGTAACCCATTGTCGGAGAATCGAGGAATTCCTTACTGAAATTCTCATGGGTCAGCATTTCAGGTGTTCTGGCTGCCACCCCACCGGCAATATACAAGCCGCCGCGGGCCAACACCGCAAGGGCAAAGTCCCGACAAACCCGGCCGTAAAACCTCGCGGCCCAGGCCAGCGTCTCGGATGTTCCGGATAGTCGCCTGGTCACTTCCTCAGGCGCCAGATCTTCACCGCTGAGAAACCAGTGGAGATAGCGCAGTCCACGACCGGAAACCACCAGATTGCCAGTGATATGGTTCTGCCCGGATTTTTCTCGGTAAAACTGTTGAAACGCCAACTCCCGTTGAGAGACAAAAGGGAAATAACCGTGTCCCCCTTCGGAAGGCAAGGCCAGGAATTCTCCGCTGGACAGCGGCACCAGGATTGCCTTGCCCAGGGCGGTGCCGGCACCGATAACGCCGATGGTCCCGTTGGAAAGTATTTCTCCGGGAAGGATACTACGGGCTGATTGGCCCACCGGAGATCGACTGGCATAGGCCTGGGCGACAAAGTCGTTAATCAGTATCGCTTTTTTAAACGTGTTTGCCACCGCTTGACTGGCCAGATCGATATCCCAGTCGATATAGGGCGGGGCAGAGTAGGACGCTTGTTCAACAGGCCCGGCAACTGCAATCACGGCAATGTCAGCCTCGTCGGCGGGCAGGGAAAAATCGGATGACCGCAACTGCTCGAGAAGCTGCGCAAAAGAATCAGCTTCATCGGTAGGCAGCCAGAGCGTGTCGACCAGCGCCAGCGTTGATTCCAGATCGGTCTCAAAATGGGCAAACCGACTGTTGGTCCCCCCGATATCTGCGGCAAGTATCGTTTTCATGGCCATTTTCTCATCGCAAGCTTGGGTTTATAAGTTTTAGCGCCTCTCTCAGCATTCAGCCGCTGCTGCCCGGTCGACAAACCACTGCAACTCGCCGTTGGACGGGTTGACATATCGGGCCGGCAGTTCCGGCTGCTGCAGGTTATAGTTGAGCACTTTCGACAATATATTCGCCTTGCCCGGCCCGGCGGCCACGAAGGTTACATGGCGGGCATTGTTTATCACCGGCAGTGTCATCGTAATACGAACTGGCGGCGGATTGGGTGCGTCTACAACAGGAACCACCCAGCGCCGATTTTCGTTTAAGGCCGGATGGCTGGGAAACAGGGAAGCGGTGTGGCCGTCTTCTCCTACACCGAGCAGCACCAGGTCGAACCGCGGCACTCGGCCTGCTCCGGGCTGAAGGACCGTTGCCAGGATGGATTCATAGGTTTGGGCGGTTTCGGAAGGATTGAGCGAAACGTCCGCGGCATGAATCTGTTCGTCGGGGATACTGACGCGGTTAAAGAACTGCCGCTGCGCATGCCCGTAATTGGATTCAGGACTGCTCCACGGCACCCACCGCTCGTCGACCCAGAAAACATGCCAGCCTGACCAGTTGACGGTGTCGCGCAAGGGATTTGAACCCAAGGACGGGCCGATGATGTCCATGAGCGAACCGCCGGAAAGGGCAACGCAGAACCGACCTTGAGATGCAACAGTCATGGCTGCCAGACGGACGACATGAGCCGAAAGCGCGGCTGACAACGCGTCTCGGTTGGCAAGAATATTTACCTTGGGCCGTCGGTCCATGTTCTATCCTCTGCGACATTACGCTATTTTATGGCAGGTCCTCTATCCGTTCTCGTCCAGCAGAAAAAATGGTGATGGGTGTCGAGAAAATTTTCCCGGCAACTTGCTTCAGGCTGCATCAGTTGACTGAAACGGTGGGACGTTCGACATTGAGGTCAGCACCGACGATCCGATGGATACCAGAGTGCCAAATAAAAATCTTGAATCCCAAATAGCCGGCTGAAATAAGCAGTTTCCGGCGATAATAATTCGCTAATCGATATAGACCAAGCTGGTCGGTTGACGGAACACCAGACGGTGTCATCCCGGAAGCAGCGAAGCGGATATCCGGGATCCAGAAAACCGATTGAGCATAAGGATTACGCTATGGTTTGTCAGATAAAATTAACCACGATCCGAAATTTACGCAAGTCGTTTATATGATTTGAGCGATTGTCGCCTGCTTACTTTTTGCGATAGCATAAAAATGCATGCTGATCGCCTATTTACCAGAGCATATGAAGGCATAATGAAAAGCACCTATTCCTTTGCCCAGATCGATTTATAATCGAACCCGCCCAATCCAATGATGTTGTATTTGACGATCTCGAAATTGGGGCTGAGGTCAAAATCCCTCGGTACGATTTGCGAATAATGGCGCATGATCAACTTGGAGCCATAGGGATCGTTGATCAGATGGTTATCCACATCCGACGCCGGCAGCAATGCGGGGACGATCGGATAACCGACTTTTTGAAAGGCGTTGGCGATCATCCCCGAACAGATCACTTTGTATTCGGTACATCCCCCTAAACACGCCTGGATCGTTCTTTTTTTAAACGGATTAAAAAATGAGGGCAGGAGAAGCAGCACCAAATCCGTCAGATTTTCGTGGTCGTAATGATTGCCTAAATTACCGACGGCATCGCCCATCACCACCTCCAAATCTTGCGGGGAAATGCCAAAGGGCCGGCATATCCGGATATTGTAATCCTGGTATTTGCTCAAGGAGACAGCGATCACACCATTGCCCGCATCCGCCTCGATCAACATATGCTGCCGCTCCGTCTCACCGAGGCCATTCAATATGCTTTGCACGCCGTCGTCAGTGGAATGATCCAACCGGTTAGCGAGATAAATAGCCGCATGGCTCCAGGCGCTTTTGGTGATAATTTGAATGATCTGGCTTAATTTGGATCGGCCTTCGACCAGCAGTACATCGCCCGGTCGGATTTCTCTATACAGGTTCTGCATGTTATTGATGATTCGCTGCTCGTAAGATGGAAGGGGTATCTCCAGCCGTTTGAGAAGATACCGGCCGATTCGCTTCAACACATGATTTGATCGTTTTTCGGATTCATTTCGCATTTTTTACCTTTTAGGGTACAAACGCATGGGGTGCGCCGTATGCACTATCCCGATCCATGTTTAACCCAGAATATCACGCTGGCCACCAGAAAATAGAGCCCTGAAAGCTCGACAACCAGGAAAATCCAATAATACCACAGGTTGCGAATCATCGTCGTCGGTACGAGTACGCCCATGCCCACAGCCCCCAGGCAAACCAATGAATAACAGGTATAAAAATACCCTTTTGCGACCAATCCGGTGAGGAAAAACATGCTGATGTTCATGATTACCAGCAGATTGTTGATCCGGCTGAGATTACTCCAGTAATTCACGTGATCCGTATCGAACGCATGCTGTAATATCTCAATTCGATTTTTTAACATATTGCTTTTCCCCTCTGATCACCACCATTCAGCCCATCCAGATAACTGATTGTCGTTGTAACGCTACAAAGCTTACAACCCACAACCCATTTAATATGCTACGAAACTGGCCAATCCGCGGGATGTGACAACAATCATTTGGTAACAGCCATCGTTTCAACGGGCATGGCATACCGCCCTCAGGACGGATCGTTGGGGATTGGATCGGATCCTCGATGCAAATTATGGTTGAAGAAACCGTCGCCGCGGTTGTAAGGGTTTGTGCAATCTGCCGACCAATGCAGCAAACAGAAGACACCGTTTCTGATTAAGCGTCAAGGTATTTCAACTTATCCAACACGACAACAGGGCTGTGGGGAATCAATTCGACGACAGCCTGTCCTTTCTAATCAGTAAGGAGACGAATATGAATTCAAGAAGAACCTTCCAATTAGCAATTATCGGCATACTCAGCATCTTCCTCATCCCCATATCTTGGGCGTCCACCGATGGCCGCACCGTTGTTCTTGAGTCAACGGCCAAACACCCTGATGCCAGTGGGACCGCCCTTATCGATCAAGACCATGTGAGCATTCAGGCACGCGGTCTCAAGCCCGAATCGGTATACACGGTGTGGTTTGTCAACATGAAACCAAATAAGCATGAAACCGGTGCGGGATCGGCACCCTATATGTTCCGGACCGACAAATGGGGCGACGGAAATTATTCGGCCCCATTGAATGAAACGCCCTTTGGCAAATGGACCATGATCATGGTGGTGCTGCATCCTGCCGGTGACCCGAAAGATATGAAAAATATGGTGGGCGCATTGAAAGCGCCTTTATGATTGAAGCTGCATTACCGCTTGAAAAATTGGCTCAATTTGATACCCTGACAGGCAATATATGCCTCGCACGATCACTTGATGAAGGGTATTGGTTTGGAATGAAAGACTCGCCGAAAATAAATGCAGACATGTGGGTTGATCAATATGGCGATTCGCTTTTTCATTTTGCGCTTGCCCGGGTCAAAAAAAAAGAAATAGCCGAAGACCTGGTTCAGGAGACATTCCTGGCGGCCGTGAAAGCCCAGGATCGGTTCAGGGGGCAGTCTTCTGAGAAAACCTGGCTGTTCGGTATCCTGAAACACAAGGTAATCGACCATTACCGTAAGAATAAGTCCACCGTCCATGCCCGGGACCTGTTGCACGATCCTGACAACGTGGAAGCGTTCTTCAACGCCAAAGGCGGTTGGCAGACCCGTCCGGCCCATTGGCAAACCAATCCCGGCAAGGTTCAGGAAACCAAAGAATTTTTGGATTATTTTTATCGATGTTTATCAGACGTACCACAGCGAAGTGCCGATGCGTTTGTCTATCGAGAAATTGATGGGTTGAGTACCGCAGAAATCTGCGCGCGGCTTGACATTACCGCAAATAATTGTTGGGTGCTCCTGTATCGGGCAAGAATGTTGCTGCGAAAGTGCCTTGAACTGGTCGGATTCAGCCGGCAGCAAGAAGGAAAATCGAAATGAGACACTGGATGTTTCGCTGCAACGACGTGTCACAAAAGGTATCCCAGTCACTGGATGCGTCGCTGCCTTTTCATCATCGCATGGCGGTTTGGATGCATCTGCTGATGTGTCGCTACTGCGCCCGGTTCCGCCGCCAACTGATCATGCTCAGAAAAGTGAGCCGTCATATGGACGACGAACCGTCTATAGATGAAACCACCGCAACGCTCTCCAACGAAACCAAAGAACGCATCAAGAAGGTCCTTCGCGCCATACCCTAAATGATCATGACCGATACTTGTACCCTTCTCAGAACAAATGGGTCTCTATAAAAATTAACAATTATCATACATTCTTATTATTTCACCAGTTGATTTTCCTTCAACACTTTTTACATAGCCATTGATCACTTTCTTCATGGGTATGGGATTGTGGCCCGGAAAATAAGCCTCATATTTTTCAACTGCATCTTCAACCAATCCGGATGAAACGACATTGATCCGGGCGCCATTTTTCAATTCCAGGCATACCGCTTTGACAAAAGAGTGAATGCCGCCATTGACCATGGCGGCACTGGTCGTAAAATCTACCGGGTAATCGGCCAGGATTCCCGTACTGAGCGTAAAAGAGCCGCCTGCATTCAGATACTCCCGCCCGATTCGGACCAGATTCACCTGCCCCATCAACTTGCTTTTCAATCCGATATAAAAATCTTCCTCAGACATTGAATCAAAGGCTGCCCATTTGGCATCGCCGGCGATGCAGACAACGGCATCGATTTTTCCAGCGGATTTAAACATGGATTCAATTGACTGGCTGTCGGTGATATCGACCGTTATATCGCCGGAGTGTCTTCCGGCAATAAGGACGTCGTGCTTTTTTGAGAAATGACTGCTGACCGTTTTACCAATTGTACCGTTTCCACCGATGATAAGAATTTTCATTTTTTTCTCCATTTTGATTGATGAAACTTTGGGTCAATTCTTGAGATAGGCTGCCAACCGATCGAGCGAATCAGGCATGTTCCTGCGCCCGAAACCGATACGAAACGCGTTCAATCCCGACCCATAGAGGGTTCCGGGAAGCAGAAGTACACCTGCCTTCTCGACGAGGTCAGCGCAAAACGCATCCACCGACGCTTGCAGCAGCATCGGGAATGCAATCGATCCCGCTTTCGGCCGATTCCAGGCAAACCATTCCCTATGCGCAGCAAAAAAAAGATCGAGATGATCGAGGTTGCTGCGAATGATCTGCAGGTTCCGTTCAGCAATCGCTTCGGCATGTCGCAAGGCCAGCGTTGCCAGAAACTCGCTCGGCGCACTGTTGCAGATGGTCGTGTAATCCTTGAATGCGGCGAGTTGGCGGAAAAGTTGCTCATTCCGGGTCGCAATCCAGCCAATCCGCAGTCCAGCGAGGCCGTAGGTTTTTGACATGACGCCGAGAGATACGGCACGATCGTTCACATCAGCGAAGGCGGGCAGGCGATCGGAATGATTCAGTTCAAGTCCACGGTATACCTCGTCCGCCAAAATGACAAAGCCATGTCGTTCAGAGAGTGCCGACAGTTCGTACACGAATTCAGAAGTCGGCAGAAATCCAGTCGGGTTATGTGGGAAGTTGACTACGACCACTTTCGTGCGGCCGGTAAGCGCGTCCTTTAGACCATCGAGGTCGAGGGCCCACGCACGGTCCGGATCTCCCCACCACTCGGTGACATCGGCACCGACGCCTCGTGCCACCTCTCCCAAGGACTGGTAGTAAGGTGCGTGTACAATGACGTTATCCCCGGGCTGTAGGGCAACATTCATGAAGTTAAAAATCGCCTCTTCGGCACCGGCATGCACGAGAACCTGGTTGGCGATTACCTGCTCATAAAGCGCGGTGATCGCCTGCCTGAGTTCAGGATTGCCGAGGGACTCTGTGTAACCCAGCCACAACGATGAAAGCTGTTCACGGGAACCAGGCGCCATCGCCAGCAGTTCCCCTAATTCCATGCTCTCGCAGTCCGAGGCGCACAAAAGATAGGGCGCTGAGAATTCATGTTTGGCGAAGTAGCGTTCGAGATGAAACTGATCCAGTTTCATTCATCGTTTCTCCTGTTCATGGTTGTCATTGGCGGCTAAATTAAGTCGCCAAAAAACATTTGTCCAATGAATTATTTTTATTAACACCATCAAAATATGTGATTATTGTACCCGTATACCAAGCAGACTTAATGGGGTGACAATTGGGGAAACGACACTCAACCCTTTTCCCTGAATGCTTTTATGAGGTAGCCGGCAAAACAGGTTACGGTTTCAGGTGTCGGTGCCTTCACCGTGTGCAGGACAACATTTGAGATCGGCAACACCGGCAGCCCATTTTCTATCCCGACCATTTTCAAATCAGGCGGGACATTGCTTTTGACAATCGGTGCGATGGCTAAACCTGCTCTTACCGCGTCCAAAATCCCCGATATACTCCGGCTGACATAGACGATCCGGTATTCGATACCTGCCTGTTCCAAAGCTTCTACGGCCCAGGACCGAAAGATGCAGTCGTCTTCAAATACGGCCAATGAAAGCGCTTTATCCTTCTGGACGATAAAGCCGGAATCGGTGACCCATACCACCGGATCATGGTATATGACCTGCCCCCCTTCGCTGATCTGGGTGCAAAGCCCGATATCGAGCTCTCCCCTGTCAACTGATTCTTTAATTTTATCACTGTTTTCACAGCGCATTTCTACCAACACATCCGGATATGAGGACGCAAAGCGGGCCAACAGCTTGGGCAGGACACCGGCGGTAAAATGTTCTGGAGAACCGAAACGGATGAAACCTTTCAGCACCGGTTTGGACAACGCCATCACCGCATCGTCATGCTCTTTGACAATACGCCGCGCGAATTTGATCAGGAGGCTGCCTTCGGTGGTCAATTTTACCGTCTTCCCGATCCTTTCAAACAGTGGCTTGCCGACTTCATCTTCGAGACGCTTGATTTGCATGCTCACGGCGGATTGGGATCGGTTCACCTGCCTGCCGGCCTTGGTAAAGCCTTTGGTATCCGCGACGGCAATAAACGTTCTTAAAAAATCGATATGCAGATTCATAATAACAACAATTTTTGATTGTTTGTATTAAAACTATTCATTGGACAACTATTTCGAACGACTATAAATCACCCGCTTAATCCACCGACAATGCAGACGTTCTTATTTCTGAAATCTTTTATTTTTCACCCGAGCCGCGTTGACTGATTGAGGCATTGTGAATTTAACTCGATTTCAGATCATTTCTTTAGCACAACTGGTTTGATTGAACAGTTTCTGCTGATCTTTCTAAGTCTATGAATCACCTAAAATGGTGGGTCAACAAAAAAACATTTCCTTTTTGACCTAAGTCATTTCTGCCGCTATACTGTACCGGTAAGCTTTAACTGCTGTCCTTGCAAAAACACTGACTGCTGGGATTGAACCGGCAAAGCCGCCTCGCGGTAGATGGTGATATCCCCCTTATTTGAACGAAAAGCGACCTTGCATCGGATCCCCCGTCAAGTGTCCATGCGTTAAGGCCTCATCCTAATTTTTAGGAGGTGTCCATGTCCGATGGTTCTTTCCTGTCTGCATTGCGATTTTTCCGCCCCAAAGGAGACCCTTCCGCTTGCCGTGAAGAGAAAACCGATGATGGCTGGGCCCAGACCCGCTGTGGTCAGCGGGAGTGGGAAGATCTGTATCGCCGCCGCTGGCAGTATGACAAAAAGGTGCGTTCCACCCACGGGGTCAACTGCACCGGGTCCTGCTCCTGGGATGTCTATGTCAAGGACGGCATCCTGGTGTGGGAAACCCAG
>NZ_JASJGN010000008.1:0-8669 GCF_033791525.1 Desulfosarcina sp.
TTCCGGGGATTCTGGATTTCATTATAGCCGCAACATTCCCACTTCCTTAGGATGATCCACCACGCCGGCACGGACCATGTTCATGTCAATATAGGCAATGCATTGGTGCAGGTGGCGATTACTTTCTACGGCTGTTGCATGATAGCGATCCTGCCAGAACCTCCTTCATTTTTTTGCGGATATTGTATTCCTGGCCGGTTCTGCCGGCGACCAGCTTAATCGAATCCGGGATGATATTACGCTCGCCATTGTCAAATACAAGCAGGTGAATATGGTTTGATGTAACCATGTAATCCAACACACTCAAACCGCGGTACCGTTTTTTTGCCTGGTACAGCCATTCAGTCCCTCTGCGGCGATCTTTGGCGAATTTTAAAAGAAAGGCTCTTTTATGGCATCGGTGGGTAATATGCCAGACATGACCGGGAACGTAGTGTCTTTTTGCACGGGGCATTTGGCAGCGATTTCCTTAATCGGATGTTTTCAGGGGCAAAAACGGTGGATTAAGCTTGTCTGAAGTGTCTTTCAAAGCTATTAAATTAGCAATGTCAATTGGTTAGCGAAACCCGACCCCGGACTCCCCGCACCCCCCCATGCAGCCCATCACAGCTAAAAAATAGCGACATATTAGCTAAACCGGCTTGACCCGACCCGATGCTGATGTTAAGAGGAATGATCCGAGCACCTTCGAAACAACCCCAATCCAGTCACTCGAAAGGGATGGGCATTCATCGTGGCAGACGACAAAAAAAACCAGATGGCTGAAGCGCCGCCGAGCCTAACTCCCACAAAAGTAAAATTCGAAATATACGGGGAGGAAATGATCGAGAAACTGGTCAAATCCAGTGGCAATAGTGGTCGCGTCTATTTGCCTCCGGACTGGGTAGGGCGTCATGTGAAGATCATCCGGGTCGATTAACCCTAACTACGCAGAAAAAAAGGACCATTGACGTGGAAAATATCCGGATCAGAGAACTTGCGGCAGCGGATGCGGACGATATCGCCGACATCTACGCATCCATTGTCCGAACATCCGTAGATATGGACTTTAAGGACCTGATTGAAAAGCATGCCCGAAGCGAAAATGACATCTGCTTCGTGGCCGAGTTGGACGGCAGGGTCATCGGGTTTATGATCAGCTACATCCTCACCTTCGGCTTCGGCATTGAAAAAAGCGCCTGGATCGCCACCCTTGGCGTCGATCCGGAATACATGGGCCAGGGCCTCGGTGACCGCCTTGCCCGTGAGATCTTCAAACTGTACAAGCGCATGGGAATCAGCCGCGTTTATACCTCGGTGCCCTGGGACTCTTCCGATTTACTCTCATTTTTCAAGACCCTGGGGTTCGACCGCAGTAAGTTCATCAATCTGAAAAAAGATCTTTAGCAGCCTGTTCGCAGCAAGACGGATCGTTCCACTCACCCGCTTGGAGAGTATCCTGTCCGCATCGGTACCTATTTCGCTGGACCGCTGTCGGATGGCGCCGACGGAAACGCCAGGGCTTCAGTTAACACAAAGGCCGCCTGGAGATAGGATGTCGGGCAGAGCGGGAAACACTCCTTGCAGTCGTTACAGACCGTGGCGGCTATTTCCGGAATAAAACTGATCTCTTTCCTGATTCCTCTGTCAACAAATCCAATGGCGTCGGCCTTCTTTACCTCGGCACAGTATCTGACGCACAGGCCGCAATGGATGCAAAATGAAGCATCTTTTTCATAGCGGTCTTTGTCTGCATTATATTCTTGAGCATATGTTTTCAATTCCGGGGAGTCCGGCGCATGGGCCAGCAATAACTCCAAGATGGTTTTGCGAATTCGGTCGACCTTCTCTGTCCGGGTTCTTACGACCAGCTTTTCTTCTACCGGGTAAACGCAGGAGACAACGAGCTTGGTCCATCCGCGTGATTCTACCTCTACGATGCAGAGCCGGCATCCCCCGAAGGGCTCCAGTTTCTCGTGGTGACAGAGCGTGGGGATCGATATCCCGGCGTTTTGGGCTGCTTCCAATACCGTCATCCCTTCACTGGCTTCAACGTTGGTTCCATCGATCTGTAAAAGGATTTTACTCATTTTTTTTGCTCTTTCTGATTATGTTTCTTTCTTCTTCAGGGACAGCGGGCGGGACCGGTTCGCCGGAAATCTTTGCTACCGCGCCAAAACGAGAGGGGCAAACTTCGAAGCACGTTCCGCAACTGGTGCATTTTTCCTGATCGATGACATGGATCTTCTTCTTGCCGCCATCGATCGCCTCTGCAGGGCACTTGCGCAGGCAGATCATACAGGCCTGGCATTTGTTTGGATCGATGTAGTAGGCGATCAGCTCCTTGCATGCCATCGCCGGGCATCGCTTCTCTTTGATGTGCGCCTCATATTCATCCCTGAAGTATCGCAGCGTGCTTAGAAACGGATTCGGGGCACTCTTGCCCAACGCGCAAAGAGAGGCTTCGATGGCGGTCTCGGACAGTTCCTCCAGGATCTCGATGTCACCCTCTTTTCCCTTTCCGTTGGTGATGTTGGTCAGGATCCTGTTCATCTGCCGCAGGCCCTCACGGCAGGGGACACATTTACCGCAGGATTCGTCCGTAAGGAATTCAGTGAAGTACCTGGCCATATCCACCATGCAGGTATCTTCATCCAGAACGATCATCCCGCCTGATCCCATCATCGAGCCTGCCTTGGTCAATTCGTCAAACCCGACCTCCAGGTCCAATTGCGCTTCAGGGATACATCCACCGGACGGTCCGCCGGTCTGCACGGCTTTGAAACGCTTGCCATTTGGAATACCGCCCCCGATGTTGTAGATGATATCTCTCAGGGTAATGCCCATGGGGACTTCCACCAGCCCGGTATTGGTAATCTTGCCCACCAATGAAAAAATCTTCGTCCCCTTGCTGCCTTCGGTTCCGATCTGGGTAAACCAGTCAGCGCCGTTATTGACGATCAGCGGGATATTTGCCCATGTTTCAACGTTATTCAAAACAGACGGTCTTTCCCACAGGCCTTTGATATTCGAGCGGGTGTACTTGGGTCTGGGCTCACCCACCCGGCCCTCCAGGGCTGTCATCAAGGCCGTTGATTCACCACAGACAAACGCACCCGCCCCCTGGTGGACTATGACCTTGAAATTAAAACGTGAACCCAGAATATGCTCCCCGAGAAAACCATATGCTTCAGCCTGCTCGATCGCCAGGTGGATATTTTTTACTGCAAGGGGGTATTCCTGTCGGACATAAATATAGCCCTCTTGTGCGCCGATGGCATAACCGCCCAGGATCAGTCCTTCAAGGATGGAGTGCGGATTGCCTTCAAGCAGGGCCCTGTCCATAAACGCGCCGGGGTCACCCTCATCTGCATTGACGATCACATACTTGGTGGGTTCCGGAGCGTTTCGGGAACCTTCCCATTTTCTACCAGCAGGGAACCCGGCACCCCCCCGTCCCCGGATGTTGGATTTTTTGACTTCCTCCAGAACCGCCACGTCCGTCATCTGGAAAAGCGCTTTGCTGAGTGCTGAATATCCGCCAAGGGACAGATAGTCATCGATGCTCTTGGAATCGATTTTGATGTTATTGCACAGCAGCGTGCGTTTTTGGTTTTTGTAGAAGGGGATATCGGATTCCCGCACAGCGCGTTCACCGGTAACGGGATCCTGATAGAGCAGGCGCTCGACTATTTTATTCGCTTTAATCGTCTGTGAGACAATCTCGGGAACGTCTTCTGCCGTTACCTGAAGATAGCATATCTCCTCAGGATAAATCACGACCACCGGTCCCCTCTCACAGAATCCAGGGCATCCGGTTCCCTTGGTATCCACTTTGGCGGTCAGGCCCTCTTTTTCAATTTCCGCTTTAAAAGCGGCAATGACGGCATCTGCACCGGAGGCCACGCAACCGGCGCCGGCACAGACCGAGATGCAAGGGGCGCTTGGGTCCCTTTTGGACAATAGTTCCTGTCTGAATTGCTCTAATTCTTCAGGCGAATTTAACCGCGCCATAATTCTCCCCTACTCGTAAGTTTTTAGCACGTCTGCTGTCTGTCCCGGCGTCATCTTTCCATGGACTTTTCCATCCACTTCCAATACCGGTCCCAAGGCACAGCAACCCAGGCAGTTAACCGTTTCCAGGCTGAACTTGAAATCGAGGTCCGTTTCACCCGCTTTTATTCCGGTCACATCCTGCACGGTGTCAAGCACACGGGGAGCACCGCGGACATGACAGGCCGTCCCCAAACAGATGTGAACCTTGTGGCGCCCCTTGGGAACGACACTGAAAGCCTTATAAAAGGTTGCGATGTGCTGTACCCGGGTTGAAGGGACATTTAATCGTTCGCTTACCCGTTTTAAGGCTTCCTTGGGAAGCCAGTTATTCTCACTTTGAATCTCAAGCAATATTTGAATGAGTGAACTGGCTTCGCCGTGATGGTTGTCGATTATCTGATCAATTTTTTCAATTTCCATAAAGCGTTTCCCTATTTTCTTCCTGACCGCTGCTTAACCACACCCGTTTCTTTCAGGCCAGTGCGTAACAATTGCTGGTTGTATCGTACCTGACCAACCCGTGCCGAGAAGAACTGTTCATGTGCTTGGATACATCTGACGGGTTAAGGCCCAGCCTTTCTGAGATGTCGATCGTTGAAAGGGGTTTTTTCTTCAGGAGCAGCATGATCTGGCTTACGGCCAGTTTTTCGGTAAATATCTCATCGAATAACCGGTCTATCTGGCTGCTTTCGAAAAATTCGGTATACGCTTGTTTTGATTTTTCAGGTACTCTCAGCCGCTCCCGTTCAACCAACCGAAGGTAGGGGACCAGTTTCATGGCTGCTTCGAGTTTAAACTTGACAGTATTTACGTCGATGCCTTCACCCTCGCCAAGCGGTCCCAACGACTTGACCTGGTTGGTAAAATCATCAGTTGCATCGGCCAGCAGGTTTCCATCCGCACCGGACATAAATTCGATCCTCAGCCGCTCAGGGTTCAGGCCGATGTGACTCATAATTTTCTTGCACAGGTAGACGTTGGCCCATGCATCATAATTGCCGTGGGTAATGTAGTTGCACTCATCCAGGCGGCAACCACCGATAAACACGCCATCTTGTCCATTAAAGAATGCCCTGAGTATGAATTCCAGGTCCACTCTGCCGGAACACATGACGCGAATAAGCCTCATATCACTTGTATATTGTAGTCTGGAAACTCCAGCCAGGTCAGCGGCGCCGTATGCTCACCAGTGGCAGACAAAGCCCAATAGTCTTGGTTTAAATTCAATACCTGTACTCATTCGTGCATACCCCTTTATTTGTATGGACTCCATGGAAAACCGCTATCGATCTTCAACCGCTGCATCCATTTGTTGCAGGATCTCCTGCTGGGTAACCGCCGCATCGATCTGGCTGCAAAGCGCGGCATTGGTGAAGTGCTTCAGCACAATCGCATCGGTCGGGCATTTTGTGGCACAGACACCGTCTCCCTTGCAGAGAATGGGATTCACCCATGCTTTGCTGCCTTTTGGTGTATCAACGAATTCTATCGCGCCATACGTACAGGCGGTAATGCATGCACCGCAGGTCACACAATCGTATGCGCTTACCTCGGCAACGGAACCCGAGGCCACGACGGTATCTTTTGATAGAAGCGTCATGACCCGGCCGGCCGCGCCATATGCCTGGTTGATCGTTTCCTGGATATGCTTGGGATAGTGAGCCGTCCCGCAAAGAAAAACACCATCGGTGGCAAACTCGACCGGTTTTAATTTAACATGGGCTTCTTTAAAAAAGTCGTCCGGGCTCAAGGTCACCTTGAATAATCCGGCCACTTCACGGGTTGATTCACAGGGAATGACAGCGGCCGCCAAAGAGAGAATATCGGCGTCCAATTCAAGCCGTTGACCCAGGATGGGATCGGCAATGGTCACCCGAACGATTTCCTTGCCCCCCTCTTTGGCAGCTTCGACCAGGGGCTTGTCATCCGGTTCATAACGGATAAATCTGACCCCTTTGTCTGATGCTTCCCGGTAATAATCCTCTCTGAGCCCATACGTTCTCATATCCCGAAAGAGAATATAAATATCCATCTCCGGGTTTATCTCTTTGAGTTTCAATGCATTCTTCACGGCGTGGCTGCAACACACCCGGCTGCAGTAGTTTCGGTCTTCGTTTCTGCAGCCCACGCATTGGATCATCACCAGACTCTCGGCATTCATCACCCTTTCTTCTTTTTGGGCGATCAGTTCTCCCAGTTCAAGATGGGTGAATACCTTATCATTTTCGCCGTAAAGGTATTCGGTGGGTTGATATTCCTCCGCACCGATAGCAATGACGGAAGCCCCATGTTTTATCTCTTTGACCCGGCCTTCAGTTTCCACCGTGGTCATAAAATTTCCCAGATAGCCGGAAACGTCGGTGATGGTGGCCTCATGGGAGACGTGGATCAAGGGGTTTTGATACACCGCGCGGATCAGGTCATCCAAATAAGCCTGCACATCCATGCCTTCTATGGTGGTGTGAATCCTGCGCGCCATTCCGCCCAGCTCTTTTTTCTTTTCCACCAGATGGACCTCATGCCCCTGACTGGCGATGGAAAGGGCACAGGTCATGCCGGCGATACCGCCACCGACCACCAGGGTCGCCTTGTTTACCGGCAGATCAAACTCCTGTAACGGCTCCAGATAGCTGGCGCGTGCCACCGACATCCGGACGATGTCCTGCGCCTTTTTTGTGGCCTCTTCCTTTTGTTTGGAGTGAACCCAGGAACAATGTTCCCTGATGTTGGCCATATCCAGATAATATTGATTCAGTCCCGCCTCCCGAAGGGTGTCCCGGAATAAGGGTTCCAGCGTCCTGGGGGAGCAGGCGGCGATCACCACGCGATTCAAGCCTTTCTCCCTTGCCAGATCGGTTATCTCCTTGGCGGAATTCGTGGCGCAAGAGAACAGCTGTTCCTGGGCGTAGACGACATTGGGCAGGGTCATGGCATAGTCTACAGTGGAGGGAACATTGACCACGCTGGAGATATTGGCCCCGCAATGACACACAAAAACGCCTATCTTTGGCTCCTCCGCAGAGACATCCCGTTCCGGCGGATACATTCTCTCTTTGGCCAGTTTTCCACGTCTGTAATCAAGCAACGCGCCGCACTGGGCGCTGGCAGCGCTGGCGGTAAAAACCGACTCCGGGATATCCGTAGGCCCCTGAAAGGCGCCGCTGACAAAGATCCCGGGCTGGTTGGTTTTCATGGGGTTTTCGTGGTTGGTCTGGTTGAATCCGTGTGAATTGAGATCGATTCCGAACTTTTCCGCAAGCTCTTTATGATCGGCAGGAGGATTCAACCCGACGGATAAGACGACCATGTCGAATTCTTCCTCTTTTACGCCATCATCGTTCGTGGCATACCGGACAACGACATTCTTGCTGTCCGGGTGCTCTCCTACGATGGACGCGTAACTTCTGATGAATTCGACGCCGGGAAGCCGTTCGGCTCTTTGGAAAAATCGTTCGAAATCTTTGCCATAGGAGCGAATATCGTTATGGAAGATGGTGCATTGTGCCTCGGTGTCATGGTCTTTTGTGAGAATCACCTGTTTCTGGGTATAGGTGCAGCATACGCCCGAACAATAGCTGTTCTCGCCCTCGGTCACCCGCCTGGAACCCACACATTGGATCCAGGCTAATTTTTTGGGATGCTTCCTGTCGGAGGTTCGCAGCACTTCCCCGCCGTATGGCCCGGTGGATGATAAAAGCCGTTCATAATCCATGCTGGTTACCACGTTCTGCAACCTTCCGTAGCCATATTCATCCTTAACCGAAGGATCAAATGGTTTGATGCCGGAAGACAGAATGATCGCGCCTACTTTTACCTCTTCTTTTTGCGTTGTCTGTTTGAAATCGATGGCGCCGGTCTGGCAAACGCTTCTGCAGATGTCACACTTGCCTTCTTTCAGGTAAAGACAGCTCTCATCGATATAGGCGACAAGCGGGATGGCCTGAGAAAAGTAAACGTGAACGGCCTTGTTGTCCGATATTTCCTGATTAAAGGGATCAGGGTACTGCACCGGGCAATATTTTACACATGTCGTACAGCCGGTGCACTTGTCCTCAAGGATGTATCGGGGCTTCTTGGTCAGGGTGACCGTGAAATCTCCCGCCTGCCCCTCTATACCGTCAACTTCCGTAAATGTCAGAATCTCTATATTTGGATGCCGGCCGACCTCGACCAGTTTCGGTGAGAGAATTCACATGGAGCAGTCATTGGTTGGAAAGGTTTTGTCAAGCTGGGCCATGTGCCCGCCAATGCTCGGCCCTTTCTCAACCAGGTACACTCTAAATCCGGCAGTGGCGAGATCAAGAGAGGCCTGGATACCGCTTACCCCCCCACCGACAACCACTACGTCTCCAAAATTAACATCTCCAAGGCTTCCGGAAAATTGTTGAATGATCTCTTTTGGCAATACTTCGTTTTCCACTTTCTATCACCTCATCATCATTTTTAGGTTCATGGCGTCCGGATTTGCCGGACCGGATAGAATTAAGCTAAATCACGTCCTGAATAATCTCCGTAATATCCTTGATTTCTATGACTTCATCATACTCCAGGTTCAACCTGCTTTCCTCAAAATTGGTGATGCAGTAAGGGCAGGCAGTCACCAGTTCAGCGGCACCGACCGCAACAGCCTGTTT
>NZ_JASJGN010000009.1:0-4748 GCF_033791525.1 Desulfosarcina sp.
CGGGGTGGTAAGCCCCTCCTCGAAGCGACTCAGACGCAACGGGTTGTCCTCGGGCTTCATTCGGCCGGTGATCAGGTCGCATGTCCACCGCCCGGCTGCTGCCGACAACATCACCCCCGGCCAGTAGGAACAGTTGAGGAAAAAACCCGAAATCCCGCTGACCGGCCCGATCAGGGGCTGATCGTCCGGGGAATGCACATACTGGCCGGCGTATACGGACAAATCCTCCTGCTTGAGGTCCTCCACCACTTCGGACCAGAAGGGGCTCAGGCGCGAGCACATCTCCAGGTTGAAAGCCGGAAAATCCCAATCACCCTGGGGGTTCTCCAACGGCTCGCTCTTCTGCTCCTCGGGGTCGTGCCAGCCGAGCAGGGCGCCGCCGGTTTCCGGTCGCCAGTACGACTCGTTGTCCACATCCATGATCAGGGGCGCATTCTGGGGGATTTTAGGATGGGGCGCCACGAAGACGCGCTGTCGTCGCATCTGGTAGATGGGCAAATCCAGGCCGACCCAACGGCCGACATCGATGGCGAACGGCCCGGCGGCATTGACCACCACGCGGGTGTTGATGCGCCCCCGGTCGGTGGTTACCGCGCAAACCCCCTGATTGTCGGTTTCGATACCGGTGGCACGGGTGCGCACGTAAAAGCGCGCCTTGTCGGCTGCCCGGGCAAACCCCTGGGTCACCTCATGGGCGGAGAACCAGCCGTCTTTGGCCCGAAAGGCGCCGGCCTTGATCTCCGGGTTCAACCAGGGCCAGCGCTTGAGGACCTCGTCGCCGGTCAGGTATTCCGAATCGACCACACCAACCTGGTGGTAGGCTTTCACCGTAGCCTGCACATCGGCCACCATCTCCGCCGCGCTGGTCAAAAACAGGTATCCACCGTGATGCAGGTCGATTTCGTAGCCTTCCAGGCCGGTCACCTCGGCAAAGTTCTCCCATACGTCGATGGATTCTTTGGCCAGGGCCGCCATGGCCGGCTCGGTGAACTGGGCCCGGAAGGACTCGATGGACGCGGTGGTGGTAAGAGTGGACAATCCGTCACGCATCTCCACCAAGATGGTTGACATGCCGGCGCGGGAGAGCCAAAAGGCCGTGGCCACCCCGATGATGCCGCCGCCGATGACCACGGCGTCGGCCGTTTCCTGATCAAATGCGTCTGGTGTCAGTATTTTTCTCATGATCATATTCTCCTGATTGGTTGGCTTTTTAACCTATCTGATCGGCACACCTTCGGTGCTCAAAACATCTGCCACCTCTTCCAGCCCCAGTCGAACCAGGGTTGCCCGTGTGGGGATCCCGTTGGCATCCCAGCCCCTGGCCTCGTAATACCAGTCCAGAAGCAGTTCGAGCTTGTCCTGGGATATGAAGTAGCCTTCGTTGGGACCGGAAGGGATGGGCTCGGTGGAAAAACGCCTGGGCGGAAAATCCCAGCTGCGGCCAAAGCCTTCGATCTCCCGGGCAGAAATGGATCGCGTCAGGTTCCAGATGCGTTCGGACACGACCAGCATCTCCTGCCAGGTACGCTTTTTGCCGGTGATGTAAAACATAAGCTCTTCATAGTTCTCCACCTCGAAACCCAATTCCATCAACTGCAGCCGACAGATGCCCAGGACATCGAACAGGGGGCGGGTGTGCTGGGAGTCGATGACGTAACCGGCGCTCTCCGCCCGGACCTGTGCCGGGGGCTGCCGCTCCACTGTACCACCACCTTGCACCAGATCGTTAACATTGGTCCAGGCCCCGGCCATGTCGTGCCCCAACACCCAGGCGCGGGCGTGGTGGGCGCCGATGTCGGCGGTCATGTAGGCCAGCATCATGGAGGGGGCATTGCGGCACTCGTACCCGGTCCACTCCAGCCCCTTGACGTGAATGGCGAAATCTTCAGAGCCCTGCCCTACTTTTTCTGCAGCTTTTTTGACACCCTCGGCCAGCAGGTCGCCGATGCCTTCACGGTTTACGATCTTCCTCAGCAGGTAATCCACCGTTTCAAGATCGGAAAACTTCACCGGCCGGCCGATTTCACCTTCGCTGAGCATGCCCTTTTCAAAACACTCGATGGCCCAGGAGATGACTGCCCCTGCCGAGATGGTGTCGACGCCCAGCTCGTCGCACAGGTAGTTGGCGTAGGCCACCTCTTCAATGGTCTTGAGTTCGCAGTTGCCGCCGAACAGGGCGATGGTCTCGTATTCGGGGCCTTCCACGTAGGCATCACCCAACTTGGTTTTGGTGAGGCCATACTTGCCGCAGGGCGTGGGGCAACAATAACATCCCTTGTCGGTGATCTTCAGTTTTTTGAGAACGGCCTTGCCGTTGATCTCCTGATAGTGGTCGGAAAAGGAGGTCTTGAAGTTTCTCGTGGGAAAGGCACCGACCTCATTGACCCAGTTGGTGATGCCGGCGGTGCCTTCGGGCGTCCATTCGGTATAGCCGGGTTTGGCGGCGACTTTTTTAAAGGCATCCACACCCTTGGCATAGGCGTTGTCGATGTCGTGAACGGGCAGGCTCTTTGTGCCGCGAACGGCGATGGCCTTGATGTTCTTGGATCCCAGCACGGCCCCCACGCCGCTGCGGCCGGCCTGGCGGCCGAAGTCGTGAGAGAGGCAGGCATAGCGCACCCGTTTTTCACCGGCAGGGCCGATGGTCATAATCTGAAAGTCCTCACCCAGATCCGTTTTCAGGTTCTTCTCGGCGGTCAAGGCGCCCTGTCCCCAGTATGCATCGGCCGGCCGGATCTCCACCTGGTCGTCATCGATGAACAGGTAGCTGGGTTGGGCCGCCTTTCCGGTAAGAACCAGCACATCGTACCCGGCGTATTTCAGGGCCGGACCAAAATGGCCGCCCATGTTGCTGTCCGCATAGCCGCCGGTAGCCGGGGACTTAGCGCCAAAATGGGTCTTTCCGCTGGCCGGCAGGAAATGGCCCGACAGCGGACCGGTGGCGGCAATGAACATATTCTGCTCATCATAGGCATCGATGCTCCGCGGCAGTTCGTCGAAAAGCAGTTTGGCCACGAATCCACGACCGCCGATGAACTTGTCGACCATCTCATCCGACAGGGGCTCTGAGGCCACAGACCCCTTGCTCAAGTTGATGCGCAATAGTTTATCCTGATATCCGTATCGCATGATCAGACCACCTTTTTTTGATTTTCGTCCACTAGCACCAGCGCCTGCCGCGGGCAAAGGTCTGCACATTTGCCGCACAGGCTGCACTTGACCGGCTCCTCCCGGTCCGGATGCACCATCATCACATCGCGGGGGCACGCCGCCACGCACTCCATGCAGGCCACGCATTCCTCCTGATCAACGAGATATGCACCGTCTACCATCTGGATCGCCTCCACGGGGCAGACCTCCGCACAGGCCCCGCACTGGTCGCAAATGTGGATGTGATAGTCCCCCGGGGAGGGGAAGCGCCCCTGGATTTTCAGCAGGGATTTGGCAGGATTGACTTCCCGGAAATTCTCCAGCGTACACACTTGCCGACAAACCCCGCATCCTGAGCAGTTGGTGTGAATGGCCCTCAGTTCCATGGTTTCTAAATTCTCCTTGTTGAGTGCGCAGGCGGACGATCGAGACCATCCACCCGCCGTTTTAAGCGATTATCTTCAGGTTCAGCAGCGCGGGTGCCATGTGATCGGCCACCCGTTTCCGAAACCGCTGGATATGTTTGGTAATCAGTTCGACAGCACCGGCCTCATCCTTTTTCTTGAGACCGTCGATCAACTCACGATGGTCCGCGATGGACTCATCTCCATGGGCGTCAAGATCGATCGCCGCCGGGCGAGTAAAGCAGATGTAGGCCAATCGCTGACTCTGGCTTTGCAGTGATCCCAGATAGGATTTCATGAATTCATTGCCGGTGGTGTCATAGATTTCGCGATGGAAGCGGCTGTTGACCAGGGTTACCTCTAAATATTGCTGACGACCCCAGGCCGCGCGGAATTGATCGTTTAAACGTTCAAGCCGGCCGATACCGGCCTGAGTCATGCGCCTGGCCGCCAGGGCAACCACGGCCCGTTCTAGTACCAAGAGCGTTTCGAACAGGTCCTTGATGTCGCTGAGGGTGATGTCACGCAAAAAAAACCGCGGCCGGCTTTTACCTGCAACAAACCTTCGGCAGCCAGACGGAACAGGGATTCCCGGATGGGAGTACGGCCGATGCCCAGGGTTTCCGCCATGACCGTTTCATCGATCTGTTCGCCGGGTCCAAGCACCAAGTCCACAATTTAAGATTTAATCTTCTGAAAGGCCATTTCACTCAACGGCACCGTATTGGTTTTCCTGTCCACACGTTTCATTGCCGATGCCTGCTGCTATCTTCCGTTATATTCTCAATGTGCGGTCAATATAATCAAAATATATTGACCGGTTGGTGCATTCCAAAAGTGCCACCTAACGGTTGCTCTTGAGGACCAAACGTTTCCCGGACCAACCAATGCACGTGCTGAAAAAGGGATCCCTGGTCCTTCACCCCTTGCATCATCAAGGGGCGAAACGGGACGCAGTGTAGGTAAGAAGTGCTGCGCCCGTCAATTATTACCTATCAGGCAACGTCTTCGCTTGGATTAATCAGCGGACTGTTCTACCGTTTTTACAAGCCCCGATGCGGACGTCTCGTAATCGGCAAGGTTCTCGCTGCGGAGCCCCATATAAGTACTGACGATCATGACCAGCATAATCATGGTGAAAGGTAAACCGACGGTAACGGCGATGGCCTGGATGGCCCCCAGTGCGTCGGCCCC
>NZ_JASJGN010000010.1:0-8061 GCF_033791525.1 Desulfosarcina sp.
ATCGCATGGTCAATCACCATCGCTGCGATTGCCATCAACGCCGGGAGTCAGGTGAAGTGGCGTGAAAAAAGGTTTGCCGTCAGCCGCCGGATTCTTTAGAGTGGTACCTGACTCACCAGTGGTCAAAAAAAGGGAGAGGGATGATTGTCTTTGACGGCACTTACACGCTGGAACGAAAAGAGGACCCGGGGGCGAGCACGGCCCATGCCTGCACCTGGCGGGTAAAGATCGTCGATTTTTCATCCGGCGACCCCAAGCATCCTCACATCCGGCCCTATGCCGTGTTGGCCTTTCGCATGGAGGACGGCATTTTCAAAACCAGCTGTGCCGAAAGCATCGGAAAGCGGATCTGCAGGGATTTCGACCTCAATGTGGATGATATATTGTGGGTTGAGGCTTTCACCGACCTTCCAGGTGCGCTCTACGTGGCTGTTTTTACCCCCCGGTACGAGGATACGGATATTCATTACACGGTTACCTGGCGGCCGATTTTAAAAAACGAACAGGCTGCCGTGGAACCCTGGCGCTGACAGCCTCTTGGTTGGTGGACTGTCGTATTGCCAAAATATGGGTTGAATGTTCAATCGGTTTTCACTAAAATGCGCCTCCAACAGCAGGCCGCTTGCCACTTGTTCTTTCATTTCCGTCGCGACGATTGGCAATTTCCGCTGATAAGAGAGGAAATATTTCCTTAGGGCTTCGGGTCCGTAGCCGGAGCCATTCACAGTGGCCTAAACGGGGGTGGACGAATCATCAACTATCAAAACAAGGATGCCCTAATGAAGGTGCTGGTCAGTGACAATCTGGGTGAAGATGGAATCCGCATGTTTCAAGAAGCCCCGGGTATACATGTGGATGTGAACACCGGCCTTGAGCCGGAAGCCCTCAAGGCGATTATCGCCGATTACAATGCCCTGGTGATTCGAAGTTCCACCAAGGTGACCGAGGACCTGTTGCAGGTGGCCACGCGGCTTAAGGTGGTGGGCCGGGCGGGCATTGGTCTGGATAATGTGGATATTCCGGCAGCCACCCGGCGTGGGGTGGTGGTGATGAATACCCCCACGGGCAACGTGGTAACGACGGCAGAGCACGCGATTGCCATGATGCTGGCCCTGACCCGCAATATCCCCACGGGAACCGCCTCCCTGCGGGACGGCCGGTGGGAGAAGAAAAAACTTCAGGGCCGGGAGATTTTCAACAAGGTGCTGGGCGTTATCGGATACGGCAAAATCGGCGCCATCGTGGCGGATCGGGCCCGTGGGCTGAAGATGAACGTGATTATCCACGATCCCTATGTCACCCCGGAACAGATTCAAAAGGCGGGGTTCGAGAGTGTGGACCTGGAGTCCTTGTATCAGCGGGCCGACTACATCTCCGTGCATGTGCCTAAGCTGAAGAATACCGCTGGGTTGATCGACAAGAATGCATTCGACAAAATGAAACCCGGGGTGATGGTAATCAACTGCGCCCGGGGCGGGATCGTGGTCGAAAGCGACCTATACGACGCCATTGTCTCCGGCAAAGTGGCCGGCGCGGCGCTGGATGTTTTCGAAACCGAACCGCCGGGGCAGTCTCCCCTGATCACCCACGAGCGGGTGATCTGTACGCCCCACCTGGGGGCCTCCACCCGGGAAGCCCAGACCAATGTGGCCGTGGCCATTGCCCAGCAGATCATCGATTTTCTGACCGCCGGCACGGTGGCCAATGCGGTGAACATGCCCTCGGTGACCGGTGAAGTGCTGGAAAAGATCGGCCCCTACCTCACCCTGGCCGACCGGATGGGATGCCTTCAGGCTCAACTGGTCCGCGGCCCCATCAAGGAGGTGGTCGTTGAATTTCATGGTGATTTTAAAGATCTGGACCTCTCTCCCGTGTCAACGGCGGTGCTCAAAGGCATCCTGACGCCGGTGGTCAAGGATGACGTGAATTTTGTCAATGCCCATGTCATGGCCCAGCAGCGCGGTATCAAAGTGACTGAAACCAGCAGCGCCGAGTCGGACTATTATGTGAACCAGATTACGGTCAGGGCGATTACCACCGAGATGGAAAGCGTGGCGTCCGGCACGATCTTCGGGAAAAAGGATCCGCGGATCGTCAAGATCGACAAGTTCCGGCTGGAGATGATTCCCCACGGCCACATGGCTTTGATTCAGAACATCGACAAACCCGGCTCCATCGGTGAAATCGGCACCACCTTAGGCCGATACAACATCAATATCGGCAGAATGCAGGTCGGCCAGGAGGAGGAGGGAGATCGAAATATTATTTTCCTGACTACCGATACCCCTATCCCAGAGAAAGTGGTGGAGGAAATGCGGCATCTCTCTCTGGTTAAGACCGTTACGCCGCTGGAATTTTGACAGGTTCGAAAAAAAACCGATATCTGCGTTACGCTTCATCCCTCGTCACTGCGGCGTACCGTAAGTACGCCTCATTCCTCGAGATTGAAGATTATCCGCAACAAACCGCGGGAAATCTTCGCCGTACGGATGTTGATCGTTTTCAAGTTCACTCGCGACCCCCGCTCGCTTTCGCGGCTCGCAAGCCTTGATCTCGAAATTTTTACGAACCCGTCGGTAAGGCGGGTCTTTGCAGGTTCATCTACTTTAGCAGTTTCTATCATCCAAGGAGCGTTCGCCATGACTGACGAAAAGCAGGAAAATACCGGCAAAGCAGATCCGGTTGACCCACCCAAATCCGCTGATACGGCCTCCCTGCCGGCCCTCAATTTTGCCACTTTTATCTTTTCTCTCAATTCATCGGCTCTCGTTCAGCTGGAAATGATTGAAGACCCGATGACTGGTGAAAAATCCAAGAACCTGCCGCTGGCCAAACAGACCATCGACATCCTTTCCATGCTCGAAGAAAAGACACGGGGAAACCTGGACGTCGATGAGGCGGGGATGCTCAAGAACATTCTTTACGACCTGCGGATCCAATACGTGAAAGAGAAGGGGTAGCCAAACACGGCTGTCACCTGACATGGAACTGCTTCACGTAAAAGCGCCGGCGAAGATCAACCTGTTTCTTCGCATCTCCGGCAAACGATCCGACGGCTATCATGACCTGTATACCCTCATGTGCCCGTTGGCCCTGTACGACACCCTGACCCTGAGCGCCGGCGGGAAAGGGATTGTGGTTGTCTGCGACCATCCCGGCGTCCCGGAAGATGCATCCAACCTGGCGGCCCGTTCGGCGAATCTGTTTCTGAAGACCGCTTTCGCAGGCAATTCCCTGCCGATATCCGGTCTGACCATCCATATAGATAAAAAAATTCCCGTGGGTGCCGGGCTTGGTGGCGGCAGCAGCGATGCCGCCGCCGTCCTGATGGCCTTGAACGACTATTTCGGACAGCCCCTTTCCACGCAGGCACTCATGGCGTTGGGTACGCGCATCGGTGCCGATGTACCCTTTTTTGTCCGGGGTGCGCCGGCGCTGGCCACAGGAATCGGTGACCGGCTCGAGCCCTTTCCGCATCTGACGCCATGGACGGCGCTGCTGGTCTATCCCAACGAGGTGGTATCTACTGCCTGGGTCTACAAAAATCTGAATTTAAGATTGACAAAAGACGAAAAAAAACTTAGTAAATTCCACTTTGATGGCCGACTTTTCAAGCTCGATGAGCATCTGGTCAACGATTTGGAACCGGTGACCGAAAGGGCGTTTCCGGTCATCAAAGCAATAAAGCGCTTGCTGTTGGCACATGGAGCGGGCGGGGCCATGATGTCCGGCAGCGGATCAACGGTGTTCGGGTTGTTTGCGGACCACGAACGAGCCATTTCAGTTTGTACCGCCTTGCGTGACAATCAGCAAAATAAAAACTGGACGCTTTATGTCGCGGATCTGTTGATCTAAATGCCGGTTGTTGCCGAAGTCCGGGCTCAGGACAGCGGTATTTTTCTGCTGGGGCGTCGTCAAGTGGCAAGACACAGGATTTTGGTTCCTGCATTCGGAGGTTCGAATCCTCCCGCCCCAGCCAATCTCATCGAACAGGAGTAGCGTTCAGAAAGTGACAACGATAAAACATAAGTTCTGTGTTTTTACAGGCAATTCCAATCCGGATCTGGCATCCAAGATTGTCGAATACTTGGGGACGCCCCTGTGCGGGGCCGTCGTCAAGCGGTTCAGTGACGGTGAGATTCAGATCGAGATCGATGAAAACGTAAGGGCCAAAGACGTTTTTGTCATTCAATCCACCTGCCACCCGGTCAACGACAACCTGGTTGAGTTGCTCCTCATGGTGGATGCCCTGAAACGGGCCTCGGCGCGTCGAATCACCGCCGTGATCCCCTATTACGGCTATGCCCGCCAGGACAAAAAAGTGGCCCCACGCGTGCCCATCAGTGCCAAGCTCATCGCTGATTTACTGACGACCGCCGGGGCCACCCGTGTGATCACCATGGACCTGCATGCCGGACAGATTCAGGGTTTTTTCAACATCCCCGTGGATAACCTCTACGCGGCACCAGTGCTCTTGGAATACATTAAATCCAACTTCAATGAAGGCCTGGTTATCGTATCGCCCGATGCCGGTGGCGTGGAGCGCGCACGTGCCTTTGCCAAACGCTTAAATGCCGGTCTGGCCATCGTGGACAAACGACGGTCGGCACCCAACAAGGCTAAGGCCATGGCAGTTATCGGTGATGTGGCCAACAAAACGGTCGTCATCCAGGATGACATGATTGATACCGCCGGTACCCTCACCGAGGCCGTGAATGCGATCATAGAAAGGGGGGCAAGGGAAGTTCATGCCTGCTGCGCCCATGCGGTGCTGTCCGGGCCAGCCGTGGACCGGATCAACGCCTCACCCATTACCAGCGTCGTCTGCACCGATACCATCCCGCTGAACGAAAAGGCGGCTGCCTGCAGTAAAATCAAAGTGCTTTCCATCTCCAACCTGGTAGGGGAAGCCATCATCAGAAGCTACACCGGGGATTCGGTAACGTCCCTGTTCGTGTAATATTCTTTAAGGAGGATAAGATCGTTGGAAATAATGAATTTGAAAGCAAGTCAACGGGAGGCCGTGGGTAACGGGCCTTCAAGAGTTCTGCGGCGGGACGGCAAAATTCCCGCCATATTGTACGGCCCGAAAACCGAATCGATTAAACTGGCCATCGACCGGTTGGAACTGGAACCCATTATTAAATCCGGCGCCGTGGCCCAGACACTGTTGAAACTGAAAATCGAAGGTGTCGATTCCGTCCGCAAGGTCATGATCAAAGAGATGCAGAAGCATCCTGTTTCCCGAAGCGTGCTTCACCTGGATCTGTATGAAGTAAGCATGGATCAGAAGATCAAGGTCATGGTTCCCGTGGTCACCACCGGCAAGAGCGCCGGTGTGGAGGTGGGCGGTATGCTGCAGCTCATTCGCCGGGAATTGGAAGTGTTCTGTCTGCCCGATCAGATTCCCGAGAACATTACCATCGATATCACCGTCCTTGAGATTGGCGACTCGTTCCACGTTGAAGACCTCCCGCTGGAGGGGGCTGTCGAGATTCCCGCCGATACCAACTTCACGATTCTGACCATCCTCAGCCCGACGGCCGAGGAAGAGGAAGAAGTGGAGGGTGAAGAAGAGGAAGGCGAAGAAGAAGGTGAAGAAGGTGCCGAGGCTGCTGAAGAACCGGCGGCCGAGTAGCCTTGATGACCGGTGGCCTGCCGTATCTCAACGCGGGTTGCCATGGCCATGAAGGCTGAAATCAGACACCATCTGATCGTCGGGCTGGGCAATCCGGGCCCGGAGTATGCAACGACCCGCCACAACATCGGGTTTATGGCCGTAGACCGGCTCGTACGGAAATATGGGTTGACCGCCTGCCGCAGCCGGATCAATGCAGAGATCGCCGAAGGGGATATCGCCGGCGTCCGGGTACTGGCAGCCAAGCCGATGACGTATATGAATCGGTCCGGCGACCCGGTGAGCGGTATCGTCCAAACCCACGGGATTCAATGCGAGGATATGGTCGTCATTCACGATGACATTGACCTTGCTTATGAAAGATTGAAAATCAAAGAGAAAGGGGGGGATGGAGGACACAATGGACTGAGGTCTCTGATAGACGCCCTGGAGACCGACGAGTTCGTGAGGGTGCGAATGGGCGTCGGGCGGCCTGAAGGCGACATTGGGGTGGTGGATTACGTTCTGGATGAATTCGATGCCAATCAACGAATAATACTGGAACCCTTTTTATCACGGGCCATCGAGGCTGCTGAAGCGATCCTTTGTGAGGGAGCAAAGGATGCCATGAATCGGTTTAACCACAAACCTTGATTTCAAGCTAAACACTGAATGGAGGAAAGAATGGACGTTGTAATGAACAACATACCGCTCGTTTGTACGTTGGTCGGCGTTGTTGGTGTTCTCTTTGCGATTATCCTTGCAGGTATCGTTAAAGGCGCGCCTGCCGGAGACGAGAAAATGCAGGAAATCGCCAGCGCCATTCAGGAAGGCGCCATTGCCTACCTGAACCGCCAGCTAAAAAGCATGGGCATTGCCGGCATTATCATTTTTGCCATTATCTTTTTCACCATGGGCTCAAAGATGGCTTTCGGCTTTTTGCTGGGTGCCGTCGCCTCGTTCATGGCCGGTTATATCGGCATGCGGGTTTCCGTGCTGGCCAACGTGCGTACGGCTGAAGCGGCCAAAAAGGGCATGGCTGCCGGCCTTTCCATGGCCTTCAAGGGCGGTTCCGTCACCGGTATGATCGTTGCCGGGCTGGCCCTGACCTCCGTGGCCGGTTACTACACCGCCACCCACGACGTCATGGCCCTGGTCGCCCTCGGTTTCGGCGGCAGCCTGATTTCCATCTTTGCCCGTCTGGGCGGTGGTATCTTCACCAAAGGCGCCGACGTGGGTGCCGACCTGGTAGGCAAGGTCGAAGCCGGTATCCCCGAGGACGACCCCAGAAATCCCGCCACCATCGCCGACAACGTGGGCGACAATGTGGGTGACTGTGCCGGTATGGCCGCCGACCTGTTCGAGACCTATGCCGTCACCGCCGTGGCCGCTATGCTGATCGGCCACCTGCTCTTCCCCGAAATCCAAATGGCTATTGAGTTTCCGCTGATTCTCGGCGCCATCTCCATCGTCGCCTCCATGATCGCCATCTTCTTTGTCCGTCTGGGCAGTGGCGGCTACATCATGGGCGCTCTCTACAAAGGCATGTTCGGCGCTGCCATCATTGCTGCCGTGGTGTTTTACTACGCCTGTACGAAATTTATGGCCGACATCCCCGGCATCAGCGCCATGAATATATACTACTGTACCCTGATCGGGTTGATCTTGACCGTCGTGATCGTCATCATCACCGAATACTACACCGGTATCTACGGTCCGGTAAAAGGCATTGCCGAAGCCTCCACCACCGGCCACGGCACCAACATCATCTCCGGCCTGGCCGTCTCCATGCAAGCCACTGCGGCGCCGGTTCTGACCATCTGCCTGGCTATCTTCCTGGCCCATAAATTCGGCGGACTCTACGGCATCGCCATGTCCGCCATGTCCATGCTTTCCATGACCGGTATGGTCATCGCCATCGATGCCTACGGACCCATCACCGACAACGCCGGCGGTATCGCTGAAATGGCCGGCATGGACGAGAGTGTTCGCGCCGTCACCGATCCGCTGGATGCCGTCGGCAACACCACCAAGGCCGTTACCAAGGGCTACGCCATCGGCTCCGCCGGTCTGGCCGCCCTGGTGCTGTTTGGCGCCTACGTCATGGAGTTCACCATTCAGGGTGCTGAAAATGCGATCCGATTCGATCTCTCCGACGTCAACGTCATTATCGGTCTGTTCATCGGTGGTCTGCTGCCCTACCTGTTCGCATCCATCGCCATGAAGGCCGTCGGCAACGCCGGTGGCGCGGTTGTCGAGGAAGTGCGCCGCCAGTTCCGCGAAATTCCGGGTATCATGGAAGGTACCGCCAAACCGGATTACGGTGCGTGTGTGGATATCGTCACCAAGTTCGCCCTGAAAGAGATGCTGCTTCCCGCATTGCTGCCGGTGGTGGCTCCCCTGCTGGTGGGCTTTCTGCTGGGCAAAGTCGCCCTGGGCGGCCT
>NZ_JASJGN010000011.1:0-15230 GCF_033791525.1 Desulfosarcina sp.
AACATCCTTGCCAAAGTCAGATCGGACGACATCGTACTGATGCACGATTCCGATGCCGGCAGTCCGGAGCGGATCAGGCAATGGATCAGGGAAATCGAAAGGATACTGGCGGGTCTCTCGAGAAAAGGATTGAAGGCCGTCCCTCTTGCTCAACTCACCGGACAGCCGGTGATGCGCAGGGAATGAGAACCGTTTTATGTTCAGTGTTGGACATTGGATGCGTAAAAAAAACGTCTGAAGGGTGATTGATCTACATAGATCCGATTTCGCACTAAACTGAAACCATTAGGAAGGAAATGTCTTCTATATTTCATAAAACAGTTTTGTTGTTTGTTTTGATCCTCTGTGGTTGTGGAGGTGGCGGCGATAGTGCGGCAACACCTCAAATCTCTATGGGTAATTTTCAAACGCCAATCAACGCCAGACTTATTCATAGTGCTGTTTTTGTGACCCGCGTCACCATAAACGGATCGACAAATCTCGATATTTTGGTGGATACCGGTTCTACAAACACTTACGTTCCCGCCCAACTATTCGGCAATCCAGGTGAGTCAATAAACATCTCAAGCCTTTGTTTTGAGAACAACGTTTGTATTTATGATTTTGAAGCATTTCTCTCTGATTCCGCCTTCGCGCAATCCAAGGAGGGCTATTACAACGGAATAATAGGGATGGACCTTCTTAAATACTTCGATTTAACCTTTGATTATAAAAATGAATCGATTCTTTTTTATGATGCCCTTGAAAACGGTCCATCTGAATCTGTGACGATCCCTATCCGATATGAAGGGAATAGACCATTCACGAATGTTTCGATTGAAGGTTTATCACAAGGAATTACTTTGCTTGATACTGGCGCGGCCTATACCAGGCTTTCACCCATAATGCTGGATTCTTTGAGCCAGCTTCCGACAGTGCTTTTCACATCCTTTGTCTTTAATTTTGGTGTTTCCGAGAGTGTTGAATATCTGTCACTCACCGACTATTGCACAGGTATGGCGTGTACAGACGAAATAATAGTTCAAATAGGGAGTTGGCACGCCGTGGGTGGCACATTTTTCAGGGAATTCCTGACAGTATTTAACTTTACAGACAATATCGTCAAGCTTGACCGCTATCTTGATAACAGCCATATCAAGGCAAGCGGGATACAGCGATCAGGCGTCCAGATCGATATTTACGACGCAAGCCAAATAATATACGTGATTGAAGGTGGCCTGGCGTGGGAAGCGGGACTCCGGGACGGGTACGAGATCCTTTCAATAAACGGCATTCCTATCCTGTCTCTTGGCTACTTCGGAATTTACGATCTTTTGTCGGATACGACTATCGAGTCGTACCAGTTCGTTGTTATTAATTCTGTCGGCGATGTGGAGGAATTTACAATAATAATTGGATAATATGTTCCAACAACCGCATCAATGAATTTGATTAAAAAACGAGAAAAAACAAGGTCGTCAAACAATCTTTGGCAATCATCCAAAAAATCCCCCGTAAACCATCCGACAAGAATCGTAAACTTGAGTCTTATCAATTTCAGCCACTGAGTTAGGTCACCCCCTATCAACAACATCTCTCTGCAGCTATTGATCATTCGTATCGTCACCAGAAGGTCATTAGGCTGATTGTCTCAGCGCCCTTTTCGAAGGGTCAGCACCACATTGGCCCCGAAAATCAGCAGGGCGCCAATCCATCCGACCGGTCCAAGTGGCGGCTCCGCCACCAGCCATGGCCCCAGCATGGCCGCCAGCAGAATTCGCGTGGACGAGATAACGCCCCCCTCCACGGCAGTGACATAGCGAAAACCCAGGGTGATCAGAAACTGACCGGCGATACCCACCCCGCCGCACAGGGCCAGGTAGTAAAGTTCACGGCCATCGGGCCAGAAGAAGTGTTGTCTGAAAAAAAGGAACATCAGCACCGATCCCAGTCCAAACATGTAAAACAGCACGGTATTGGCATCGTGGTACTGCCGGCTGAGATTGAGATAGAGGATGGCGAGAGCCGCACTGACGCCGGAGCCGATCCCCCATAGGCTCTTGAGGCCAAGGCCCATGTTTCCCGGCCGCAGAATCAGCCACACCCCGGCAACGGCCACCACCACCATGGCCAGGGCAACCGGATCCCGTTGCTGGCGCAGCAGAACCCAGGAGAGGATGGCCACGAAGATGGGATAGGTCATGTTCAATATATTGGCCTCGGCCACCGAAGTGTAGCGAACAGCCTGATAGAAGCAGTAAACGGCGATGCAGTTGCCCAGTGTCCGGCCGACCAGCAGATGGTAGCGCTTCGGGACCGGTCCCTGCCGCCTGAGGGCCATAATCGTACAAACCACGATAAAGCCCAACAGAAAGCGGAAAAAAGCGAAATAGGCGGAGTCGATGGTCACCACATCCCGGGACCAGCGGATTACCACCGTGGAGAAGTAGAAGCAGAAGGCCGACGCAAAAACGGCCAGGCATCCGAGAAAACCGAAAATTGCCGACGGTTGGTTTGGCGGGGTCGGGGGGGACGTCTTTGTCATGGATAGCCCGTCAGGGCTGGTTCCGGCAGTTTCGCCAGCACATGGGATCCGATGCCAGGTAATCGCCAGTGATCTGGTAGGCAGCACCCCGGCAGCCGTAGCAGCCATCTGCCTGGTCGCAGCTTCCGCAGGTCCCTTTGATGGTGTTACGGTGATTTTTCAGGTCTTTGAGCACCGGGCTGTTCTCAATAATCGTCTTCAGCGACTGCTCCCGTACGTTGCCCAGAGAGAGGGTCACGCCCACACAGGGCATCACGTCGCCCCTTGATGTCACCAGGCAGGAAAACTGGTGGCGCAGGCAACGGTTGCCCACCAGCGGCGGCTGGATGTCCCAGGTCCGACCGTATTGCTCCAAGTCGATAGTTGCCAGTTCCTCAAACAGCCGGTGCAGGGTGTGGGGATCCACATCCAGCCAGGGATTTTCCAGTGCGTTGGCCTGGGGGGTGATGATCTCGAAATAGGGGGCGATGCCCTGGTCTCGCAGCCAACACCACAACCGGGGAAGTTCCTCCAGATTCTGGCGGCAGATGATGGTGCTCGCGGCCAAAAAGGCCTCCTCGGACGGGTAGCCCGCCTGTTTGAGATACTCCAGCGCTTTTTTGATGAGCCGGCCGGCCCCTGGCTTGCCCGACAGCCGGTCCTGCAGATCTGGGTCGAAGGTGTTCATCTTTATCACCACCCGCACCTGGCGGTCGAACAGCCATCCGGCGAAGTCGGCTGTGATACCGCTGCCGTTGGTGAACATCTCCACACCCATGCCCTGGTCCTGAACGAAAGCGATCATTTCACGGATGTGCGGGTAGATGCTGGGCTCACCGCCCAGAATAATGATCCGCCGGGTGCCCAGCGCTTTGGCCTGCAGGAGCACATCCCGGATCTCAGGGAGGGTAAGTTCCCCGTCAAAATAGCTCTCCTCGGGAACATAACAATACGGGCAACGGAAATTGCAACGCAGGCTGAATTCGATTTCCATGGTCAGCAGACGGTTATCAGCGGCTGCATGGGCAATGGTCGCCCTGTCGAACTCGAAATCACATAACCGGCTGGTGCAGCATTCCATGAATCGATCCTTTTTTAATTGACGCCTGGTCCTGCGACAGACGAAACGTCATTAGCTATTCAAATTATCCAGCCGTGTCAAGCAAACACATGCGGGAATGGCTTGACCCAAACTAAGCGCTGTATTAACTGGTGTCCATTCAGTACTGGCGGCTCAAGCTGTCATAACCGTTGGAAGGAACGACAGCGACGATGACACCTCCCATGGGAGGGAAGGACACCATCGCCCAGATGATGGAACGCCTGCTGTCCGGCCCGGCCCGGCCGGGTCAGGCGTTCATCATGCCCGGCTGCAACTATGACGGCCTGTATCGGATGGCCCGCCGGATCAAGGCATTATTTGACAGCCAGAAGGAAGATCACACACCGGTCTGCCTCTGCTCCGAGGACCGTGCCGTGATGGCGGCCGCCCTTCTGGCCTCGCTGGCCGGTGGGGCGGAACTGCTGCTGCCCCATGCCCTGACGGCAACTGCCCTTCTTGAGCTGCACCAGTTGACCGGTTTCTCCCGGGCCATTGCATCATCCGATGACCTTCTGCCAGCCGGGGTAACGGTCATCGATGCACCGGCACTGGTGGATGAAGTCGAAACCCTGACGTCCGAAAACGAACCCGATGCCGACCGGGCCTGGGTCCACCTGTTCACCGGCGGATCCACCGGTGTCCCGCGCCTCTGGTCCAAGACGCCGCGCAATCTGCTGGGCGAAGTGGATTATCTGGTAAAGCGTTATGAGATCACCAGCGGCGACCGCGTCCTGGCCAGCGTCCCGGCCCGGCACATTTACGGACTGCTCTATTCCCTGCTGATGCCCCTGGCGGCATCGGCCCGGGTCGTGGCACAGACCCCCTCCTTTCCCGAAGAGATCAAAGGTCAAATGGCCGCCACGTCGCCCACCATTTTCGTAAGCGTGCCGGTTCACTACCGGTCACTCAGGGAAAACCCGCCGGAAAAAGGCGCCCTGCGGCTGGCTTTTTCCTCGGCCGGTCCACTGGCGGAAGCCGACGCCACGGCATTTTCCAAAGCAACGGGCGTGGATCTGGTGGAGGTCTACGGGTCCACGGAAACCGGCGGTATCGCCACCCGCAGCCGGTCCAAAGGCGAAGAAGGCTTCACGCCTTACCGCTGCATCCAGTGGCGCGTGGCCGGTGAGCGTCTGGACGTCCGCTCGGCCTTTCTTTCCCGTGAACTGCCGGTACGCAGCAGCGGTTGGTTTACGGTAGCGGACCGGGTGAAAGCCCATGGCAGCGAATGTTTTGTGGTCACCGGACGCACGGACCATATCGTCAAGGTGGGTGGCAACCGGGTCGATCTGGAAAAGGTGCGCCGGGCCATCATGGATGTAGACGGCGTCGATGACGCCCTGGTCCTGGCCAACCCGGTCGAGACCGGCCGGGATCAAGCGGTCATTGCTCTTGTGGCGGGCAGGGTTTCCGACGACGACGTAAGAGCCTCGTTGGAAAATGTGTTGGCGCCCCATGAGAAACCCCGCCGAATCCGCATTGTCGATCAAATCCCAATGGGGGCCACTGGAAAGATCGATCGCCGCGCCATTGAGAAAATTGCCGCCGTCCAATCGATAACATTCGAGCCGGCCGGGCTGAACGTGCCCGTGGATGAGAACAAAACCCTCCAGGAGATGGGTGCCGACCACGGCATCGACATCCGGGCCGACTGCGGCGGCATGGGTGTCTGCGGCAAGTGCCTCGTCCTGGTCCACCCCAAAGCGAATTTTTCGTTACCCACCGAAGCGGAACTGGATGTGCTCACACCGGGTCAGATGGCCAATGGATCCCGGCTGGCCTGCCAGGCCCGGGCCACTGGCAAAAGCTCGGTCACCATCCCCGACACCTTGGCTGAAAGCTCGGAAACACGGGGCAAAACCGGGATCGCCGGCAGCTACCCGGTGGATACCATGACCCGGCGCCTGGCCGTTGAAGGCCGTTCGCCGGGCCTGAAAACAGACAACACCCCGGAAAGCCTGCTGGACTGGCTGGCTGCGCAGGTCGGCGAACCGACCGCCTCAGCTGCCGATGTCGCATCCTTGCGGCAGCTGGGCAACTATCGCGACAGCCTGAAATCCTTCACCCTGGTGGTGCACGAAAAAACCGGCCTGCGCCGTATCCTGGCAGGCAGGCAAATGGCCAGTCTCGGGTTCGCCGTGGACCTGGGCACCACCTCAGTGGCTGGCTATCTGTGCGACCTGGCGACCGGCACGCTGCTGGCTGCCGACGCCTGTATCAACCCCCAACGGCGCTTCGGCGAAGACGTGATCAGCCGCATCAGCCGAATCAACGAAAAGGATGCGCACCTGGATCAACTTCAACACCTGGCCGCAAAAGCCATCAATTTTCTCATGACCCGCTGCCTGGAACAGGTGGGTGCCAGAGTCGGCGATATCGATGAGGTGGGCGTTTGCGGAAACACCACCATGCAGCAGGTTTTTGCCGGGCTTCATCCCTATGGGCTGGGAGTTTACCCCTATTTCCCCCTGACACTGAACCCGCCGCCATTCAACGCCGGAGATCTGGGGCTGATCACCGATCCGGCCGTTCCGGTGTTTCTCATGCCGGTCGTATCGGGATTTGTGGGTGGAGACACCATGGCCGCCATTTTAGCCGACGGCCCCCACGAACGCGACGAGATCACCCTCATCGTGGATATCGGCACCAACGGCGAGGTGGTGCTGGGCAACCGGGAGGGATTGTGGGTCACCAGCTGTGCCACCGGCCCGGCACTGGAGGGGGCCCAGATCTCCTGCGGCATGCGCGCGGTATCCGGCGCCATCCATCGCGCATGGCCGGACGAAAAGAGCCGACGCGTTGACTATGAAGTGCTTGGAAATGAAGGTAAAAACAGGCCCATGGGCATTTGCGGCTCAGGTATCATCGACGCCGTCGCCGCCCTGCGGCGGATCGGGGCCATCCTGCCCAACGGCCGGCTGGATGAAACCATCGACGGAGTGGTTAGCGACCAAACGGGCATCGGCCGGTATTACACCATCGCAGGCAGCGACCATACCGCCACCGGCAGCGATATTTCCGTCTCCCTGAAAGACGTTCGCCAGATTCAGCTGGCCAAGGGAGCGCTTTTCACAGGCATCGAATTTCTCATGCGCAAGGCCGAGATCAAGAAAATCGACCGCACCATCCTCACCGGGGCCTTCGGGGCCCGGTTCAACTGGAAGAACGCCCTGGCCATCGGCATGCTGCCCCCGGCCGTTGGCCGAGGAGCGGTCATCCCCAAAGACAACCTGGCCGGCGTGGGTGTGGTCATGGCCCTTTTGGACAAACAATTGAGAGCGGAAGCCAGCACCCTGTGCCACCACATTCATCACCTGGAACTGGCCTCCGAACCTGATTTCGCCATGGCTTTTGCGCGGGCCACGGCATTTCCGGAAATGGAGAATCACCATGCTACTTGAAAACCTGGCCTTCCCTGAAGTCGAAGCGTACCTCAAAGAAAAAAATGTCATTCTGATTCCTGTGGGCTCTGTAGAACAGCACAGCCCCTACGGGCTGATTGGGACCGATTTTATTGCAGCCGAATGCATCGCCCGGGAAACCGGAAAACGCATGGGGATAATGGTTGCACCAACGCTGGCCTATGGTATCTCTCCCCACCACATGGCTTTTTCTGGCAGTGCCACCCTGATGCCGGAAACCCTGATCCTCGTTGTGGGGGACATTGTCAAATCCTTCCTGTCCCACGGATTCAGGCGGATCTTCTTCATCAATGGCCACGGTGGAAATGTGAATTCCATTGAGACCGGTCTCCAGCGTTTGAAGGCAGATAACTACCCAGGAATATTCGGCATGATCTCATGGTATGACTATCCGGAGATGGTCGACATCGGCCGGGAACTGTTTGATGGCAAAGAGGGAAGCCACGCCACACCGTCGGAGGTCGCCGTGACACGGTGCCTGAGACCGAAGGAGTTTGGAACCAAAGCCACGATAGAACTGGAGATTGAAAAACCTGAACACCATTGGCCGCTATCAGCTGAGGAGATGAGACAGTTTTTCCCCGACGGCAGGATGGGTTCCGCCCCCTGGCTGGCCACCGAAAGCAAAGGGAAGATGGTTATCGAGAGATCCGTCGATGCGTTGGAAAAGAAGCTACGGAAAATTATTGCCATGCCCCTGGCTGATTCGTCAAAAGTACAAAAATAGATTCGGTTTTAAGCCAGGGGCTGTCACCCGACCTTTGCGGCGCAAGGCTATTTTTAGGATTATAGGTAAACAGCAGTCATCCATGGCTTTTCAAACTGTCGCGATCCGAGAGCGCCAGGACCAGGGCCTTTCCCGCTTCATACGCATCTTCCAGGGCGGCGTGAGATTCTGCAATCTGCCCCTCTGTTTCAATTCCCCTGAAAACAAGGGATTTCCAGAGTTCCATATCCAATGCATCCATGAAATACTTGACGCTCAACAGTGCCCCGTCGAACAGGCGTTTGCCTTTGGTGGACCCGACGGAGATAAACAGGCCTTTGCGGGGATAGTTCTTTTGACCAAAGGGTTTCTTTTCTATCCAGTATTTTTTGACCCACAGGGAATTGCAGCGATCCATCAGGATCTTGGTATGGGCGCTGACGGTGTAGAAAAATATCGGTGAAGCCAGCATCAGTCCGTCGATGCCCTGCAACAGTTCCTCAATATCTCCGTAGTCGTCCTTGATCACACAGTGTCCTGCCTCTTTGCAGCCGTAAATTTCAAGACATGGCGACATCTTTAAATCCCGCAACACGATTTCCGTGACTTGAGCGCCTGCATCACGGGCGCCGGAGACCGCGTGTGTGAGCAGTGTTGACGTGTTGCCTTTCCGGCGGGGGCTGCCGAAAACGGCGGCTATCTTTATCATTGCACACTCCCTGGTCCCTCTGCTGCGCGTTGTTTTCCTGGACTGAAACCCATGGCCGTGAGGAAAATGGAGGTAATGCTTTTCATAAAAAACTCATCATATATCGATCATTCTTTTTAATCCACCATAGGCAGAGGATTGAATAAAGTTTCCTAAAAGTGCCTCGACCTGCACCACCTGATCCTTTTTGACCATCAGCCGCATGGGCACTGAATTAAAGATGTATGGGGCAACCGTCTCGCCTTGAATGTAGTAGTCGATTCCTTCCGCATCCAGGATGGATCTGAGAAAAACACGGTCACCCGCATTGTAGATTTCTAAAACCATCTCAAAATCACTCGTGTTTTCTATGTTCGACATTCGAATCCTTGGCAATAGGGTGGTCAAACCCAATCCTGTCAGCAGGTCAGATGAAAACAGGCGCCGACCGTCAAGCCCGCCGTGCGCTTTTGATTGTATATGTCCACAGCTCGTGGAGTGGGTTCGGCAATCAAGGCGATGCCCTTTTCCCTGAGAAAAGCGTGGAGGTCCGAAGCAGGCCGCATGCGCCCGCTGGTTCCCGTGCCGGCCACGATGAGCTCCGGAGCGGTGTCGGCAAGGACAAGCATATCGTCTACGCGCAACATGTGGCCAGGCTGCCGCCACCATCCGTCCTGCACACGCCCGTCAGGAAAAATGAACAGATCGGAGGTGTAAGTCCGGCCGTCAATGGTCATGCGGCCGAAGGCGCTGGATTCGATCATGGTCTCTCCGCAGAAAACATGCTAAAGATTGACTCTCCATAGTATGATAGTAAAGATCAAATAGGAATTATCAACCTGTCCGAGCCTCAAAGGAGTCGCCATGGCCAGTGAAACCCATCGCATCGACACCCGGCTGATCCATGCCGGAGAGCCCGAAAAAAGAATTTGCGGGGCCGTGAGCCTGCCGGTGTTCCAGTCGTCCACTTTTGAGTATGCCGGCCAGTCCAGCTATGACGAATTGAAATACATCCGTATGAACAACACCCCCAACCACGAGGTATTACACCGCAAGCTGGCCATCCTCGAAAATGCCGAAGCAGCCCTGGTGACGGCCAGCGGCATGGCAGCCATCTCCACTACCCTACTGGCCCTCTTTTCCCCCGGAGACCACATCCTGGTGCAGAACTGCCTTTACGGCGGCACCCAGGATTTCATCGTCTCGGATTTCGTCCCACTGGGGTTTCAGTTCGATTTTATCGACGCCGACGATCCCGCATCCTGGACGTCCATGCTCAAGCCCAACACCCGGGGCCTGTATGTGGAAACCATCACCAACCCGTTGATCCAAGTGGGTGACCTGAAAGCCCTGGCCGAGTTTGCCAGGGCCAACGGCCTGATCTCCATGATCGATAACACCTTTGCCACACCGGTCAATTTCCGGCCGGCCGAATGGGGCTACGACATCTCCCTGCACAGTTGCACCAAATACCTCAATGGCCATTCGGACATCGTCGCCGGTGCGGTGATCGGCAAGGATACGCTGTTGAAAAAGATCGCCCATAAACTGATTCACCTGGGCGGATGCCTGGATCCCCACGCCTGTTTTCTTCTTCACCGGGGAATGAAAACCCTGGCCCTGCGCGTTCGCCACCAGAACCGCAGCGCCCAGGCCGTTGCCGAAACCCTCGCCGGCCATCCTGCCGTCGATCGAGTCAACTACCCCGGCCTGCCCGACCACCCCGGCCATGGTCGGGCCAGAGAACTGCTGGAGGGATTCGGCGGGATGGTCAGTTTTGAATTGAAAGGCGGCCTCGACGACGCCGAGCGGTTCATGCAGCGCGTGACGGTTCCCATCGTGGCCCCCAGTTTAGGCGGCGTGGAGACCCTGGTCACCCGGCCGGCCACCACCTCCCATGCCGGCATGCGCGCCGAGGAACGCCAGGCGGCCGGCATCAGCGACTCCCTGATTCGTCTGTCCGTGGGCATCGAAGACACGCAGGACCTGATCGATGATTTAGAAAACGCCTTGAAATAATTGCAAAGGATCGCCATGTCAGCTTCAGCACGACCCGGGGTTGTTATCAGCGGCAGCGGCCTGTGGACGCCCGACCATATCATCACCAACGACGAACTGGTAACCGCCTACAACGAATGGGCCAACCGCTACAATGACCAGCATGCTGAGGCCATCGCGGCAGGCGAACGGGAAGTGAAACCGCTCAGTTCAGTAGAATTCATCGAAAAAGCCTCCGGCATCCAACAACGCTATGCCTATATCAAGGATGGGATTCTGGATGTGGCGCGCATGCGCCCGGCCATTCCGGAACGGCCGGACGAGGCGCTTTCAAACCAGGCCGAAATGGCTGTCCACGCCGCCCGCGGAGCCATGGACGCTGCTGGCAAGACGGCCGCCGACATCGATGCGATCATCGTCTCCTGCGCCTACACCCAACGGTCCTATCCGGCCATCGCCATCGAGGTGCAGGAGGCCCTGGGCATCGATGGCTTCGGTTTCGACATGCTGGTGGCCTGCTCGGCGGCCACCTTTGCCCTGCACCGCGCATATGAAATGGTCGCCGCCGGCACGGCCCGCTACGTGCTGACCATCAGCCCGGAACTAACCTCACCCCAGGTCAATTATTGTGATCGGGACAGCCACTTCATCTTCGGCGACGTGGCCACGGCGACAGTCCTGGAGGGTTCCGATGCCTGCACGGCACCGCACAGCTATGAAATTCTCAGCACCCGGGCCAAAACCAAATTCTCCAGCCATGTGCGCTCCAATTTCGGCTATGTCAGCCGAGCCAACGATGTGGACCCGTTCGGTGCCGACAAGCTGTTTCATCAGAACGGCCGCCGGGTATTCAAAGAGGTATGCCCCATGGCCATCCAGCATTTGACGGACCATATCTCCCAGCATGGTTTGAACGTGCCTGACATCAAACGCTGGTGGCTTCACCAGGCCAATATCAACATGAACCTGCATATCGGCGGCAAGCTGCTGGGGCGAGAGGCCACCTTCGATGAAGCGCCCATTGTGCTGGACCGCTACGCCAACACCGCCTCGGCGGGTTCGCTGATCGCCTTTCACCTCTACCGCCAGGACCTGAAACCCGGCGACCACGGCGTCATCTGCTCCTTCGGTGCGGGCTATTCCATCGGCAGCCTGGTGGTGAGAAAACAATAATTATCAGATCACAGTTTACAGTTATCGGTTCACGGTTAAAAAACAGAAAGTAGAGGAAAATTATGTGATCTTCTTTTGAGGATTTAGAAGATTTTAAATAATATTGCGGTTTGAAGCGAAATAATAAGTATTTTCGGATTTCTGAAAGTCTATCAATACCCCAATGCTTCACTCGTCGCATCGTTTATTGAAAAAACCGTGAACTGTGAACCGATTACCGTAAACATTAAAGTGGTTGCCATCATTAGAAACATGAGTAACCGGAAAAGCAATCGGCCAATGCGCTTTTTTATCACCCTGTTGGCTGCGGCAAGTCTGATCCTTTCCGCCTGCGGTGTGATTCGAACCACCTACCGGTTGACCAAGGGAACCGTGGTCATGGCCTACAAGGTGACCAAATTTGCCGGCAGCACCGTCTACACGGTCGGCGGATTCACCTTCGACGTGGTCACCGCACCGTTCTCCTGGCCGTTGACCCATGACGACATCGACACCATCGACGGCCTGTCCCCCAAGGAAGCCATTGCCCAGGGCCGCGTCAAGGCTTCACCCTACACTGTCCGGGGCAAGCGCTATGTGCCCATGACGGTGGTGCAGGCGAAAACCTATCGTGAAAAAGGCATCGCCTCCTGGTACGGCAATGAAACCTACCGGCAGCGGGGCGGCCACATGACGGCCAACGGCGAAGCCTTCAAACCGGATGGGCTGAGCGCCGCCCACAAACACCTGCCCCTGCCCATCTTCGTGCGGGTGACCAACCTGTCCAACCGGCGCAGCATCGTCGTGCGGGTGAATGATCGCGGGCCCTTTATCGATGGACGTATGATCGATCTGAGCGCGGGGGCCGCCAAACGGCTGGGCTTTTACAAACAGGGTACGGCCCGGGTGCTGGTGGAGACGGTCGAGCTGGAGGGGTGACGGGATTGGCAGCGATTGAAGGAAGCGCCGCCGTATGCACAGAATCGAAAGGGACCGCAATTGCGGTATTCCCGATTAGGCGCCCCCTATCACGCAAGCGGAAGCCGCTGCGCATGCATCTTTACGCCTTTTCTTGAGCAATCGCTCTACACACGGAAGCGATGAGCTGGATCTGGGGCGCAATACTGCCCACCTCCACATACTCATCCTGACGGTGAGCATTGGCCCCCACAGGCCCCATGCCGTCGATGGTGGGCGCACCCTGCGCAGAGGTGTAATTGCCGTCCGAACAGCCACCGGTGGAGATGGACTCAATCTTCAATCCCAGGTTCGACGCCTGAGCCTTGATCAACCGCCACAACGCCAGCGTCCGGTCATCGGCCTCCATGGGCGGCCGGTCTACCCCGCCGCTGACAGACAGACTGACACCCGCGATATGGGTATGATCCGGCAAGGATTGAAAAAATGCTTTGACCGTGGCCACCTGGCTCTTTACGGCCACACGGACATCCACCGACGCCCGGGCTGTATCGGGAATTATGTTGGTCTTTTCGCCGCTCCGGATCACGGTCACATGGGCCGATGTGCCTTCACCGGCCTGATCGTTGAACTGCTGTGTGGCAAGCGTCTGGTGGGCAATCTCCACGGCAGCGTTGGCCCCCTTTTCCGGCTCCACCCCGGCATGGGCGGCGGTGCCCCTGGCCGTGATCGTATAGCCGCCGCCTCCTTTTCGCTGCAGGACGAACCGGTTTCCCGGGCGGCAGGGTTCGAAGACGAACACCCGTCGGCTGTTGCGGGCATGGGCCTCGATCCATGACCTGGACGATCCCGAACCCACTTCTTCATCGCCATTGAAGCAGACGCCAATCGACAATCGGTTCAGCTCGCCGTCGTGGTGAAGGACCTCCAGTACATGCAGGGCGACCAGCAAGCCACCCTTCATGTCGCAGACTCCGGGACCGGTCGCCCGGTCCCCGTCTGCGGCAAAGGGTCGTTTCTCCACTTCACCCGTCGGAAAGACCGTGTCCATGTGTCCCAGAAACATGATGTCGAAGGGCTGTTCTGTAGACCGGTTGCTGGCCTGCAGGCAGGGCACGCCCCGGTCCCCCAACTTCTCCAAACGGGTAGAGAAACCGATCGCCTCCAGCCGCCAGCGCAACCATTCCGCCACGGCGGCGATGCCGGCAATGTTGTCGCTGCTGCTGTCGATATTGACGAGGGTCTCCAGGTCGCTGAGAAAGTCGTCTATCCGGCTACCAATGAATGTTTTCATATCCGTTTTCAAATGTTTATTTGATTGTTTTAAGCTTTAGGGAGGTTGATTCGCCCAAGATAGATGGAGGAAGCGGCAGTACTTCTATTGCAATTCCTTTGAAATCCTTTTTTTGGATTCATGGACGCCTCCTGATTGAAACGGGTTCGTAAAACGCCCGAGATCAAGGCTTGCGAGACCCGAGGAATGAGGCGTACATGCACGTACTCCGCAGTGACGAGGGACGAAGCGTAACGCAGATATCGGGCGTTTTAGGAATCCGGCCATAATCATCAGGTTTGGCGCGCCAGCTTGGGGTTCAACTCATCCCTCAGCCAGTCGGAAAAAAGGTTGATGGCCACCACCAGAAAAATCAGGGTGGCACCGGGGAACAGGGTCAGCCACCACATGCCGGCATAGATGTAATTCTTGCCGATGGCGATCATCATGCCGATGGACGGTTCGGTAAGCGGCACGCCGACCCCCAGAAAGCTCAGGGTCGCCTCCAGCATGATCACCACCGCTAGATCAACGGCCATGACCACCAAAATAGGCGGCAGCGCGTTGGGAAGGATGTGGCGAAAAAGGATGCGAAAGTCCCCGGCCCCGGAAGAACGAGCAGCGACCACGTAGGCATTGTCCTTGATCTCGAGCACGCTGCCGCGGATAGTACGGGCGTACTTGACCCAGTCGGCAATGCAGATGGCGAAGATTACCGTGACCACGCCCCGGGTTTCAAACACCCCCAGCAACAATACGGCCAGCAGGGTGGTGGAAAAAGCAAACACCGTGTCGGCCAAACGCATGACCAACGCATCCAGGACACCGCCATAATAAGCGGCAAGCATGCCCATGACGATGCCGATAACGCTGGAAATGGCTACCACCGAAAAACCGACAATAAGCGATGTGCGCAGCCCGTATATGATCGTGGAGAGAATTCCGCGTCCCTGGTCGTCGGTTCCCAGTGGGAAAGCCGACAGGCTGCCGTCCATCCAGGCGGGCGGCAGTAAAAAGTTGCCCAGATCCACGGTCATCAGATCATACGGATCCATGGGTGCAATCAATGGCGCGAAAATCGCACAAAAGAAAAAGATCAGCAAAACGATGCTGCCGATCAGGGCGGACGGGTCCCGCAGATAGTTACGAACGTGTTGGGATTGAAGCAAGCGACTCATATTACTTTCTTCGAACCTTAAACCTTGGTTAATTAACAAGAAGCGAATTTGTTTTCCTGGAAATTGCATTCCGGACGGTTTCTTAAAAAGCCCGAGATCAAGGCTTGCAAATCCTGAGTAATGAGGCGTATTGATCATACTCCGCAATGACGAAGGATGAAGCGCAACGCAGATATCGGGATTTTTGAGGAACCGTCACAATTAACTACTCGTACCTGATCTTGGGGTTGAGGAACGCATACAATAAATCCACCAAAATGTTGATTGTCAAAATGATCACCGCCGCCAGCATG
>NZ_JASJGN010000012.1:0-5135 GCF_033791525.1 Desulfosarcina sp.
ATTCCGCTGAAATCCGACAGTCAGGTTCAGGGCGTCATCGGTCTGGCCCATGTGGATCCGGAAAAGCGCTTCGACCAGGAGGATGTGATTGTCCTTGAACGCTTTGCCGCCCTGACGCTGCTGGCACTGGAAAAAGCCACCCTATACAGCAAGGTCACCCGCGAACTGGCCGAACGAAAAAAAGCCGAGGCCCGCATTCGTGAGAGCGAACAGCGCTACCGGTCCTTCCTTGAATCTTCCCCAGATCCCATTGTCGCATACAACATGAAAGGGATTGCCACCTACGTCAACCCGGCATTTGAGCAGACCTTCGGTCTATCCCGCCACGAACTGCTGGGCAAACAGATTGATTTCGTCCCTGAAGAGTGCTGGCCGGAGACCAAAGCTGCCATCGACGAAATGCTGAGCGGCCGGAAAATCACCATGTTCGAAACCAAGCGACTGGCCAGGAATGGACGGGTGCTGGACGTTCAAATCAGCTCGACCCTGTTTCAAAATCAAAAGGGCCGGCCGGTGGGCAATATCGTTACCCTTAGAGATATCAGTGCCCGCAAAAAGGCGGAGGAAGCCCTCCAGCAATATCACGGCCAGTTGGAGGAACTGGTCCAGGAGCGAACCGCGGAACTGGCCGACACCAACCGCCGGCTCAAACAGCAAATCGAAGAGCGCAAGCGGGCGGAAGCGGCCTTGAGAGCCCAATCCAGTTATCTGGAAGAGGTCAACACCGCACTGCAGGTCCTGCTTAAAAAGCGGGAGGAGGACAAACGGGAAATGCAGGAAAATGTACTTTCCAATGTCAAGGAACTGGTATCTCCCTATCTGGTCCGTCTGAAAAGAGGGCACCTGGAACCCCATCAGGAAACCATGCTTGAAATCCTGCAGTCCAACCTGGACAATATTATTTCGCCTTTTATCAGCAAGCTCTCATCTCGATACCTGAACTTCACTCCCACCGAAATCCGCGTGGCCAACCTGATCAAGGAAGGAAAAACGAACAAAGAGATCGCCGAATTGTTGCTGATTTCAAAGAATACGGTTCTCTTTCACCGCCACCACATCCGCACCAAACTGGGGCTAAGAAACAAAAAAATAAACCTCAGAACCCATCTGCTCTCATATGAAGAGTAGCGGTTATTACCCACTATTTACCTGCTATTTTATCAACTTGACATTCTTGTGTGTTAAAACGATACTGATTCATAAAGGATCCATCCATCACTTTAAATCCTTAATCGATCAACTCCAACGTATTCGATTTAATAAAAATAATTTATAGTATGAAAAACTTAGACAATAATATGAATACAATTTATTTTTTTAACTGCCAAACGAAACATTAAGGACACTTTTTCAAATCTGCCGCCCTGTGGTATCAGACCTTGCACCCGGCAACATCTTCAGCTGTCACACAAACCATGTTGAGCTTATATGACCACCTTATCCATTGAGAACGTTACGCTTACTTTCGGCGGGTTGAACGCACTTTCCGATGTTAACATGACCATCGAACCGGGACTGATCACCTCCATCATCGGGCCCAACGGTGCCGGCAAAACCAGCATACTGAACTGCATCTCCGGATTTTATCACCCGACCACAGGGGAGATAAGATATGGCGACAAACGGTTGACCCACGCGCTTCCCCACCAGGTGACCAAGCTGGGCATCGCCCGGGCGTTTCAGAATCTGGAACTGTTCAGCGGCCTGTCCGTCCTCGACAACCTGCTGCTGGCCCGCCATACCAACCTGAAATACAATTTTCTCCAGGCCATGATTTACGTCGGCAAGGCATCGCGGCTGGAGGCCGAAAACCGCGCCTACGTGGAAAATGTCATTGATTTCATGGAGCTCGAGCCTTACCGCAAAAGCACGGTGGGCAATCTGGCCTACGGCATCCAGAAACGCGTTGAGGTGGCCAGGGCGCTGACGCTGAACCCCCAACTGCTTCTGTTGGACGAGCCCATGGCGGGAATGAATATCGAAGAAAAAGAAGATATCGTACGGTTCGTCATGGATATTAAAAAGGAGCAAAAGACAACGATCATCCTGGTTGAGCATGATCTGGGTGTTGTCATGGATATTTCCGATCGCATCCACGTGCTGGACTTCGGGGAAGTCATCGGATCGGGGACACCGAAAGAAGTGGCCGCTAACGAAAAGGTTATCGAGGCCTACATCGGAGAAGATTAATTGAACACGACAGACACGCAACACCTCCAGTCACTTACCATTCCACAATTGCTGCGCTGGCGAGTCGAAAGCACCGGTGACAAAGTCGCTTTGCGGGAAAAAGAATTCGGCCGCTGGAACAGCTACACCTGGAATGACTATTACCATTTGGTTCGCAAGACAGGGCTGGGCCTGCAAAAGCTCGGGTTAAAAAAAGGCGATTCCATCGCCTTGATCGGCGACAACATTCCGGAAATGCTGTTCACCGCCATTGGCGCACAGGCGGTAGGCGGTGTCTCCGCGGCCATCTACCAGACCACCATGCCCGAAGAAATCGCCCAACTGCTGGCATACATGAACGTCTCCATGGTCTTTTGCGACAACCAGGAACAGGTGGACAAAATTGTAGAGATCCGTGAACGGGTCCCGGGCGTCAAGCATGTCATCTACGAGGACCCCCGCGGCATGCGCGGCTACCGGTCCGATGACTGGTTCGTCTTCATGGACGATCTCTACCGGCTCGGCGACGACGTCCATGCCAAAAACCCGGATCTGTATGAACGGCTGGTGGATCAAGGCACAGCCGACCAGGTCTGCCACCTCTGCCTGACATCCGGCACGACCGGTTTGTCCAAGGGGACCATGCTGACCCACAAGAACTTTATCAGCATGGGATTGCAGCTCACTGATGCGGACCCTCTGGCGGACACCGACGAGTATCTCTCCTTCCTGCCCTTTGCCTGGATCGGTGAGCAGATGAACTCGTTTGGCGTGGCCATGGCCACCGGGATTACCATCAATTTCCCCGAATCGGTGGAAACGGCCATGGAAGATCTCAAGGAGATTGGCCCGCATTTCATGTTCGGGGCACCCCGGATTTATGAGACCATCCGCTCCCAGATCTGGCTCAAAATCGACGAGTCGTACTGGCTAAACCGGAAACTCTATTATTATTTCATCAAAGTCGGCGAAAAAGCGGCCGGCTACCGCATGTCGAGCAAACCCATGCCGCCAGGTCTGAGATTCAAGGCCTGGTTGGGCTACCAGATCATGTTCCGGCCTTTGATCAACCAGATAGGCCTGTTGCGCCTGCGCCGGGCCTACACCGGCGGCGCCGCCCTGGGCCCCGAACTGTTCACCTTCTACCAGGCCATCGGGGTCAACCTGAAGCAGATCTACGGCCAGACCGAGATCGTGGGCATCGCCTACATGCACAGGGACGGCGACGTTCGGCCCGATACGGTGGGCAAACCGTTACCCAACACCGAGTGCAAAATTTCAGAAGAGGGCGAAATCCTGTCCCGATCACCCTCGGTGACGCCCGGCTATTACAAGCTGCCTGAAAAAACGGAGGAGCTGTTGGAAGGCGGCTGGTTGCACTCCGGCGATGCCGGCTACATCGACGAGCATGGCCACCTGGTGGTCATCGACCGGTTGGCGGATGTGATGCACAACATCGAGGGCGAGATGTTCAGTCCCATGTTCCTGGAGAACAAACTCAAATTCAGCCCCTATATAAAAGAAGCGGTGATCTTTGGAAACAAGCGGGATTATGTGGCCGCCCTGATCAACATCGACCCCATCGTGGTGGGCAAATGGGCGGAAGACCGGGGCATCTCCTACACCACCTATATGGATCTGTCGGCCAAACCCGAAGTGGCCGGACTGGTCAAGGAGCAGGTGGCCGAAATCAATTCTCGGGCAGAAAAGGAGCACTTCAGGATCAAACGGTTTGCGATTTTATACAAACTGCTGGACATGGACGACGGCGAGTTGACCAAAACAGGAAAAATTCGCAGGAAATTCGTACGGGAGAAATACCAGAACCTGTATGATGCCCTCTACGATGAGAGCATCAGCGAAAAGGAGGTGGAGGCCTTCTTCCAGTACCAGGATGGACAATCAACCACGGTGAAAACCAAGATTTCATTTTATACCATGGAAGGGTTCTGATGAGTTACTTTTTTCAATTGGTGGTCAGCGGCATCGTGGTGGGTTCCATTTATGCCTTGGCGGCACTGGGATTTGTCCTGATCTATAAATCGAGCAAGGTGCTGAATATCGCTCACGGACAAATTATTGCCGCCGGTGCCTTTATCGCCTATGCGTTAACCGGAATGGCGGGGATTCCGATTTATATATCATTTTTTCTGAGTATGGTGATTACGTTTTTCCTATCCATGAGCGTGGAGCGGATATTTTTGCGTCGCTTGATCGGAGAGCCGATCATCTCCGTGATCATGGTAACGATCGGCCTGATGTCCATCATCGATGGGTTGATTTTTCTGACACCGTTCGGGTCGGTAAACTTCTCTTTTCCAATATTCTTGCCCCAAACCTTGATATCCTTCGGTGGTGTGTCTATCTCCTGGACTCAGCTCGTGGGCGTAATCGTGACGGCTGTGATGATCGGAGGGTTCTCATGGTTTTTTAAAAAATCCACGGTGGGCATCTCCATGCGGGCGGTATCGGATGACCAGTTTGCCTCCATGTCCGTGGGTATTTCCGTCCCCAGGGTATTCGGGCTGGCATGGGCTACAGCCGGGCTGAGTGCAGCGGCTGCGGGTACCATTATCGGTAATATTACTGGGCTTAACTTTGATACACTGCACGCTTTCGGGATTACCGTCTTTCCCGTGGTTATTCTAGGGGGGCTGGATTCAATACTCGGAGCGGTTGTGGCAGGTATTATTATAGGGCTGATCCAGCAGTTTGCCAGCGGATATCTTGACGGCAACTGGGGGCTCAACGGTACTGCCGAGGTGCTGCCCTATATCATCTTGTTGGTCATCCTACTTATCATACCACACGGGCTTTTTGGAATAAATGAAATTGAGCGTGTATAAATTATGTCAACAAATCGTTGGTTAGCAACCGGTAATTACTTTACCTCATACAAAGACGAGCAGAGAATATTCTTTACTCATCTGGATCGGACAATATTTACTATGTTCCTTATTGTCCTT
>NZ_JASJGN010000013.1:0-4356 GCF_033791525.1 Desulfosarcina sp.
CACCAGGCCGAACACGGCGATGACGCTCCCCTCTCTTCGAATGGGAATGCGGTGCACCACGATGTTCTGGCCGCGAATAGTCTGGGTATGGTTGATTTCGGGCTTGCCCGTGCGGGCCACGATGTGCATCCGGCTGTTTTCGACGACTTCCGTGCAGTGTTTTCCGATGCTTTTTTCTGCATCGAGGCCGAGAAACTGCGCATAGGGCTTATTTAGATGGGTCACGAGACCATTGGCATCCGTTACCATGGCACCGTTGTAGATGCTGTCGAATATCAGTTGAAACAGTTCGAGTTGGTTTTTTATCCGATTTAATTCATTAGATTGCGCCACATGTTGGTTTTTCGCCATCCGAAAATGATCCTTTGCGGTCAAGAATGAAATAAAAGTTCAGGTGAACGAATATGTCTCAAAATTGCGTCATGTATCTAAATAAATACACTTTGGCTGGGTCTGCGTCTACTTAAAAAAAACCAGGAATCCATGAAAAGGTGTTAAGCCTTTGATATCATGCAGGTCACAATTTAATTGCCCGGTTATTTTTTTCTGGTCCTGAAATTGCAAAATTTAGAAAACCCAAAGGGTATGCATTTCAATTGGTACCGCCATTTTCGAACCGGTCCATGGAAGTCGGGCCTTTTCTTCTTGCGGAGCGAGCGGTTTCCATCTATATGCTGGAAACAGAGCGATATATACCTCACTGTCCGAATCATAAATAGTGCCCATCCATAAATGACCAATTCGCCCGACATCTGCGTTATTCGAAAAATGTTATCCTCGGAATATCAAACATATGCCTCCGGTAAAATTTTTCGAAAGCCTTGATCTCGACCCAATTTGCCTATTTCTGGACAGACACTAAATAGTAATCAACGCTTTCGGTTCTGACCCGATGATGACTGCCACCAATGGCATGAACCAATCATCGAATAAGGATGGACCGGCCCTATATCCTGCTGCCCGGAGGCGACTTGCACCCAATTGGTTGAACACCTGTCACAAGTGCAGCGCAGGCCTGTCAAGGATGCTTTTTAAAATGAATCGCATTTATCCTTTGTATCCCAAATTATTCTTGACATGGTCCGGCGTCTATACTATCCAAACCTATTATTGGTATGACCAATAAATCCTTAAACATTGGACCATAATACAAGACCTTCCAGATGTCATTGAAAGGAGGTGAGCGGCTAACCTGTAGGCAAGTGCTCAATTTACAACTTTTCAAGTTGAGATGTTTTCAATCCATTCGAATTAGCAGGGAGGAACCCGTCATGAAAAAAGCGTTAACCACCATTTTTTGCATTGCCTTGGCCCTTTGTTTCCTGACCAGCGCATCCTATGCCAAACGTGAAAAATTCGGCAGCGACAAACGCCATGATATGGCCAAGCGCGTCAATTTCAAAACCAGCACTGAAAAAATCCGCTGGAAAATGGTAATGCCCTGGAGCAAAGGCCTTCTGTTTTACGATATCGCCGTGCATTTTGCCGACAGCGTACGCCTGGCTTCTGCCGGCCGGTTGGATATTAAGCCCTTTTCAGCTGGCGAGTTGGTACCTGCCATGCAAAGCTTCGACGCAGTAAGTGAGGGCAGCGCCCAGGTCGGTCATGACTGGCCCGGTTACTGGAAGGGAAAAAACGAAGCGTTCGTGGCCTTTGCCTCCGTGCCTTTCGGCCTGGATGCCGAGGGTTACAACATCTGGCTTTATGAAAAAGGCGGCCTTGAGATGATGCAGGAACTCTATGGCCAGTTCAACCTCTTCGCTCTGCCCGGTGGCCAGGTTGGTCAGGAGATGGGTCTGTCCTCCAACAAACGCTCCGCCAAGATGGAAGATTTCAAGGGCATGCGCGTTCGTACCCCGGGTTGGTACATGGACATCATGAACAATCTGGGCGCTTCGGTCACCCCCCTGCCTGGCGGCGAAGTCTACCTGGCCCTGGAGCGGGGCGTCATCGATGCCGCAGAGTTCTCCTCTCCGGCGATCAATTATCCCATGGGATTTGATGAGATCACTAAATACGCCATCCAGCCCGGCGTGCATCAGCCCGGTGTCCAGTGCGCCCTGTTCTTCAATAAGGATGCATATGAAAAACTGCCCGAAGACCTGAAATGGATCATCGACATCTGTGCCAGGGAGACCCAGTTGTGGAGCTACAACTGGATCAACAGCCTCAACGCCGAAGCCGTTCGCCGCTTCAAGGACAAAATGGAATTCGTCAAGATGGACAAAGAAACCCTTATCGAATTCCGCAAGACCACCAAAACATACCTGGACGGCGTCAAGGCCAAATACCCGGATGTGAAAAAGGTGCTCGACAGCCAGGAAGCTTTCATAGCGGATTTTGCCGACTGGCGCGATGCCCGCTCCGGAGCGACTCCGTGGCCATATGAAACCTACATCGGCGGTCGTATTACCGAATAGAGACCCATTGGCATTTAATCCATTGAACGCAACGGTTGAAGGTCTGCTTCCAGGAGATGCAGACCTTCAACCCATATCAACGGATCACGTGCCGTTTGAAAGGAACAAGAGGCATGCTGGCAAAACTATCCAAAGCAATTGATACATTTAACATCAAGCAAGGCGAGGTCAGTGCGTTGCTCGCCCTGCCGCTGCTGCTGGTGGTGGTTTACGAGGTGGTCATGCGTTACGCATTCAACGCACCCACCAGCTGGGGCTTTGAAGCCACCACGTTTTTGTACGGGGTGCACTACATGCTGGGCCTGGCTTACTGCGACGTATACAGCGGCCATGTGCGGGTGGACATCTTTACTTCGCGCATGTCGCAGCGGCCCCAGGGGGTAATCGGTGTTCTGACCAATCTGGTCTTTTTCATGCCGGTGATGATCCTGATGACGATCGCATCCTGGAAATACGCCCTGACATCCATCGCCGGCCTGGAACTCAACCCCACCAGCTGGGCACCGCCGATCTATCCCATCAAAACCCTGATGGCCATCTCTTTTTCGTTTTTGCTGATTCAGGGAATTTCTAATTTAATACATAATATCAGGGTTTTGCAAGGTAAAGCGGAAGGGGTGAGGTAACTAATCATGAGTGTAGAATTTCTAACTGTCGCGATGTTCGTGTCGCTGATTGTGGCTATTATCTTCGGTCACCCGCTGGCCTACACCCTGGCGGCTGTGGCAACCCTGTTCGGGTTGATCGACAACGGGTTCAATGTCGGTCCCCTGTTCAACATGTTTGCCAACAACGCCTGGGGCGTCATGGAAAACTATGTGCTCGTGGCCATCCCGCTGTTCATTCTCATGGCCCAGCTGCTGGACCGCTCCAAGGTCAGCGACAAGCTTTTCGAGGCCATGTACGTGGTACTGGGAAGCATCAAGGGCGGGCTGGGCCTGGCAGTTGTTATGGTGTGCACCGTTTTTGCCGCCACCACGGGCATCATCGGTGCCTCGGTGGTCGCGATGGGATTGCTGGCCACCCCGGCGCTGCTGCGCAAGAACTACCAGAAAGAGATGACCAGCGGTATCATCTGTGCGGCCGGTACCCTGGGAATTTTGATACCCCCATCCATCATGATGGTCATATACGGCGGCTTGACCGGACTCAAGGAGACCACTGTCGGCAACCTGTTTGCCGGGGCTATCTTCCCGGGCATGCTGCTGGCCGGTTTGTATTTCGCCTATATTCTAATTCGCTGCAACATTAACCCGAAGCTGGGTCCCCCGATTTCGAAAGAAGAGGCTGGCACATACACAGCTGCACAAAAATGGGGCATGACCTTAAAGTCGCTGGTGCCTCCCCTGGCGCTGATTCTTGCGGTGATGGGAACCATTCTGGGCGGCGTGGCCACCCCCACCGAGGCGGCCGGCATGGGCGCCAGCGGTGCGGCGATACTGGCGCTGGCCAACCGCAAGCTCACCTGGCTGGTATTCAGGGACAGCTGCCGCGCCACCTTGAAAACCACCGCCATGGTGATGATGCTCTTCATCGGCGGTAAATTCTTCAGCTCGGTGTTTCTGAGCATGGGCGGCGGCGATGTGGTGGCCGATACCCTGCTGGGCATGGATGTGCACGAGTACGTGGTGCTGGTGATCATGATGGCCGTGGTGTTCATCTTGGGGATGTTCATCGACTGGGCGGCGATTCTGCTGGTGGTGGTGCCGATCTTCACCCCCATCGCCCTGGACTTGGATTTCAATCCCTTGTGGTTCGCCATGCTGATCTGTATCAATCTGCAGACTTCATTCCTAACCCCGCCCTTCGGTTACGCCTTGTTCTACTTCAAGGGTGTCGCCCCTCCTGAATACAGCATGACGGATATTTACAAGGGCATTCTGCCTTTCGTTGCGCTGCAAGTCGTGGGGTTGGCGTTGATGATGGCATTTCCCGG
>NZ_JASJGN010000014.1:0-9547 GCF_033791525.1 Desulfosarcina sp.
TGGTCATAAACTGAGTGTGAATGCCCAGGTCGTTTTTGTCCGAAAGCGTCATCAAGGTTGCCTGGGGAGCCGTACCCGGGCTGATTTGAAGCGTGGAGCCATCCTCGATGAGCCTGGCAATCAGGCGGGATATCGTGTTGGCTGCTTCGGATTCGGGGACGGTTGGCAGGGTCAGGATGGGCTCTTGCTTTTCAACCACCAGTTGGACATCGTTGACGTGAATGAAGCTGCGGCCCAGCACCCGGGGCATTTCCGGATTCACCTGGACGATGGTCAGATCCGCGGAGGTGGCCGCCGCCAGGGTAATATCCACGGAAACCCCCAGGCTCATCGAGGATGGTTCCACGCTTCAAATCAGCCCGGGTACGGCTCCCCAGGCAACCGTGATGACGCTTTCGGACAAAAACGACCTGGGCATTCACACTCAGTTTATGACCAACGAAATGATGCACCTTTTTGCCCGGGGAGTGATCACCAATCGCCGCAAAGGATTGAACAACGGGAAAATGGTGGCCAGCAGCGCCATCGGATCGCCCAATCTTTACGAATTCATCAACGACAACCCGGCCATTGAATTTCACCCGTCAGATGTGGTCAACTCGCCGGCGGTCATCGCCGCCCACAACAAGATGGTCTCTCTGTCCGTCGCCATGGCCATGGACCTGACCGGCCAGGTGGCGGCGGATGCCCTGGAGCTCAACAACTTTTCCGGTGTCACCGGCATGCTCGATTTCATTCGGGGGGCCTTTCAGTCCGAGGGGGGACGCAGCATCATCATGCTTCCGGCCACCGCCGTGGGTGGGGAAAAAAGCCGCATCGTTCCCGTGCTGGGTGACACCGCCGTCGTGGTGCCCCGGGCCGACGTACACTACGTGGCCACCGAATTCGGTGTCGTGAACCTATTCGGCAAAAGCCTCCAGGAGCGGGCCATGGCCATGATCAGCATCGCCCACCCGGATTTTCGGGATGAACTGTTGCACCAGGCCAAGCGGTTGAACCTGATCGGCGCCGAACGAAAGATGAAGGGCTCCCTGCACGGCGTTTATCCTCTCCACCTGGAAGAGACGCTTGAGATTGAGGGCCAAGCGATAACCATCCGCCCGGCCAAACCGGTTGACGAACGGCGGATCCAGGAACATTTTTACACCCTGGACAAAGACGATATCGTCTCACGCTTTTTTCACGAGAAGACCAGTTTCGTCAGCGACGATGTGGGAGCCATCTCCCAGGTCGACTACATCAAAAACCTCACCATTCTGGCGGTGGTCGGCGAGTTCGGCTTCGGCAAGGTGGTGGGCATCGGCGAGTACCTGCTGGATCCGTCCTGCAACCTGGCTGAGGTCGCCTTCTCAGTCAGCGGCGCCTGGCAGGGCAAGGGGCTTGGCAAGCGGTTGATGAAAAAGCTCTTTGAAGGGGCGCGGGACAACGGCATCGCCGGCTTTACCGCGTATACGGCACCTGACAACCAAGGCATGATCAGCCTGTTCAACAGCCTGCCGGTGCATGTGTTCACCGCCATGGAAGACAGCATGGCAGCCTTGAGTTGCCGGTTTGACGATATGAAAAAATAAAAATAATTAAAGAATTGCGGATTTAGGAATTGAGGGATTGGCGGACAACAAAACCCGAATAGGCAGAATTCTTTTAATTCCTCAATCCCTTAATGCCTCAATCCCATAATTAAGGAATCATCATGACCTCCCATACCATTAAATTCCTCCCCCACAACCGGGAAATCAAAGTGAATGAAGGTGAAAATCTGATCCGGGCAGCCATGGAAGCAGGGGTGCATATCAACGCCTCCTGCGGCGGGGAGGGCCTTTGCGGCAAATGCCGGGTTATCGTGGAAGCGGGCGAGGTGGAAGGGGGACTGAGCGATCAGTTAAGCCCGGCCGACCTGGAAAAGGGGTACCGCCTGGCCTGCCGGTCGACGATTACCGGGGATGTGGTGGTGCGTGTGCCGGTCGAATCGACCGTCGATGCCAGCGTGCTCAGCCAGCGCTATGTCCCTCGGCGCACGGCCACCATCCAGCAGATGGACCTCAACGATTTGAAGGAACAGGGGCTGTTCCTGCCGCCGGTGGAGAAAGTCTACATTGAACTGCCCGAACCAAACAATCAGGATCACCTGCCCGATGTCACTCGATTGGTCAGCCACCTGAAGCTTCATCACGACGAGCACCGCCTGACGGTGAGCCTGCCGGTCATCCGCAAGCTTCCCGACGTGCTGCGCGAGGACGGGTTCCGGGTTACCGCCACCCTTGCCCGGCCGGTGATGAACAGCGGCAAAACCGAAATCATCAACGTCCAGCCCGGAGACACCACCGACCGCAACTATGCTATCGCCATGGATATCGGCACCACTACCATCTACGGCCAGCTCATCGACCTGAAGAGTGGGGAGATCCTGTCCGAACATGGCGAGTTCAACGGCCAGATCAGCTACGGCGAGGATGTGATCAGCCGGATAGTATTTGCCGAAAAAGAGGATGGGCTGGATCGCCTGCACAAGGTGGTGGCGCAAACCATCAATACCATCATCGGCAAGATCGTTCGCCGCGCCAAGGTGGATCCGGACGATATCGCCGCCATCACCCTGGCTGGCAACACCACCATGACCCAACTGCTGCTCAAGGTCAATCCCCGCTACATCCGCCGCTCCCCTTACGTGCCGGCGTCCACACTTTACCCGCCCATCCGGGCGGTGGATATCGGCCTGGATCTGCGGGATCACGTCACGGCCCTGGTCTATCCGGCCGTTTCCAGCTACGTGGGCGGTGATATCGTGGCAGGGGTCATGGGGTCGGGGATGTATCTGGACGATCGGCTGACCCTTTTCATGGATATCGGCACCAATGCGGAGATCGTCATCGGCAACCGGGACTGGCTGGCCTGCGCCGCCTGCAGCGCCGGACCGGCCTTTGAAGGCGGAGGCATTAAATTCGGTATGCGGGCGGCCAAGGGCGCCATCGAAGACTTCTCACTGGATCCGGCCACCTGGGAGCCCATGCTCATGACCATCGGCAATTTGCGCCCCAAGGGCATCTGCGGGTCCGGGCTGATCATCATGACCGCCGTCATGTTCGAACTGGGCCTGATCAACAACCTGGGCAAGTTCAACAGGGAACTCTCCACGAACCGCATTCGAAAAGACAACGGGGTGTGGGAATATGTGCTGGCCTGGGCCAGCGAGACCCAGATCGACCGGGACATCGCCCTTACCGAAATCGACATCGAAAACCTGATCCGGGCCAAGGGGGCCATCTTCAGCGGCTGCATGACCCTTTTAACCGAGGTGGGCATGGGCATGCAGGACATCGACCGCATCATCCTGGCCGGCGGATTCGGCAGTTACGTGGACCTAGAAAAGGCCATCACCATCGGGCTGCTGCCGGAGATCGATGCGGACAAGGTCACCTTTATCGGCAACAGCTCCCTCCTGGGAGCCAAGATGAGCAGCTTGACCAACCGGATCCGCAGGGATGTGGTGGAGGCGACCCGCAGCATGACCAATTTCGAGCTGTCGGAAACCCCATCCTACATGGATAATTATGTGGCAGCCCTGTTTCTGCCACACACGGACATCAACCAGTTTCCCCGGCTCAAGGAGCGCATGGCCCGGCGGCGGCAACCGTCCTGACCGGAATCAGGCGGATGCGCATATGGTCATAACTATATAGGATAACAGCGGTTCCACCGGTAGGTATTTTAATGGCCGTCGATTCCCGTTTCGCACTGAAGGCAATATAGTAAGAATTGGGATTTAATCCCACTCCTCTATTGACAAATAAACCATTCAACCTATAAGAGTAATCCTTGGTTTTCCGCCTTTGGGAAGCGGGAGGCCATCTCGGCCCCAGTGGCCCTTTCGCAACAAATCAAAATCCGTTTTTCCGGCTGACAAATTAGTCATCATTGGCGTACCAGAGGGCTGTTTTGACGATGCTGTGCTGCATGAAAAAGAAAACGATCCATCACCCTGACCTCAACCCTATCCTATACCCGCCTATCCGCATCCACGGCTTTTTATCTACCGTTGTAGATACTATATATAAAAAATTCTTATACGAAAGGGGGCCTGAGTTTTTCATTTTGTGACCGGGGTTCTACCCTGCCACTCGAAAAATGAACAACCGCATTGCTGTAGCAAACCTCAATCATTAACCGATAGCTGATAAGGAGGTAACTTTGAGTTTCGAATTCTACAAGGAATCCTATGCAGGTGCGATAAAGGCGATCTCCATCGGTAAAGGCGACAAAGCCATTACCGTCGGAGGCGAAACCTGCTACCCACTCTATCAGTTTGAGGGGGAAATGCCCCACAAACCGAAAGTCGCCATGGAGATCTGGGACATGGCACCCGAAGAGTGGCCGGCCGCGGCAATGGAGCCTTTTAAGGACGTGGTCTCGGACCCGGCCGCATGGGCAAAAAAATGCGTTGAGGAATACGGCGCCGAGATTATCGTACTTCAACTCAAGAGCACCGACCCCAACGGCACCGACGCCAGCCCGGCGGATGCATCCGCCACAGTCAAAAAGGTGCTGGGCGCCATCGATGTGCCCCTGGTGGTCTGGGGCATCGCCAACCACGAAAAGGACGAGGCGGTCTTCAAGAAAATCGCCGAAGACTGCCAGGATGTGCAACTGACCTTAGGCCCGGTGGAAGACAAGAACCACAAGGGCATCGGTGCCGCAGCAATGGGCTACGGCCACGCCCTCATCAGTTCGTCTCCCATCGACGTCAACCTGGCCAAGCAGGTCAACATTCTGCTGGAAAACCTGGGCATGCCCATGGATCGGGTCATCATCGATCCCACCACCGGCGGTCTGGGATACGGCCTGGAGTACAGCTACTCGGTCATGGAGCGCCTCAGAATGGCTGCCATGGCCCAGGGCGACGACAAGCTCCAGATGCCCATCATCAACAATCTGGCCAACGAAATCTGGAAGTGCAAGGAAGCCAAGCAGGGCGTGGACGAAGCCCCGACCCTGGGTGATCCGGAAAAGCGCGGCGTCCTAATGGAAGCCGTGGGTGCCGTCACCTACCTCATGGCCGGTTCCGACATCCTGATCATGCGCCACCCCGAAGCCATCCGGCTGGTCAAGGCATTCATCGACATCGCCATGGACGGTGGCAGCGCCGCCGATATCGCCCCCATCGCCAAACGGCTGGAAGGCGTCTCCGTGGATCTGGCCGCCCTGGCACCGGCACCGGACCTGACCATCGAGGAAGAGAAAAAAGCCGCTCCGGCCAAGGCTGCCGCCAAACCGGCTGCCAAGCCTGCCGCACCGTCCGCTGCCCCAACCACACCTGCTGCACCTGCGGAAGCTGCTGCAGCACCTGTTCGTGAAATCGATAAAGTGGCCACCGCCCTCGGACTCGATCTCGACAAACTGTTGGCGGCGAAAAATTGTTCCAGGGATGATATTGAACACACGGCCCAGCAGCACAATCTGACGTTGGAACAAACCCTTAAGAAGTTGGGAGGTATTTAATCATGGCTATAGATCTGTTTGCAGACGAGCCCAAAGATCTCTTCGCTTCCGAAGAAACCGGGCCGTCAAAAGAAGAACTGGAAGCTAAGGCTAAAGCAAAGGCCGAGGCTGACGCCAAGGCCAAAGCGGAGGCCGACGCCAAGACCAAAGCAGAGGCTGACGCCAAGGCCCAAGCCGACGCCGACGCCAAAGCCAAGGCGGAAAAGGAAGCCGCCGCCCAGGCAGCCGCTGCAAGAGACGCCGACGAAGACGCCCTGCGCCAGAAGCGTGCCGCCGAGCGCGCCAAGATGGCTGCCGAGCGCAGCACCGGCGCTACCGACAAGGTGGTTCCCATGACCCCTGCCGCCGAGCAGAAGAGCGAACCCGAGAAGATTCTCGCCCGGCTCGACTGGGTCCACAAACGTGTCTCGCTGTATTAAGCCTTGAACTGTTAACCCTTGCCTAAATCAATACGAGGAGGAACCTCTGATGGCAGAAATTAAAAAAACAGCCGTGGCGAAGGCCCCCAAACTGGCCGACCCCATCGCCTCATCCATCGATAAATCAACCCAGGAACTGATCGCGAGAGCCCAACAGCTGGGCATCGACACCGTATTCGACCGTGCGGCCCAGATGAAACCTTGCGCGATTGGCATCCAGGGCATCTGCTGTAAAAACTGCGCCATGGGCCCCTGCCGCCTGCCCCTGCCCAAGGGCGGCATCGACGGTGAAGACACCCGCAAAGGTCTTTGCGGTGCCACGGCCAATACCATCGCCGCGCGTAACTTTATCCGCATGATCGCCGGCGGCGCAGCCGCCCACTCCGACCACGGCCGCTGTGTGGCCGAGGTCTTCCTGAGTGCGGCCCGCAAAGAGACCGACGCCTACAAAATCAAAGACCCCAACAAACTGCTGGCCATCGCGCCCTTCTTCGACGTTGCGGTCACCGTGGAGGTGGATGGCCAAACCCAGGACCGCAATATCGATGAAATCGCCCTGGAAGTGGCCGAAAAAGCCCTCAACGAATGGGGCAAGGCCGAAGGCGAACTCAGATACCTCAAACGTGCACCGGCCCCTCTGTATGAAAAGTGGACCAAAACCGGTGTGAAGCCACGCAACATCGACCGTGAAATCGTCGAAATCATGCACCGCACCCACATGGGCGTGGACCAGGACTACAAGAACCTCATGAAGCAGGGTACCCGCGCTTCCCTGGCCGACGGCTGGGGCGGTTCCATGATCGCTACGGACCTGCAGGACGTGCTCTTCGGCACCCCCTACCCCCTGCAGTCCGAAGCCAACCTGGGCGTCATGAAGGAAGACCACGTCAACATTATCGTCCACGGCCATGAGCCGGTGCTCTCCGAGATGATCGTAGCCATGAGCCAGAAACCGGAAATCATCGAGTACGCCAAATCCAAGGGCGCCAAGGGCATCCAACTGGGCGGCATCTGCTGCACTGCCAACGAGATTTTCCAGCGTCACGGCGTGCCCCAGGCCGGTACCTACCTGCAGCAGGAGCTGGCCATCATCACCGGCGCCTGCGATGCCATGGTGGTGGACATCCAGTGCGTGTTCCAGAACCTGGCCAACGTGGCCGAGTGCTTCCACACCAAACTGATCACCACCCACCCCATCGCCAAGATGGAGCAGGACAGTGTCATCCACATCGAGTTCGACGAACACCACGCCCTGGAAGACGCGGAAAAAATCATCAGGATGGCCATCGACAACTTCCAGAACCGTGGCAGCGAAGTCATGATTCCCCAGTACAAAGCTTCGGCCATCGGCGGTTTCAGCGTGGAGTCCATCCAGTATCACCTGGGCGGCACCTTCCGCGGAACCTACTACACCCTCAACGACAACATCATCAACGGCCGCATCCGTGGTATCGCCGGCGTCGTGGGCTGCAACAACGCCCGCACCCGCCACAACGAAGCCCACATCCAGGTCGTCAAGGAGCTGATCAAGAACGACGTCATCGTCCTGACCACCGGCTGCAACGGCATCGCCTGCGCCATGGAAGGGCTGCTGACCCCGGAAGCGGCCGCCGTGCACTGCGGACCCGGTCTGGCCGAGGTCTGCGAAACCGTGGGTATCCCGCCGGTCCTGCACATGGGTTCCTGCGTGGATAACAGCCGCCTGCTGCTGGCAGCCACCGAAGTGGTCAAGGCCGGCGGACTGGGCAAGGACATCTGTGACCTCCCGCTGGCCGGCAGCGCCCCGGAATGGATGAGCGAAAAGGCCATCTCCATCGGCCATTACTTCGTCGCCTCTGGCGTCTACACGGTCTTCGGCCTGCACCTGCCCACCTCCGGTGCCCCGGTATTCCACGACTACCTGTCCAAAGAGATGGAAAAGATGTACGGCGGCAGGTGGGACCTGGAAGCCGATCCCATCAAGCATGCCCAGATGATGATCGCCCACATCGACAAGAAGCGACAAGAGCTAGGCATCGACAAGGCCAGAGAGCGTGTCCTGATGGATATGGCCGACCGCCAGGCACTGGAAGGATAATTGAGTTTAAACCAGATCCTCAACGAAGGAGGAATATAGTATGTCTAAATTAGTCGCATTTGCCGCCATTCAGGGTGGATACAAAGTGGTCTCCAGCGCTGAAGGCCGCTACAAAAAAGCACTTGATACCTACAACGCCGACACCAAGATCGGATTTCCCAACACCGCCTACTACCTGCCGGTGATTTACTCGCTCACCGGCATGAAGGTGGAGACCCTGGAAGACTTGAAAAAACCCCTGGCATTCGCCCGGGGCCTGCTGCCCCCGCATGTCAAGGGCAAGAACCACCTGCCCTACCTGGGCCCCCTGCTGGACGCCGGCATGGCCGCCATCTTCTCTTACGAGATCCTGGAAGCCCTGCGTATCCTGGACCAACCGGACTTCTACCATCCCGAAGAGGATCCGGACATCGATGCCGGCAAGATCTGGGTGGGCCCGGCCGACGACACCATCCTGCGAAAACGCGGCGTGGAGTTCGTGGACGGCTCGGCACCCGGTTTTGCAGCCATGGTCGGCGCCGCCCCCAATTCGGAGATCGCCAAGGAAATCGTCGAAGAGTACCAGAGAAGAAGCCTCTACATCTTCTGCGCCGCCAACCACAATGGCACCACGCTTATCGACCAGCTGCTGGAAGCCGGTGTTCAGATCGGCTGGAACACCCGTATCGTTCCCTTCGGGCCGGACATCTCCTCGGCCGTCTTCGCCCTCGGGTTCGCCAACCGCGCGGCCATGGCCTTCGGTGGCGTCAAACCCGGTGACCACCAAAAAATCCTGCACTACAACAAAGACCGCGTATTTGCCTTCGTCAACGCCCTGGGCGACATCGGCACCGAGTGGGGTGTGGCCGCTGCCGGCTGCGTCAACTGGGGTTTCCCGACCCTGGCGGACACCGACATCCCCGAAATCCTGCCCACGGGTATCTGTACCTACGAGCACGTGGTGGCTAATGTACCCCACGACGAGATGTGCCAGCGCTCCGTCGAGGTTCGCGGCCTGAAGACCATCGTGTCCGACATCGAGATCCCCTGCGCCTTCGGTCCGGCCTACGAGGGTGAGCGGGTGCGTGGCGCCGACCTTTTCGCCCAGTGCGGCGGCGGCAAGACCCAGTGCACCGAGCTGGTCAAAATGGCCGACATGAACGAAATCGAAGACGGCAAGGTCATTGTCGACGGTCCGGATATTGGAGACGTTAAAGAAGGCGGGACCTTCCCCATGGGCATCTACATCGAGGTGGCCGGCCGTGAATTTCAGACCGACTTCGAGCCGATCCTGGAGCGCCAGATTCACCATTTGACCAACTACATCCAGGGCATCATGCATATCGGTCAAAGGGACATCTCCTGGGTGCGCATCAGCAAAGCTGCCATTGAGAAGGGCTTCACCCTCAAAGATATCGGTGTCGTACTGCACGCCAAGTTCCATCAGGACTTCGGCAAAATCCTGGACAAGGTTCAGGTGACCTTGAAGACCAAAAAGGCCGACGTGGACAAACTCACCAAGCGCGCCCGCGCCGAGTATAAAACGCGTGATGAGCGTGTCGAAAAAATGACCGAC
>NZ_JASJGN010000015.1:0-3716 GCF_033791525.1 Desulfosarcina sp.
TGCCGTGTCACGTAAGGATAGCGTGGCCGCAGACAAAGGCTACGCAGCCCTCAGACAGCTTTACACGCAGTTGACCCAGCAGTACGAGGTACGCATCGTTTCTAGCCCAGGCACACCCAGCGGCGTATGGAGAGTCCCCCAGAACAACCCCAATGCGCGTAACTACTATATTATCGTCGCGGCCGTTACCACCGACGGAAAACGCCTTTCTCTGCCCGTCACCAGCGAAGAGGATGGGAAAACGAGCACCGTTGAGCAGTGGGGGCTGCGGGTCGAACCGGCCATTTTCGAGCAGGTCAAGCGCGACAAGATGGACGACGGCATCATCGGGCGCAACGTGTTCGGGGTCAAAAAACGCGGCTACTTGGCCCCCCAGTACGCCATCCCGACCACTGGCGGCGCCATTACCCAGTGGTAATCGTTCAACGCGGAGTTTCATAAAATGATCACCGGCAGAGACACGCTACAGGAAATCAACAACCATGTGCTGCAGGCCCAGTCCCGGATTGAAGCGGTCGATCGGGAAATGGACGGCCTCAACGCACAGTTAAGCCAATCGCGCATCGAAACGGCAGAGCAATACCGTGAGTTGGCTAAGTTCAGGCTTGATGAGATCAGGGCCGGCAACGTGACAGCCCGGCTGAACAAGGCCTATTTGGCTGTGCCGGCGTTCATGGATCAACACAAACAAGCCTTGGAAACCCTTGAAAAGGATATCACCCAGGGGCAACAGCGCCAGCAAATGCTGGAACAGCAGCGCGAAACCCGCCGCGATGCACGCGACACGGCTGCAGACACCCTATGGAAGCAGATCCAGAAAAGCAAATCGGCACTGGAAAAGACCGCAGACTATGGCCGCCGGCAGGAAACAGCGGCCGCGGCGGTTCAAGTGGCCGGCCGGGCCGATGAAAAAGCGTCCCAGTCCGAGGCCGACCTGGCCAGCAAGGGTAAGCCTTACCAGGACGATATGCTTTTCATGTACCTGTGGGACCGTTGGTACCTCACACCCGACTATCGGCACGGCGGTATTACCCGCATGCTGGACGGATGGGTGGCCCGCCTGATCCGATTTAAAGAAACGCGTGCCGACTACCACATGCTAAACGAGCTTCCCCAGCGTTTAAGAGAGCATGCTGCCAAAGCCGCCGAGGAGGCTGAACGCCAGCAGCAGTCCTTACTGGCGATGGAGAGACAGGCGGCCGAAAAAGACGGAGTGGCCATACTGCAGGCGGCACTGGATACGGCGGAGAAACAACTCCAGCAAGTCAATGACGACATGGAAGCCGAGGAGAAGCGCTACCAGGAACTGCTGCGCCAAAAGAACGACTTTGCCTCCGGCGAGGATGAATACACGCAAAAGGCCGTGGCCTTGATGGCCGCCGAACTGGAGCGTCAAGACGTCATCGCGCTCTTTCAGCAGGCCCAGAGCACGCCCCGGCCCGAAGACGATGCCATCGTGATGCGGCTTCACCAGCTGCAGCAGACACACAAGACCCTAACCGATCGTATTTCCGAGCTAAAAACCAATCAGCAGCAGCAGCGCAATGCGCTGGAGGATCTTTCAACGCTACGCGAAAAGTTCCGTCGCAGCAACTACGACGCCAGTGCTTCCTCTTTTCCCGCCAACCTGGGGCTGGGTGTCCTGCTGGGAGAAATCCTGCGCGGCGCCATATCCTCGGGCAGCGCCTGGGACCGCATCGACCACTCCCAGAAATGGGATTTTCCCGATGCCGGCAGATCCGACAGGGGTGGGTCCGGCAGATCTCGGGGCCGATCCGGAGGCGGTTTCGGAGGATTCGGCGGTTTCGGAAGTGGCGGCAGTTTCGGCGGCGGTGGCGGGTTTCGTACCGGTGGTGGGTTTTAATTGGTTGCGCATGGAGATATAAACTTATCGAAAAAAAAGGAGGAAGTATCATGCCCAATTACAAGATCACTGAAATCGAGGGTATCGGAGACGTGTATGCAGCAAAACTCCAGCAGGCCGGTATCACAACGGTTAATGATGTCCTCGAAAAGGGAAAAACCGCCAAGGGCCGCAAGGCGCTGGCAGCAGAAACCGGTATCGATGCTAAATTCATATTGAAATGGGTCAACATGGCAGACCTGTTCCGGGTCAAAGGCATCGGCAAGGAGTATTCCGAACTTCTGGAAAAAGCCGGCGTGGACACTGTCAAGGAGTTGCGCAACCGCAACCCTGAGAACCTGCTGGCTAAAATGGAGGAAGTCAATGCTTCGGGACGTCAGCTGGTTAGATCCCTGCCGGCGCCCAAAACCGTTGCTTCCTGGGTCGAGGCGGCCAACGTCCTCGATCCCGCAGTCACTTACTGAACCATTGACCAGACAGCTGACATAAGGAGAAGACCATGATTAATTTCAGTGATATTCTCGGAACCCTCATGCAGTCGGGTATGTCCGCATCGACCACCGGGCGATTGAAAAATGCCCTGAGCGCCGGCGGGTCATCGTCCACAAACCCTTTGGCCGGATTGGGCGGTGGTGCCGGTGAGGCCTTGTCGGGGCTGCTGGGCGGCGGAAGGGGTGGGATCGGCGGAATGCTTCAAGGAGTACTGGGTGAGGCCGGAAAAGCCCTGGGCGGCACCAACAATCTGGCTATCGGCGGGATAGGTGCCCTCGCCGGCGCGTTTTTGGGCGGCGGGAGCGGCTCGATCAAAGGCGCTTTGGGTGGCGGCACCATGGCCATGCTGGCCGCCATGGCCTTTTCAGCCCTTAAGGGTGCCGGCGGCGCCCCTGAAGCTCAGGAGGTGCCGGTGGGCCTGCGCCAGCCCGAAAACCCACAACAAGAGCAGGAACTCGAACAGGGCGCCGAGCTTGTCTTAAAAGCCATGATCAATGCAGCCAAGGCCGACGGCCAGATCGACCAGTCCGAGATCCAGCGCATTCTCGGCAAATTGGAAGCGGCCGGCACTGACAGCGAGGCACGCGATTTTGTGATCGGCGAAATGAACAAGCCCATGGACCTTGACGGTATCGTGACCGCCGCCAGGACCAGCCCCCAACTGGCCGCCCAGGTCTATGCGTCCTCTTTGCTGGCCATCAAGGTGGACACTCCAGCCGAACGCCAGTACCTGCAGCAGTTGGCCGAAGGGCTGGGCCTTTCGTCGGAGGTAACCTCCCGGCTGGAAAAAACGGTCGGTCTGTAGAGGGTTTTTAACCATTCAACGTCCGGATATTTGCGGTCCCCTTCCCGGGGCCGGAGAAAACCCCATTCCAGCAATCTGACAGCAAACATCACAAAGGAGAAGACAATGGGACTTTTCGATTTTGCACGCAACATCGGCAACAAGCTTTTTGGCTCAGAAGATGAAGCCCCGGAAAAGATCAAGGGGCACATTGAGGAAGAAAACCCCGGCGTAAGCAACCTCGAGGTCAGCGTCAAAGACGGCGTGGCAACGCTCAGCGGGCAGGCCGAGAGCGCCGAGGCCATGCAAAAAGCCGTGCTGATGGCCGGCAATGTCAAGGGTATCAGCGAAGTACACGCCGACGGGCTGACGGCGCCGGCGCCGGTGCAGGAGGTGCAGTACTACGAGATACAGTCCGGTGATTCGTTATCGGCCATTGCCAAGAAATACTATGGAAAGGCATCGGATTATCCTCGCATATTCGAAGCCAACCGGGAGGTCATCAAAGATCCCAACCTGATTTATCCTGGTCAGAAGATACGCATCCCCGTGGAATAGGGCGCAATCCGCTTCTAA
>NZ_JASJGN010000016.1:0-8508 GCF_033791525.1 Desulfosarcina sp.
ATGCGGGCGACGCTGACCGCACCGGTGCCTGAATTGACCTGCCCGATATATTCTTCGATGCGTTTGGGCCGGGTGCCAACCGCTTCGATGATGCTCGGGCCGTTGATTTTTGTGGGCATGGTTATCCTTTCAGGATTCAGAGGTCGAGGGACGGAGGTCTGAGGACGGAGGACAGACGTCAGAGGTTTGAGGACGGAGGACAGAAGCCCGAAGTCGGAGGTCAGAGGTCGGAAGTCCGCGATCCGAGGACGGAGATCAGAAGCCTGACGTCGGAGGTCAGAAGCTCGAAGTCGGAGGTCAGAAGCCTGAACTCAGCGGCCCGATACCAGCTAATCCTAATTTTGTCGCTTGCCTAAAATAACAGGCTATGTTTGCTTTTTTTGACCTTTGACCTATTCTATCAACCCCACCAGGTGGTCGTGCTGGCCCCGTTCAATCTGGAACTTGTCGTTGTGCTTTTTCAGCAGGTCGGCGAAGCTGCGGCATCCATAGCTGGCTTCGTCGAAGGTCGGGTCCAGACGCTTGACCACCGGTCGGATGGCGGCCTTGAGCACCCATTTGTCTCCGTTTCTCAGGGCGATCTGTTTGATGGCCTTGGTGATCAGTTCGGCCGCGTCCTTGACGGTGGTGGTTTCGGTCTCCTCTTCCTCATCTTGTGGCTCAAGGGCGAACGTTTCGTAATATTTAAATTCCGAGCAGCTGTTGGCCCAATGGCGGTTGGTGGCGTTCTTGCATCCCACCCCAATGAGATCCTTGCCGGCGGCTTTGAGCTTTTGGGCCAGGGGGATGAAATCGCTGTCCCCGCCAACGACGATGATCGATGAAATGTGGGGAAAGCGCAGGATATCCTCCACCGCGTCCAGGGATAGCTTGATATCCGCCCCGTTTTTGGCCTGGGCGCCGGGAGGGAAAAGTTGGATCAGTTCCACGGCGCACTTGAGAAGGCTCTGGCGGTACCTGGTAAACCAGTGCCAGTTGCAGTAGGCCTTATTGATGGCCACATTGCCATAGGTGGTGGCAAAATCGTAAAGGCCCTGAACATCTACCAGAACCTCCTGCTGCCGATTCCGGTTGGCCGGTTTCGGATAACTGCCGCTGCCGTTGAGTGCATCGAAGATGCTGGCGTGCAGGTTTTCGAAATCCCAATAGATGGCTACCGCTTCCTTGGTCATATGCTCCTCTTCAAGTGATGGGGGTGGGGCGGAATTGTCGATCATTTATCGAGTTCTGCCCTGACTTTACAGACAAGTAACATTAATGAGAATATCGGATTTTGTCAATTTTTCCGTTGGGGCGGCCGGATAATCCACGGTCAGCCTTTATCCAGAAAAATTCCGTATTATAATAGATTCTATGTTTGCCGGCCAATGGCCAGCCAGAAATGTCAAACAGAAGGACAGACCCCTGAAATCTGATGCCCCGGATAACACAGCACCATCACCGTTTTCGGTGAACAATGTACGTATGTTCATTGCCTTTCGGGTGTTTTTTAACTGCCGGTTCTACTATCCGATTTTTACCATCTTATTCCTGGATTTCGGGCTCACCGTGGCCCAGTTTTCCATTCTCAACGCGGTGTGGGCGGCCACCATCGTGATGGCGGAGGTGCCTTCGGGCGCCCTGGCCGACATCGTCGGCCGGCGTCGACTGCTGGTGTTTGCCGCCTTTTCCATGCTGGTGGAAATGGCGATCCTATGCTTTGCGCCGCGGGGCAACACCACGCTGCTGTTCAGCTTTTTCCTGGTCAACCGAGTGCTCAGCGGTCTGGCCGAAGCGGCTGCCAGCGGTGCCGACGAGGCCATCGCCTATGATGCGCTCCAAGCCAGTGGCATGGCGGACCAGTGGGGACGGGTGCTGGATGTTCAGATGCGACTGCGTTCGGTCATGTTCATCCTCACCATGTCGGTGGGTGCGGCTGTTTACGATGCGGACCTGATGACGCGGATCATGGCCACGCTCGGATCGGATTATCAGTTCACCCAGGCCCAGACCATGCGGTTTCCTCTGTACCTGACATTAATTCTTGCCATTTTTGCCATCGCCACCGTTTTACGGCTGGACGAGATCTGCCCCAACCCCGAGGCGGATGGCACCTGTGAAGAGCAGTTCGGCGGGTCGGCCATGGATGCTTTCAAACTGACCCTTACCACCGGCGGATGGATTCTCAAAACCCCGTTTGTCCTGGCCGTCATCCTGTTCGGTATGCTCTTCGACGGAATTCTGCGCATGGTTATCACGCTGGTCAGCCAATACTACCGCATGGTGGATCTGCCCGAATCGCTTTTTGGGATCCTCGGTTCGGTGATGGCGATGGCGGGGCTGTTCATTCCCCGGCTGGCGCTTCGCATTGCGGAAAACCATTCGCCGGCCTTTTGCCTGTGGACCACCGCAGCCACGGCTCTTGTCGGCCTTTGGGGAATGGTGTTTTTCTGGCCGTACACCGGACTGCTGCCAGCCCTGGTGGCCTTTTCCGCCCTTTACATGGTGGGTTTTTACGTCAGTTATTTTGTCAACCAGCATGCGTCGTCATCGCGCCGGGCAACGGTGCTCAGCTTCAAGGGGCTGGCCTACAACCTCTCCTACGGTTTCATCGGGATCGTGTATGCGGGACTTCTGGAAGTCAAAAAGAGGGGCATCGATGCCGTCGATATCAACGCCCAGGCTGTGGAGAATCTTGTTTTCAAGGACACGTTTTTCTGGTTTCCGCTATCCCTGGCCGCCGGCCTGGCGGTGATGACAGCAGGCGTGCTTGTCTTTAGGGCGAGGCGAAGATGAAAGGACCGGTCGTGGACTGCGCCACTGCCGAGGCCGTCCACAAGGGAGTTTTTCTGATCCTGCTGGCTACCTTGTGTATCGTGCTGATGAACACGTGCGCCAAGGTTAGCAGCGTGGCCCACGGCCCGGTTGAGATGGTGTTTTATCGTGGGGTGGTGGCCCTTGGCCTGCTGGTTCCCTTCATGTTGGCCACGCGTCCCGTAAGTGCATTCCGGACCCGCCGAATCGGGGCGCATCTCTATCGGGCAGCAGTCGGCAACATCGGTGTAGGTTTGGTTTTCTGGGCTTACTCCCTGCTGCCCATGGCCAATGCTACGGCGATGCTCTTTGCGGCGCCGCTTTTCGTCACGGCGTTGTCGCCCCTGTTGCTGGCGGAACGGGTGGGTCCGAGTCGATGGATAGCTGTGGCGGTTGGGTTTGGCGGGGTTCTTCTGATTTACAGGCCGTCGGTAAGCCTGCTGGCCGATCCGGCATCCATGGTGGGACTGGGTGCGGCACTATGCATTGCCCTGGTGGACATGGCGCTGCGTAATCTGGGTCGGACAGAAGACCCCCTGACCACGGTTTTTTACTTTATCCTGGGGGGGGTGATCCTGTCTGCCCCTTACGCGCTCGTATACGGCACCTTGCCGGATGGTAGGATTCTGCCGTGGATCGCCGGCATCGGCATCTTTACCGCCATTCAGCAATTGGCCAAGACGGCGGCCTTCCGGTTTGCCGAAGCTTCTTTCCTGGCCCCATACACATACACCGCGATTGTATGGGCCACCCTGGCCGGATGGCTGCTATGGAAAGAGATGGTCACGGTGCAGGTGATGGCAGGGACCGGGGTGGTGATTACCAGCAACCTGTTCATTCTGCGGCAGGTTGAGCCCACCTGCAGAAAATGAGCGTCCAAAGGCCGCCGGAAAGTCCGTGTTGACAAGGGAAAAGCAGGTACCCTATTCTAGCCCATTAAGGCTGCTGTTCCTTTATTCATCGGAACGCGTTAAATTAAGACCCTGGCGGCCCTGTGCCACCCGCTCTGCTTTTGATTCACCCTTGACCCCAGATGAGGTTTCCACTCACCCGGCGCCGGTTGAGCTGGAAATGGGTTGGAAAACTTGAAAGGACGACGGCAGCCCATGCCGGCAGTCCGCCACCCTATCTAAAGAAGACAAGGTCGTTTAATGGTTCAATCCGATGCCATCGAACAGGTTCCGGCGCCCGGCGCCCGGCAACTTCATTTTACGGGAGACACGATAACCTTCCACCTCAACGTGCCCGAATCGTGGGACGGGCAGGCCTGGCTGAGGACCAGCCTGGGGCACGGTCGGTCTGTGCGCCGGGAAATCATTCGGCAGGTGGACCGCCAGGAAAATCCCCTGGGCCGAAGCTGGTACGACATCCCCATGACCGCCGTCGGAAAAGGCCACTATACTCTCACCGTCGCCCTGACCGAAGTGGGACATTTCGAGGCCAAGGGCTATTTTCTGGACCGGAAGAGCGCCGACCCGTTGTGGCCGCCGGGGGCCAATACCGCCATCAACGTGGCGCCGGCGGACACCTGTTGTGCCAACATCATCTACAATGCCTTCGTGCGTCAATTCGGCCCGAACAAGAATGGCGCCATGGGCGTTGTCGACCAGACCATGAAAAGCCTGGACGAAGCCGGATATACAGTTATTCCACCGTCGGGGACGTTTCGCGACCTGATCGGGGAGCTGGATTTTATCATCGACCACCTGGGCTGCCGGATCGTCCAGCTGTTGCCGATCCACCCCACGCCCACTACCTATGCCCGAATGGGTCGGTTCGGCAGCCCCTATGCGGCCCTGAGTTTTACCGCCGTGGATCCGGCCCTGGCCGAATTCGACCCCAAGGCCACTCCCAAGGAGCAGTTCATCGAACTGGTGGATGCCGTTCACGCCCGGGGCGCTCGCCTGTTTATCGATATCGCCATCAATCATACCGGTTGGGCGGCAAGTCTTCACGAAACCCATCCCCAGTGGCTCTCGCGGGAACCGGACGGCCAGATCGAAAATCCGGGTGCCTGGGGGGTGGTCTGGGCGGACCTCACCCGTTTGGATTACAGCCATAAAGATTTGTGGCAGTATATGGCCGATGTCTTTCTGACCTGGTGCCGCCGGGGTGTGGACGGTTTTCGCTGCGACGCCGGCTACATGATCCCCACGCCGGCATGGCGCTATATGATCGGGAAGGTCCGGGACCAGTTCCCCAACGTGATCTTCCTGTTGGAGGGGCTCGGCGGCAAGATCTCAGTCACCCGTGACCTGCTCGACTGGGCCGATTTCAATTGGGCATACAGTGAGCTGTTTCAAAACTACGACCGGGGACAGATCGAACATTACCTGCCCGGCGCCATGGAGATATCTCAGACGGACGGCACCGCCATCCATTTTGCCGAAACCCACGACAATCCTCGCCTGGCGGCCACTTCCCCGGCATACGCCCGCATGCGGATCGCCCTGTGCGCCCTGCTCTCCAGCCAGGGGGGCTTCGGATTCGCCAACGGGGTGGAGTGGCTGGCCACGGAAAAAATCAACGTCCACGGTTCCCCGTCCCTGAACTGGGGAGCGCCTGAAAATCAAGTGGATGCCATCCGCCGGCTCAACGCCCTGCTCACGGTTCATCCGGCATTCTTTCACCCGGTTCGGGTGGAGATGATTCAGCAGGGACCGGGCAATACCATCGTTGCCGCCCGTCGATGTGAACCCAGTGGAAACGGGCTGCTGATTCTGGTCAATCTGGATGCGGCATCGGCCAACGAAGCGGCCTGGCCACGCAGTCGGTCCCCCCTGGACGGGGATTCGGCCATTGACCTGCTTGTTGGGCAGCCGGTATCGATTGATGGCGACGGACAGACGGGGCGAATCTTAATGAACCCGGGGCAAGTGCTCTGCCTGACCAACAACCCTGAAGACCTGGAGCGGGTCACCCATGCCGCTGACCGATTTCCGCGCATCCCGGATCGCATCCACAGGCAACGGCTTCGGGCCAAGGTGCTCGAGGTGTGGCGGTTTCACCGGGGCGTCGGGGACCTGGGTCAATGGGACCCGGACCAGGCAGTCGTGCAGATGCAGACATCACCGCTTGATTTCTGCCGATCCATGAATCCCGCCGGCGCAACGCCTCGAACCGTGGTCTGGCAGTATCCCGTCGACCTGCGGCGGGAGGTGATGGTGCCACCGGGCCATTTTCTGCTGGTAAGCGGTCGTCACCCGTTTCGTGCGTCTATATCTGAAGCAGGGACGGCGATGGCCGTCGAAGAGAGTCTAACTGAAGCCGGGGGTAACGCCTTTGTCCTGTTCCGCCCGCTGCCGGTCGCCGGTCGGCATAAACCGCGGACATTGAAGCTTTCCTGTTATGACCCCGACGGCTGCACCCACCACGAGTCATCCCTTTTGTACCTGACGCATGCCCGACAGGTCAGGGTGAGAAAAATTTTTACCCGGCCACGCAAACGGCTTTCCAGCATCCATATGTTGGGCACCAATGGACGCGGCGCGATGACCCGGGCCCATGCTCACTGGGGCCAGACCCCCAGCCGTTACGATGCGCTGCTGGCGGCCAACCTGAGCCCGCTTGTTCCCGAGGACCGCCGTATTCTGCTGACCCGGCTGAGAGGATGGGTCGTGTTTCAGGGTTTTTCCCAGGAGATCGGTCCGGACTGCCTGGATGCGTTCGGGTTCGATTTCGATGCATGGGGCGGCTGGCAGTACCACATTCCTTCGGGGCAGGGGGAGCACGTGGTGTTGAGTGTCGGCATCCACATGCTGCCGGGCAAAAACGCCATTGACATGGTTTTCTACCGGCATCCGGCCCAAGGCCGCAAGGATCGGCTGGCTGACGATCGGCCGGTGACCCTCATCCTGCGACCTGATATCGAGGATCGCAACTTTCACGAGGCCACCAAAGCATTTACCGGATCAGAACACCGCTTTCCGTCTGCTGTCACCTATCGGGAAAAGGGATTCATTTTTCACCCCACTGACGACCATGCACTTGAAGTGGATGCGGAGCGGGCCGATTTTTTCATCGAGACCCAATGGCAGTACATGGTTCACCACCCCCAGGAGGCCCAACGCGGCCAGGACCCGCATTCGGACCTGTTCAGCCCCGGCTATTTTTCCGGACCGCTGGCCGGTGGTGAGAGCGAGATCCTTAAGGCCCGAGTGGCGGGCGAAGGCGGCGCGTCCGTGGAACCCGGCGTTGACATGCGGCGACGGATCAGCCGATTTTTCGAGGCCTCGCCCCAATGGGAACCGCCGGTGGCCGCATTAAAAAAAGCCCTCGACCAGTATATCGTCAAACGAGACCAATATTCGACGGTGATCGCCGGTTATCCCTGGTTTCTTGACTGGGGGCGTGACACCCTCATCGTGGTAAGGGGGATTACCGCCGCTGGACGTTTTGACGAAGCCCTGAGCATTATCGTGCAGTTTGCCATGTTCGCCACGGATGGCACCATTCCCAACATGATCCGTGGAACCGACACGGGCAACCGGGACACCTCCGATGCGCCCCTGTGGCTTTTTCGGGTATGCGACGAACTGGGGACGCTGACGGGCCAGGCCAAATTGCTGGATACCGATTGCGGGGGGCGGCCATTGAAGCAGGTCCTGCTTTCCATCGCCCGGTCCATCATGGCCGGAACCCCCAACGGCATCGTTATGGACACCGGCAGCGGACTGCTTTTCAGCCCGTCGCATTTCACCTGGATGGATACCAACTATCCGGCAGGCACCCCTCGCCAGGGATACCCCATCGAGATCCAGGCTCTGTGGCAGGCTGCCCTGGACTATCTGGGCCGTGTGGATGCACCGGCATCTCGCAAGCCGTGGCAGCGTCTGGCCGGGCAGGTGCGTCAATCCATTCTGGACCTGTTTTTCCGAGACGAGTTGGGCTACCTGTCCGATTGCCTGCACGCCGGCCCCGGTACGCCGGCCAGCCAGGCGGTAGCCGACAACGCCCTGCGGCCCAACCAGCTTTTTGCCCTGACGCTGGGGGCGGTGACGGACCAAGCGGTGGTCGCGCGAATTCTTTTAGCCTGCCAGGAGCTGATTGTGCCCGGGGCCATTCGCAGCCTGGCGGACCGCCCTATCGATCCGGAGTTGCCGGTTTATCATAACGGCGTGCTGGTCAACAACCCTAAAGCACCATATGTGGGCGTCTATGGGGGTGATGAAGACACCCGCCGAAAGCCGGCTTACCACAACGGTACGGCCTGGACCTGGGTTTTTCCCAGTTTTTGCGAAGCATGGGCGGACAGTTTCGGCCCCGGCGAGTATGAAACTGCCATGGCCTGGCTGGCCAGCAGCAGCCGGCTGATCAATGACGGGTGCGTAGGCCACGTACCGGAGATTCTGGATGGCGATGCCCCGCACCACCGCCGCGGTTGTGACGCCCAGGCCTGGGGGGTGAGCGAGTTGCTGCGGGTGTGGATCAAGATTGAGGGATTGATGTCAGAAGTCAGAAGTCAGAAGTCAGGAGTCAGGAGTCAGGAGTCAGGAGTCAGGAGTCAGAAGTCAGAAGTCAGAAGTCAGAGGGCAGAGGGCAGAAGTCAGAAGTCAGAAGTCAGAAGCCAGAAGCCAGAAGTCAGAAGCCAGAAGCCAGAAGCCAGAAGCCAGAAGTCAGGAGTCAGGAGTCAGGAGTCAGGAGTCAGGAGTCAGGAGTCAGGAGTCAGGAGTCAGGAGTAAGAAGTAAGAAGTAAGGAGTAAGGAGTAAGGAGTA
>NZ_JASJGN010000017.1:0-37669 GCF_033791525.1 Desulfosarcina sp.
CCACGTCAGTGTAAGCATAGTAAATCAACACGTCGGCCACATCCGCATTGGAGATCCAGGTCTTGGAACCGTTGATCAGCCAGTGATCCCCCTTGTCCACGGCCGTGGAGGTCATGGCCATGACGTCCGAACCGGCGTCCGACTCCGTGATGCCGAACCCCCCGATCAGATCGGCCGTGCACAGTCCCGGAATGTATTTCTTTTTCAGGGCTTCCGCACCGTAGGTGAATATGGTGAAGGCGCAGCCCAGCACCTGCATGTTCACCTGCACACGCAGCGAACTGGCCGCCCGGGCGATCTCCTCGGTGACGATCATGGCCGCCAGCCAGCCCATGTCCTCGCCCTCGTATTCCTCGGGAATCACCGTGCCGAAAAAGCCCAGCTGGCCCATGGGCTTGATGGCCTCCTCGTAGGGAAAGTAGTGGTCCTTGTCCCACTGGTCCGCGTTGGGGGCGATCCGCTTGGTGGCAAACTCGCGCACCGCTTTGCGCAGCATCTCCAGTTCCTTGGTCAGCTGAAAATCCATGAGGTCTCCTTTATTTTTCCGCTTAGATGTTGTTTGGGCTAATCGGTGATGGATTCGTAAAGAGTCGTATTCCAGACGGTTTCGTAAAAAACCCGAGATCAAGGCTTGCGGGCCGCGGTAGCGAGCTTCAGCGAGTGGTCAGCAAATTGATTTCATCCTTACGGCGAACATTCATGTTCCATCCCGAGGAATGAGGCGTACTTATGGTACTCTGCAGTGACGAGGGATGAAGCGTAACGAAGATATCGGAATTTTTACGAATCCATCAATCGGTGACACGGTCAACCAGTTCTAAAGCTGTTTCCAGAATGGCTTTTTTAAAACGGACTGCCAGCGCCGCCTTGAGCATGTCCATTGAGACTACGCGCTCTTTTTTGGCCAGCAAGGCCAGACTGGCTAACGCCCAGTCCTGGGCTTTTATTTTCTGGGCCTTGAAATCCACTTCCTGCACCGTGGCGCCGGTTTCGGGAAGCGTCACCCCGGCGGCCTTGATGATCAGGGTGTCACCGCCCAGCCGGACCAGCATTTTTTTGCGCCGCCCCACCCCCTCGTCGGCCAGGGCCACCACCACATTGGGCCGCTCGATGCCCGTATAGTCAACCGGCTGGGCGGACAGCACCATCTCGCTGACGGAATGACCGCGAAGCACGGTGATGGGGTAATCGTTTTTCAAGGTGGCATGCCATCCGCCGGTCATGCCGGCCAGGCAGAAGATCTCGCCGGCGGTGACGATGCGCTGTCCGGCACTGCCCAGAATGAGGACTTCCTGGCGACCGCTGGCCGGCGGCTGAAAGCGCGCCTCTATTTTAGCCGGCCTGGCCGGTGTGGGCAACCCAGCGGCTACTTCCCGGTAGCCGCTACTGTATTCCTTGCGCTGGTTTTCAGGCACCGGGCCCTTAAAGTGGGGCAGGTTGGCCAAGTCAACGTCGATACTCTTGGGCGTAATTTTATTGCGCTTGGTATAGCGGCCCGGACACATGCCCCACATATCGACGACGGAAAACCCGTCAAAGCTGATGGCGGCGACCATCTCATCCACCAGGTCCGACGCATATGAGGAGGTGCGGGACACGAAGGCGGCGCCGGCCGCTGCGGCAAGCTGGCAGATGTCTACCGGTTTTTCCAACTGGTTGAGAAACCCGGACCCCACCACGGCCTCCTGGGGAGTGGTCGAGGAACACTGCCCGCCGGTCATGCCGTAGTTGAAATTGTTGAGAATCAGCAAGGTGAGGTCGATGTTGCGGCGGCAGGTGGAGAGCACGTGAGCACCGCCGATGCCCAACCCCCCGTCGCCCATGGTGACAATGACTTTCAGGTCCGGACGGGCCATCTTCAGCCCCATGGCATAAGTTAGGGCCCGGCCGTGAAGACCGTGAAAAGCGTGTGTATTGAAAAAGGTATCGAACAGCCCCGAGCACCCGATATCGCTGACGATGACCACCTGGTTGCCATGCAGGCCCATTCGCTCAAGGGCCTTGTCCAGGGTTTGGACGATGCGTTCATGACTGCATCCCGGGCAGAAAACCGGCGGGCGGCTGGTATTGATCAGACTGCTCATTTATATCACCTCCCTGATCTGTTCCGGTTTGATCAGGTTGCCGTTCATCTGGCCCAAAAAACTGACCGTCTTGCCGGGCAGCAGCCGCTGGATTTCCCGCACGTACTGCCCCATGTTCATCTCCGCCACCACGACCCGGTCGTATGCGGCTGCTGTATCGACAATCAGCCGTTCCGAAACCGGCCACAGGGTCTTGAGAATCAGCAGGGAAACCGGCTTGCCGGCCGCTCTGGACGCGGCCACCGCCACCCGTGCGGCACGGGCGGTGACACCGTAAGCCACCACCAGGGTCCCGGCATGCGGGTCCAGGTCCTGCTCGAAAAGGGTGAATTCATCGACATGGGCGTTAAGCTTCTTCTCCAACCGGATCTGGAAGGCCTGGATTTCGTCAGGATCCACGGTGATGTATGCGTTGACCCCGTGCGTTGAGGAGGTTTGACGCACCAGGGTTTGATCGCCAATAGGCAAAAATTCCGGGGCAATGTCGTCGCTGGGGGTGGCAAAGGGAAGAAACGGTTTAGTCCGGTCTGCCGTTTTGCGGGTGACTATATCCGGCAGGTCGATGGCATCGAGATCGACGCTTTCACGCGTCATGGCGATCTCTTTGTTGGAGGCCAAAAAAACCGGGCAGCGATACTGCTCGGCCAGGTTGAAGGCGTGGACGGTGAGCCGGTAGCAGTCGGCCACGTCCACCGGCGCCAATACGATCACCGGCAGGCCGGAGCTGGATCCCCAGCGCATGAACTGGATGTCCCCGTCCGCCCCTTTGGTGGCGGAACCGGTGGAGGGCCCCAGCCGCTGGACGTTAACGATGACAAGGGGGATCTCGCTGCCGATGGCAAAGGAGATCTGTTCGCTGTAAAGGCTGATGCCCGGTCCCGATGTAGCGGTGAGCACCTTGTTGCCCGCCATGGATGCCCCCAGGCAGTAGCCGATGGACGCGATCTCATCCTCACCCTGAAGGCAAACACCGCCTTCCGGGGGCAGGTATTTGAGCATGGCGTTATAGACGGTGGTGGCCGGTGTGATGGGGTAGCCGGCAAAAAACCGGCAGCCGGCAGCCAGGGCCCCCAGTGCGACCGCCTCATTGCCCTCGATGAAACTCAGTGCCATTTCAATCCTCCGAAAATATATTATCCTAAATTTGATCAAATTTAGGATCAAACGAATCCACCCATAGCGAACCCGAATTTGGGTGTCAATAATTTTAAATTTAAACGGAGAACGTCAAAGGAATTCGAGGCACCCACCCCATGGTTCGGCGTGCCGCATCATGGGGCGGGCGATGGTTAGCGGAAGGACGGTTATTTGAACAGTTTTTCGCTCTGCCGGTAACCTTCATCGACGTAGGACTTGAAATTGTTGCGGCTGGTCTTGTATGCGTCGACGCAGCTGTCGCAGATATTGCGGCTTTCGCCGGGCATCCAGTCAGCCTTTTCCATCATGGTGTTACCGATCTTCTCAACCTGGTCCTGGAACTGCACCGCGGTCTCAAAGGCCGTGTTAAAAAGCGTTTGATTGAATTTGATCATTTGCGGAATGACGTTTTTCTGGTCCACCTGGAGCCTCCTTATTTGTTGTCGCTGGTTTTTTTGGCTTTGGCGGGTGTCGCCGCCTGGGGTGCATCCAGCATTTTTTCATAAACGACAAAACACTGGTCGACATAAGCACTGAACCGTTCGCGCTCCTGTTTCATGAGCGTGCGCCAGTTTTCAAGAGTTTGGCGGCTTTCCTGGGGTACCCACTCAGTCTGGTCCATCAACCGGTCTACGGTCGTGGACGTTTGTGTCTGTGCAAAATCCCACATGTTCTGAAAATTGTTGACGGCTTGTTTTTGATAGGCAAGCATCTGTCGGGTGACGTTCATGGCATCCATTCGGTTTTCCTCCTTTTTTTAAGAACAGTTAGTTTAATTGTGCATGGCAATGAACTAAATATTGCCATTTGGCGACCATATTCTGTTCATTTTTGGGATAATGTCAAGAAAAATATTGCATTGCAACATAATAGTGCGGGCTGTTTTTCCGGCGGTCAACGGCATTGATGGCATACGGCTGTCTCAACGATCGGGTTTGGGCAAACCCGGTGTTTTTGCTTGCATACTGAAGGCCAATGCGCTAACTTAAAGGTTCATGCAATGCCCATCTGGCTGTATTCTCTATTCACGTCTCCCGCTGTGAATCCAAACTGTCTCCGCACTTTCACGATGAACGAACGCTATCAGAACTGACCGATTGCCATCCTTCGATGGGTGGGGCATTTTTTACTACAATTATTTTTTACTCGTTTGGCGATGGGCAGATCGTGAACCCTTTGGGGGCGAACGTTGCCGTAAATCAAGATTAGCGATGATGTGTGCGCTACCATTCGGGTCCGCGCGATCAAATCTGCGCAGGGGGTGTGACATGAAAGACCAGCAGGAGCAGCAGCAACCTTGTATGAATGAAGACGAAGCAGACATGGACAAATGCCAACGCAGATCTGAGCGGCGCAGCCGGAAATGCGAAGGTTATTGTTATATAGAGATGGTCGGCTGGATGGATCGTCGTGAAAAATGCCGGCGGGACGATGACCGTTTCAACGAATGATTGCTTTGGATCACAGAGTCAGCGTCCGTCCATTAAAATTAGATTGCGACGCGTTCTGGGGTCACCGCAATATTGGTGCATTGCAACATTTAGATATTGACAAGGCTGCCCGGCGGCTTATAATGGACACCGACGAACATGCGCGCGCCAGCATATGGGCGGTTCCCACAGCGAAGCCAAGGCCCTTCAAGTCCTTCGATTGAGCGGATGAAAGGTGTGCTTTGCTTTGTGGCCGAGAGACCGGTGTCACAACCACACGGCCGCATCTCGGCGTCGCTGATGGTTGCAACCCGCGATTGTGTGTCGTAACTTATTTATGAACCATTACAATGGAGGGAACGATGATGGACAACAAGCAAATCGCCAAACAGATGATCCAGTTCAACAAGGCGCTCTTCGACAACAGTTTCAAGGCCATGACCATGGTGGTCGAGCAGAATGAAAAAATGTTCGAAACCTTTTTGACCCAGGCCACATGGCTGCCGGAAGAGGGTAAAGGTGCCATCCAAAAATGGGTGTCGGCCTATCGCACCGGCTGTAGTGATTTCAAGAAACAAATGGATGACAACTACGCCAAAGTTGACACCTTTTTTGACAAGGTCTGAAGGTCTGATCGATCATCGGCACAATGGGAACGCACCGCTGCCGTGCGGCCCCGATGTCTGCCAAAAGAAGGAAAGTAATAAGGAGAACCGTATGCCGGGCGTAAAAAAACACCCCACTGCCGCCACTGCCATGGAAGACCAAGTCAGCGGTGCGCTTTCTGTTTTACAAAACGTGTTGTCTGCATCCCAAACCTATCTGAAGGGAATGTTAAATTATACGGACAGCTTTTATACCCCCTATCTGCTTGCAACCCAGTATTTTCAGCAGGCAGAGGCGCTTCATTTGTCGGAAAACCCGCCGGCGGATAGCGTGGATGCCTACCTGGGTCTGCTGGAGAACAATATCGAACTGATGGCGCGGAGCTTGAGCGGCAGCGCCCAGATGATGGAAAGCTATGCCCGAAATGAGGCCGACGGGTTTGCCGAGGCCCTGCAGCAGAGTTTCTTTGAATTCAACCCCACCAAGCTGGCAGAATTTACCGCACGGCAGGCAGAATTGCTGGATCTGGTGGTCAATGTCTACCCCAAAGCCATCGATGCCATCGAACCCGAGTATGGCTTTCATTTCGAGCGCGGCGATCATATATTGGCGGATGAAACCGATCGATTTTTGCTCTACCGGGTGGCCCCGTCACTGCCAGGTGTGAAAACGAGGAGCGACGCCAAACCGGTTTTGATCTTACCGCCTTATGTACTGGGCGCCAATATCTTGGGTTTTTTACCTGGCGAGCAGCGCAGTTACGCCCACTGTTTTTCCAATCAGGGTTTTCCCACCTACATCCGAATCCTCAAAGAGATCGACACCACGCCTGCCCTGCAGACCATGAGCGGGGAGGACGATGCCTTGGACACCCAGCGCTTTTGCCAGACCATCTTGAAAGCCCATGGCAAACAGGTGACCCTCAACGGATACTGCCAGGGCGGTTACAATGCCCTGTGCAATCTGCTCAGCGGAAAATTGGACAACCTGGTGGATGCGTTTATCACCTGTGTGTCCCCCATGGACGGCACCCACAGCAAAGGCTTGGCCCGCTTTCTCGCGCGCCTACCCCAGCGGTTCAATGATCTGGACTATGGCACCAAAACCCTGCCCAACGGCAATCAGGTGGCCGACGGCAAGCTGATGGGATGGGTCTATAAACTTAAAAGCATCGAGCAGGAAATTCCCGCAGCGGCTTTTTACCGTGATCTGATGATGTTTGCCCGCCAAAAAAATGGAGATCCACAGATCAGCAAAACCGCCGCCGCACTTAACTATTGGCTCCAGAACGAACGCAACGATCTGCCCCTGGAGATCACACGCATCAGCTTTGCCTCGTACAATACACCCATCACCGCAGATGGCACCTTGCCGGTGCGCCTGTTCGGCGGCAAACTGAATCTGAAACGCCTCAAAGAAAAAAATATCCCCTGGTTGATCTGCTACGGCACCCATGACGACCTGGTGGAGAAGGAGACCGCCCTGGCGCCCCTTGACCACGTTGACGCCGAGGTGACGCCCTTTCCCAAAGGGCATGTGGCCATCGCCACCTCCTGGTCCTCTCCGCAGTCCGCCTGCGCCCTGCACACGCGCTTTGGCGAGGGGAATTATCGCGGCCCGGTGCGCTATCACATGGACCTGGATGGGGCCCTCGACGAAGCCAAACACCAGGCGGCCAACGCATCCCAGCCACAGCCGATAGCACCCGCCCAACCAGAGGCCGGGAGTGCCGCACCAAAACCGGCTAAAAAGACCGCAGCCGCTCGTAAAACAACACCGCGCAAAGCGCCGGGCGCCGACAAAAAACCGCCCAAAGCCGCACTGGCGGCAAAAAAGAAGCCCAAACCTAAGGCCAAGGCAACTCCGGTAAAAACAAAAAAGACTGCTGCATCCCGTGCCAAGGCAACTAAGCCGGCCAGTCCCCGCAGAGGGAGTAAACCGAAATAGCGGTTACCCTGGGATCGGGATGAGGCCATAAAGGGGATGTGAATCACATGAACACTCAGTTTTTTGAATTCTGGGGCAACTTCCTGATCAATGTCGCCAAGGGGCAAAAACAGCTCGATGATATGTCGACCTGGATGAAACAGGGATATAACGATGCAGATGACCTGGCCTCCCTGTTTCGTCGTTGTTACGGACTGAACGCGTCGGATACCGGCACCGCCCAGGACCCGCAAGCCTGGCAGGAAGCCGTTGGCGAATTTCAAAACACCTTCACCCAATTTGCCACCCAATGGGGATGGGTGCCACAAGCGGAGCATCAGCAGGCGCTTGAAAAATGCGCCGCCCTTGAAAAACAGGTTGAGGCGCAGCAGGCCACCATCCATCAATTGCGGGACCTACTGGCCCAAAAAGGACTCGGATACAGTGAGCTGCTGCAACACATGCAAGGGTCCCTTAAAGATCAGAGCGATCAGTTTCAGGCGCTGATGGAGAACATTCGCAGCGCTTTCAATGACAAATCTTAAGCTTAAATAAACATCGCAGCCGTGCCGCAGTGCCGACCGGGTGCCAGTGAATAGGAATAGACGCCTGCTGGCCGGCACGCGTCGAACAATCATGGGGAAGAGGTGGAAAAATGCTGGAAATTAAAGATTCTGTGGCTGTTATTACCGGTGGTGGTGGCGGCATAGGCTTGGCGCTCGCCAAACACTGGGTGGAAAACGGCGGCAAAGTGGTCATCGCCGATGTTGCTGAAGCGATGTTGAAACAGGCGGAAACCGAGCTTAAGGATTTAGGTGCGGACGTCGTTTCGGTGGTGTGCAACGTGACCGATGAAAACGATTGCGCCAGGCTGGCCGACACGGCCATCGAAACGTTCGGTCAGATCAATCTGGTAGCCCCGTTTGCCGGCATCATCAAGGATGGCTTGATGCTTTCTCCAGACAAGGAAACCGGCAAGGTTACCAAGAAAATGCTTTTGAAGGATTTTCAAACGGTCGTCGATATCAATTTGACGGGTGTATTTCTGACAGTCCGCGAATGCGCCGAGCGCATGATCAATCACAATTGTAAGGGATTGATCTGCCTGATTTCCTCCACCGGCAGTCTGGGAACGGCCGGCCAGATCAATTATTCATCCACCAAGGCGGCCATGTCGGTGATGCCCAAAGTGATCACGGCCGAGTTTTTCCGCCGCGGCCTGGGCGATAAGATCCGTTGCGTGGCCGTTGCACCGGGTTATGTGGGCACGGCCATGGTAAAGGGCATGAATCAGAAAGCGCTGGATTATATTACCGGCCAGGTCCCCATCGGGCGCTTGATTGAACCTGAGGAAGTGGCCGCATTGGTCGGGGATATTTATCGCAATGAGGCGCTGGCCGGGGAAGTCTTCTTTATCCACGGCGGACTGCGCTTGGGCTCCAAAGGGTAGCGCCACGCAAGACCCCTCACCAAAAAAGGGAAAAATGTCCTCTATGAACAAGAAAAACGAAGATCCTTTGGGAATGGCGACGATGCTCAACACCTGGATGAAATCCATGGGCGACATGTGGGGGAACATGGCCGGTCAATGGGGTGCCGCCTCAGGGCATCAGCAGGCCGGTGCAGAGGCGGGTTATGGAACCAACCACAAAACCCAGGCGGCCATGGCCGCTGCCCTGAAGAACTGGCAATCCATGGCCGGTGCCATGGCGGCGCCGGAATCCATGACCGCGCTTTTAAAAGGCAGTGGGGCCATGCCGGAGGTTTTGCTCAAGCTGGCCCAAACCTCCATGGGTAGCTTGATCGAACTGCAGCAGAAGATGATCCAGCGTGTCGGACGGATGGGTCAATCGGTCGATGCGTATCAATTCCAGGACATCGATGAGAACATGTTTCGCGCGTGGACCGATATCTATAAAAAGGAGTTCCAGCAGTTTTTCCAGATCCCACAGCTTGGCCTGATGCGCACCTACCAGGAAAAGGCCAATCAGGCGGCCGATAAGTACAACCTGTTTCAATCCATATTGTCTGAATTTTTAAATTTGCTGGGTCTTCCCTTCAACCGATCCATGCAGGTCATGCAGGAAAAATTGGGTGAAATGGCCGAAAAGGGTGAGCTAACCGAGGACACCAAGGTCTATTACAACATGTGGGTAAAGGTGTTGGAGGGACATTTTATGACCCTTTTTCAAACACCTGAATATGTGGAGACGCTGACCCGCACGGTCAATGCCCTGGCTGAATATTCGGCCGCACGGAATGCGGCCCTCGAAGATATGTTAAGTGCGCTGCCCGTGGCCAAAAAGACCGAAATGGACGACATGGCCCGGGAGCTCTATGAATTGAAAAAGCGTCTTCGACGGCTTGAAAAAGCTCAAAAATAAATAGCCGCTTATCCCTTGGCACTGTTAGCGCGAAACCGATGCAGCTGTTGAATGGTCCCGCACCTGACGCCGCTGAATATCGAGATTGGTAACGTGCCTCAACCCAACAACCCGGCTCCCAAGGGGGTAGTTCATGTCGCAAACCAAAATTCCTGTGGATCTGATTCTGTCGAAATTGGCGGAAGATGCCGAAAAGGCACAGTCCCGCGCCCATAAAGCATCGGAAGTATTATTGGACGATCTGGATACCGAGATAGCCCAAACCCCATATGAGGTCGTTTACCAGGAAGACCGGGTCAAACTGAAACATTACCTGCCCCGCACCGAGATCCGCTACCAAACCCCGCTTCTGGTGACCTACGCGTTAATCAATCGTGAAACCATGCTGGACCTGCAGCCCGGACGCAGCGTGGTCGAACGTTTTCTGGAGGCCGGAATCGATCTTTACATGATCGACTGGGGCTATCCCACACGCAAAGACCGTTTCCTGGGCTTTGATGATCACATCAACGGCTATATGGACAATATCGTCGATTTTATACGCGAAAAACACGCGCTTGAAAAAATCAACCTGATGGGTATCTGCATGGGCGGAACCTTTAGCGTCATCTACTCCGCCCTGCACCCGGATAAAATAAAAAATCTGGTCACCACGGTCACGCCCACCAATTTTGACACGAAAAAGGGACTGCTGCACGTGTGGATGGAACATCTCGATGTGGACCGCGTGGTGGACACCTACGGCAATTTGCCGGCAGATATGATGAATTTGGGTTTTCTGCTGCTCAACCCCGCACGCTTGATGATCGATAAATATGTCGGTTTCATGGAGAACATGGACAACAAACAATTCGTCGAAAATTTCGTGCGCATGGAGAAATGGATTTTTGACAGCCCCGACCTGCCGGGGGAGGTGTTTCGTCAGTTCATCAAGGACTGCTACCAGGGCAACAAGCTCATCCAGAGCAAGCTCGAGGTTGATGGCATACGGGTTGATCTGAAGAAGCTGACCATGCCGCTGCTCAATATCTATGGGAAATACGATCACCTGGTGCCGCCCGAGGCCTGCGAGCTGTTGGTCAAGCATGTGGGCAGCACGGATACCGAAGACCTCTGCCTGAACACCGGACACATCGGCATTTATGTCAGCTCAAAGTTCCAGGAGGCCTTTGCACCTAAAATCGCCGGCTGGCTCAAAGAGCGAGATCAGGATCCCAAAAAAAAGTCACCGCGCAAAAAAACGACGACGACCAAGTCGTCTGCCGGGTTGAAAAAAGCCGTGCAGAAGGCCAAACCCATTAAAAAAGACACACGACCGGCGGCCAAACCAAAATCACCACGATCCAGCACTGTGAATAAAGCGACCAATGGGTAATACGGACAAACCACACCAGTAGGAGGTACCCGATGACCAGGGAGACGGACTATTTCAAAACCTTTTGCAAAATCAGCAAGGCCTTCGGTACGGCTGCAGGCAAGACGGAGTTGCTGAACTTGATTGTCGACAGCGCCATCAAGACCATGGAGGGCAAGGCCGCCTGCCTGTTTTTGCAGGATGAGAAGCAGGATGTCTTCGTACCGATGGCCCAACAGGGTCTGTCCGAAACCTATCTGCACGCCAACCCCATCCAGGCCAAACGGGTGGTAACGCCCCTGCAAAAGGAGGGGTACCTGGCCTTTCCCGATGCCACGTCCGATCCGCGCCTGGAAAACCACGCGGCCAAGAAGGCTGAGGGCATTGCCTCACTGCTGACTGTTCCTGTTACGGTAAATGACCGCACCATCGGGGTGCTGTCACTGTATACCGGCTCCCGGCGCGAGTTCAAACCCGATGAAATTGAATTTTTGCGCGCATTGGCCGATCAGGGGGGGATCGCCATCGAACACAACCGCCTGCTCCGGCGCATGCAGAAAAACGCCATGCTGTTTTTAGAGTTGGCCTCCAACATCAACTCCTCTCTGGATATCCAGAAAGTGCTCAGCAACCTGACGGAGAACATCTGCGACACCCTGGGAATGAAGGGAGCGCTCATCCGCCTGATGGACGAAGACACCGGTTCCCTGAAACTGATGGCCAGCCATGGTCTCAGCCCGGAATTTCTCGAAAGGGGCGCCATCACCACCACGGAAACCGCGGCACGCGCCCTGAAAGGGGAGACCATGGTTATCAGCGACGCCACCACGGACAAGCGTATCCGGTTCAAAGATGCCATAAAAAGCGAGGGTATCGTCTCCATGATCGTGATCCCCATTCTGGCCCGGGACAAGGTGATCGGCGTGATGCGTCTCTACAGCGATGTGCAGCGTGAATTCCCCGCCGATACGATGGTGATGGTGGAGGCGCTGGCCCACCAGGGCGGCCTGGCCATCCAGAACGCCTCCATGTATCTGAAGCTCCAGGAAGACAAGAAAAGCCTCGAGGAAGACATCTGGAGCCATCGCTCCTGGTTTTGATCGCAATGACAATCGAGGCTGCCGCCTGTTGGTGCGCAGATGCCTTCATCAGACGCTTTTCATCCTGTATGGCTTGACAACCGAATGGGCCAGACCGATTTTGTGAGACGGGAAGCTTAATCCCCTTGCGAAAGGATCGGTTGTCATGACCTCGATGATCATATTCATCAGTTTGGCGTTTTTATACGGCGCCCTTAAAGTTATTCTGGAAAGGCGCTTGGCGCCGCTGGATGTCGTCGGTGAAGAAGGGGATCTATCGGATGCGGCCTTTTCCAGCGGGTGCAGCGTGTACGCGCTCTTTCAGCAGGCCGGAGATGTGTGGCCCTTCTCCAGAGACAGGATTGAAAGCGACTTCAAAATCTATCTGCACACGGGGGATATACCCGGATATGTTCGCCAGTTTCTCAAGACCCAACCTGCGCGGGCAAGGGACCGCACCTACAGCAAGCTGATCTTTTCCGGCGGCCGGCCGCCTTACCTATAGTTGGCTGTGGGGCGTCAGACGTTGAAGCGGAAGTTGATGATATCCCCGTCACAGACCGCGTAAGTCTTTCCCTCCAGCCGGACGGTTCCTTTTTTGCGGGCCTCGGCATAGGTCCCGGCGTCCATGAGGTCGCCGTAGGCCAGCACCTCGGCCCGAATGAACCCCTTTTTGATGTCCGAGTGAATCACCTCGGCCGCATCCACTGCCTCGGTGTCCCGTCCGATGGTCCAGGCCCGCACTTCGTCTTCACCCACGGTGAAAAAAGAGATCAGCCCCATCAGGTCGTAGGAGCGCACGATGACCCGATCCGTGGCCGATGCGGTGATGTTGAACTCGGACAGGAACTCCTGTGCCTCGTCGTCGGACATCTGGGCCAGCTCCTGTTCCAGTTTGGCCCGGATCACCATGCACGCCTCCCCGTCGGGCAGGGCATCAGCGCCGGGCAGGGCATCGTCCTCATCTTCGTTGTTAAAGAGAATCAGCATGGGTTTGGCCGAAAGAAAGGCAAATCCGCGAAGTAGTTTGGCCGTGGCGAGTTCGGGAATCCGGCGTAGGGGTGTTTCATTGTCCAGATACGCCTTGCAGCGGTCCAGCAGCGCAATCTCCTCGGGATTGGGTTTTTTTCCCCTTCGCTCGTCAAGGGCCAGGCGTTCCAGGCGTTTTTCGACCACGACCAGGTCGGATATGATCAATTCCTGGTCGATGGCCGCCACATCTTCCCTGGGTGTGGGCGCATCGAAGCCGTAGCCGCTGAAATGGCGCACCGCATGGATCAGGGCGTCGCAGTCCCGCACCTGGGTCCAGATGCTCTGGTCCTTCTTGGCGGCCCCGCCGTGATCCCCCTTGCCAGGCAGGAAATACTCCACCTGGGTGAAGATGGTTTTGCGCGGGTTGTACATCTCGCTTAAGATCTCCACCCGCTTGTCCGGGACGGTGATCGTGCCGATGCGGCTTTCCTGGCGGTTGCCGTCGGCGGCAACGCTGCGGGTCAACGCTTCGAAAACAGTGGTTTTGCCCGACTGGGGCAGGCCGATGATACCGAGTCTCATGGTTGTTATACTCCTGGTTAGAATTTTGGCCTTCTCATATCCGTGTGCATCCGTCAAGGCAACAAATAACGCAGGGGGTTTGAAAAACCGATCTAAAAGGGCTATGAATCGGCCATGGATTCCCATCTTTCATCGGTTCCCTGGCACACGCTCGCCCTGTGGCAGGAGGCCAACGCCTGCCTGGCGGACACCATGCAGCAAAACCAGTCGGTGCTCGCTGAACCCCACCGGCAGGCCCAGCAGATGCAACGCCGTCTTGAATGGATCTTTCCCTTGATGGACCGCTTGTGCCGGAAAACCTGTCCCGACTGCAAGAACATCTGCTGCCGCCGGGCATGGGTGTGGGCCGATTTCAAAGATCTCCTCTTCCTCCACCTCGCCGGCATCCCGGTGCCCGATCAGCAGCTGCTCGACCGACAGGGAGACCACTGCCGCTATGGAAGCCCTGACGGCTGCCGATTGGATCGGATCCGGCGCCCCTTTGTCTGCACCTGGTACCTGTGCCCGGCACAGACACACATCCTGAGAAAACGGCCGGCGGAGATGCAGATCCTACAGGAGTCTTTCAAAAGAATTAAAGGACTTCGGCAAACGATGGAAATGTCATTTATTCGGGCCGTGACCTGAACGGGGATGCACCGATTCAGGGCGGAATCCCTTCCGTTGCATAAGCCGGAGGACTCCAGAGCCAAGGCGCCAAGGGTGAAGCCGCAGCAATTCTACTGCGAGCCCGTGGCAACACAGGATCTGGAGTCCTCCGGCTTATGCAATCAGGGGGTAATCTCTTCCTTGAGCATACAGCAGGCAATTTTATAAGGCAGTTTACCGCCCACCGCATGAGGCAGGTTTCGCGGCTGGATGATGCGGTTCATGACACATCCTTCGGGGATGAGCAGGGGAAACAGGTCCGACTCGTTCACTTTGGCGGTCTCCACCAGTCGGTTATCGCGAATGTCGAGGCTGTGCAGGGGGTAATCCTCGCACAGGGGGCACCGATAGACCCGGCCGTTGGGGAAGATGAAGTAGTTGTCCGCAACCAGTCCAGCGCATTCGAAAGGGTCCTGTGGGTCCAGGAACACCTTGGGGAAAGTGACGGTAATTCCCCGCCGGGCGGCGGCTTCGGCCACCGAAGGGATCACCGCCAGCCAGGTGTCTCGATTCACTTGGGAAAGGGTCTTCACGCGTTGGGCATCTTCGGTCCACTGCCCCCGAACACCGATGACCTGGATGAAAAAGCGGTCCACACCCAGCGACGCCAGCAGGGGCGGCATGCGCTGCAGATGATCGATGTTGGCCCGACTCACCGTATAGATCAGGCTGACGGAAAAACCATGCTGTTTTGCGGCCAGAATGCCTTGGGTGCACTGCTTGAAACTGCCGTCACCGCGCAGGGGGTCGTTGACCGACGGGTCGGGTCCATCCAGGCTGAAGCTGAAGTAATCCACCTCCTCGGGCGTCACTCGGTTCAGGATGTCGTGAAAAAGGTACCCGTTGGTGTCGATGGTCACCGATGCGTAGCCCATCTGTCTGGACCGTTTAACGGCAAGGGACAGGTCCGGGTGCAAGGTGGGTTCGCCACCCAGAAAGATCACGTTGGGCGATGGATGCCGATGGGCAAACAGCGCCAGCCAACGGTCGATGGTCTCCATGTCAAGCGTATTTCGGCCGTGCTGATCGGGATTGATGTAGCAATGGCGGCAGCGAAGATTACAACGGGTAAGGAGATGAAAGAAGATGTTGGCTGAATGACGGGTAAAAGAAACGGTTTTTCGCATAGGGTCACTGCAAGAATTAATTCCACAAGGTTGCGCCGAATGTGGGTATCTACCAGGCATCTCCGCCGGCACATATCGGGATATATGCCGGCGGAGGTAACAGCCGTGGACAGGCCTGAATACAAGCAAGATGTGGAATTAATTCTTGCCGCGGCCCGCCCCTACATCGATTTCATGAAATTTTCCAGGTCGGCATCGTCGTCCGTATCCGTGTTTGGACTGGCTGCACCACCCAGGCGCCGTACCTCCTTTTTAGCCCGGATCAGCTCTTCGTTGGTGAGACGCAGGCGGTAGGTCATGTATTCGGCGAAAATCCGGTAGAGCAGCAGCAAAAAATCCAGTCGCTCGTCCTTTTGCTCGGAAGTGGCGAGCCGGTTGCCGGCCGAGGTGTCCACGGCCAGGCAGATAGTCTTGCCATCGGAGAGCACCGTGGCGCTGCGCGTCTGGTCGTCGATGATGCGCATTTCACCGAAGATTTCACCTTTTTTGTTGATGCTGCTGATCTCCTCGCCTTCTTTGGTGATCCGGATTTTACCGGACAGCAGAAAGTAGAGCCAGGGATCCATGTCACCTTCCTGGATAATGGTCTCACCGTCTTCGTACTGGCGGATTTTGCTGAGGCGAAGCAGTTTGCCCAGATTGCGGGTCTCGAAATGCTTCAGCGCCGATATAGACATAAGGCGCTGTATATTCTCAATATTTTCCTTAAGGTATTTGGACTCAATCATGGAAACCCCCCGGGGCGATAACGATTCTTTGATGGTCCTATGCAACGTATTCTAATGTGACTGTACTAGAAAGGCAAGCTTCATAGTCATCATTAACGGAACACAAGCCTACTGTCAAAACCCAGAGCGCAAATGTCGGATCTTTATTTTACCTCCATGCAGTGCTTGGACAGGTTCTCATCGAACTGAACCGGGTAACACCCGTCGAAGCAGGCCTTGCAGAAATGGTCCTCCGGGTTTTGGATGCCGGTGGATGAGAGCAAGCCCTCCAAACTCAGGTAGTTCAAGGTGTCCAGCCCTAAATGCGTGCGAAGTTCCTCCACACTCATTCTGGCCGCAATCAGTTCCCCCTTGGTGGAAAAATCGATGCCGTAATGGCAGGGAAACCGATGGGGCGGCCCGCTCACCCGCAGGTGAATCCGCTTGACGCCCAGCTCTCGCAGGGCCTTGACCCGGGTCTTGACCGTCGTGCCCCGGATAATCGAATCTTCGATGATGATGATGTCCTTGCCCTTGAGCAGTTCCTTGATGGGATTGAGTTTTACCCGGACCCCAAAATCCCGCATGCTCTGTGTGGGTTGGATAAAGGTTCGCCCCACGTAGTGATTGCGGATCATGCCAGCCTCGAAAGGGATGCCGCAGGCCTCCGAATAACCCAGGGCCGCATAGGTGCCCGAATCTGGAAAGGGCATGACCAGGTCCGCCTCCACCGGGGACTCTTCGGCCAGCCGTCGGCCGTGGGCTTTTCTCGTGAGGTAGACGTTGTGGCCGAAAAAGGTGCTGTCCGGTCGGGCGAAGTAGATGAACTCGAAAATGCAGAATGAACGGCGCTTGGGGGTTTTGGTGTGGATGCTTTTGACCCCCTCGCTGTTGATGATGACGATCTCACCCGGTTCCAGTTCCCGGACGAATTCCGCCTGCACCAGATCCAGGGCGCAGGTTTCAGATGCCAGCACCCACGAGCCATTGAGTTTGCCCAGGCACAGGGGTCGGAAGCCGTGGGGATCCTTGATGCCAATGATTTCTCCCCGGCTGGTGAGCACCACCATGGAAAAAGCCCCTTTCAGCCGAGCCACAGAGGCTTTGAGCGCCTCCTCGAAGCCCAGATTCAGGCTGCGCACGAAAAGGTGCAGAAACACCTCGCTGTCCATGGTGGTCTGGAAGATGGAACCGGCATCCTCAAGTTCCGCTTTCAAATGGTGAGCATTGACCAGGTTGCCGTTGTGGGCCACGGCATAAGCCCGCTTGCGGTGTCGCACCACGAGGGGTTGGGCGTTGGCCACCACCGAGCTTCCGGTGGTGGAGTAGCGCACGTGCCCGATGGCACTGGGGCCGCTAAGGCCTTCCAGGATATCCATGTCGAAAACGTCGGGAACCAGCCCCATGCCCTTGTACTCATCAATGGCGCCATTCTCGGCAACGGCGATGCCAGCACTCTCCTGGCCACGGTGCTGGAGGGCGTAAAGGCCGAAATAACACATTTTGGCCGCATCCGGGTGGTCGAACGCCCCGAAAAGGCCGCAGGCTTCGCGGGGTTTGTCATCGCTAATGAACGCCCGGCTCATGGTCTGGGATGGTTTCATGGTCATTTGCCTTGCAGGGCTGGAGGTTTTATATGGCAGACCGGCATGGTCCGCTACCCATGGTAATCTTGAATGGCCTTGACTTCAAAGGGTTTTTCTCTCAGTGCGCTGACCGCCCGGCACACCGCCAGCGCGCCGGCGGCGGTGGTGGCGTATGGCACCTTGAATTTGAGGGCCGCCCGGCGGATGGTATAGCCGTCCCGGCGCGGTTCGTTACCAGTGCCGGTGTTGATGATCAGCTGTATCCGGCCGTTCTTGATTGCATCGGCGGCATGGGGTTGGCCCTGGGACACTTTGTTGATTCGTTCGGCTGGGATGCCGTTGGCACTGAGATGGGACCATGTGCCGTCGGTGGCCAGGATATCGAACCGCATATCGGAAAATTGCATAGCCACATCCAGAATGGCCGGCTTGTCTTCGTCGCCCACACTGATGAAGACCGTTCCAGACAGGGGCAGGCGCTGACCAGCCCCCAACTGCGCCTTGGCATAGGCCAGGCCGAAATCGGTCCCGATACCCATCACCTCCCCGGTGGACTTCATTTCCGGCCCCAGCAGGGTATCCACATCCGGGAAGCGATCAAAGGGAAGCACCGCCTCCTTCACCGACTGGTGCCGGGGGACCACCTCTTCGGTGAGTCCCAGTTCGGCAAGGGTTTTCCCCAGCATGACCTTGGTGGCCAGCTTGGCCAAAGGGATGCCGGTGGCCTTGCTGACGAAAGGAATGGTCCGGGAAGCCCGGGGGTTGACCTCGATCACATAGAGCTGGTTGTCTTTGATGGCGTACTGGACGTTCATCAGCCCCACCACCTTCAGTTCGGCGGCCATGGCTTTGGTGGCCACGGTGATCTGGGCGATCATCTCGCTGCCGATGCTGTGGGGGGGCAACACGCAGGCGGAGTCGCCGCTGTGGACCCCGGCCGCCTCGATGTGTTCCATGATGCCGCCGATAATGGTGGTGGACCCGTCACAAATGGCGTCCACATCCACTTCCATTGCCGCTTCCAAAAACTTGTCGATGAGCACCGGGTGACCCGGGGAAGCCAGGATGGCCAGCCGGGTAAACGTCTCCATATCCTTGGGATCGTAAACAATCTTCATGGCCCGCCCACCCAGGACGAAGGAAGGGCGAACGATCACCGGATAGCCGATGGTATCGGCGATGGTCAGGGCCTCTGCAATAGAAAGGGCTGTGCCGTTGGCCGGCTGCATGAGGCTCAGCTTTTTCAGCATAGCCTGGAACAGCTCCCGGTCTTCAGCCCGGTCGATGCTTTCCGGCTGGGTGCCCAGGATGGGAACGCCCTCTGCGTGCAGCGGTGTGGAGAGATTCAGTGGAGTCTGGCCGCCGAACTGGACGATGACGCCGGCGGGCTTTTCCTTCTCCACGATGTGCAGCACATCCTCTCGAGTCAGCGGTTCGAAGTAGAGTTTGTCCGATGTGTCGTAGTCGGTGCTTACCGTTTCCGGGTTGCTGTTGACCATAATGCTCTCCACGCCCATCTCCCGCAGGGCAAAGGAAGCGTGCACGCAGCAGTAGTCAAACTCGATACCCTGACCGATGCGGTTGGGTCCGCCGCCCAGAATCATCACTTTTTTACGATCCGAGACCCGGGCTTCGCATTCGGTTTCGTAGGTGGAATAGTAGTAGGGCGTGGCGGCCCGGAATTCCGCCGCGCAGGTGTCCACCAGCTTATACACGGGCCGGATGCCTAAAGCTTTGCGTGTCTGTTCGACCACTTTTTCCGTACTGCCGATAAGATGGGCGATCTGGACGTCGGAAAAGCCGAAGGCCTTGGCCCGGGCCAGTATGTCGGCGGTGAGGGGGAATAAACCGTCCTCTGCCGGCGTGCCGGACCGGCCGGCCGTCTCGGCGGCCTGTATCAGGTCCTTTTCCATAAGGAAAATCTGCTCCAGCTGGAAGAGAAACCAGGGATCGATTGCGGTCATCTGGTAAATCGTCTCAATGGACATGCCCGCCTGAAGGGCTAGGTGCAGGTAGAACAGCCGCTGGGAGTTGGGGATGACCAGCTTCTGTTCGATCTCGTCCAGGGAGGGTAACGCGCCATCCGCCTCAGGTCGGTCCTTGCCGTCGGCACCGAAACCGAAGCGGCCGATTTCCAGTGAGCGCAGGCCCTTTTGAAAGGCCTCTTTGAAGGTCCGGCCGATGGCCATGGTTTCACCCACCGACTTCATGGCGGTGGTCAGCAGATCCTGGGTTTCCGGAAATTTTTCGAACGTCCAGCGGGGAATTTTAACCACGCAATAGTCCAGGGTAGGCTCGAAGGAAGCCAGTGTCTCGCCGGTGATGTCATTGGGGATTTCGTCCAGGGTGTATCCCACGGCCAGTTTGGCGGCAATTTTGGCAATGGGGAAGCCAGTGGCCTTGGAGGCCAGGGCGCTGCTCCGCGACACCCGCGGATTCATCTCCACGACGATCATATCCCCGTTTTGCGGATTGACGGCAAACTGGACATTGGAGCCGCCGGTATCCACCCCGATCTCGCGCATGATGGCCAGGGAGGCATCCCGCATGGCCTGGTACTCCCGGTCCGTGAGGGTCTGGACCGGGGCCACAGTGATGGAGTCTCCGGTGTGCACGCCCATGGGGTCAAAATTCTCGATGGAGCAGATGATCACCACATTGTCAGCGTGGTCCCGCATCACCTCCAGCTCGTACTCCTTCCACCCCAGCACCGACTCTTCCAGCATGACCTGATGGGTAAGACTGGCGTCCATCCCCGATTTGGCAATATTTTCCAGATCCTCGGGATTGTAGACCACGCCCCCGCCGGTGCCGCCCAGGGTATAACTGGGCCGGATGATCAGCGGAAAGCCGATGTCGTCGGCAATCACGCGGGCCTCTTCCATGGTGTTGGCGATGCCGCTGTGGGGAATGCGCAGGCCGATGCGGTTCATGGCCTCACGGAAACAATCCCGGGATTCGGCCTTTTCAATGGCGTCCAGGCAGGCACCGATGAGTTCCACGCCGAACTGTTCCAGTACTCCCTGCCGGGCCACTTCCACGGCGGTGTTCAACCCGGTCTGCCCGCCCAGGGTCGGCAGCAGTGCGTCGGGACGCTCCTTTTCGATGATCTTGGCCACGACCTCCGGGGTGACCGGTTCGATGTAGGTGCGATCGGCCGTTTCCGGGTCGGTCATGATGGTGGCAGGGTTGGAATTCACCAGCACCACCTCGTAGCCCTCTTCTTTTAAGGCCTTGCAGGCCTGGGTGCCCGAATAGTCGAACTCACAGGCCTGGCCAATGATGATTGGGCCGGCACCGATGATCAGGATTTTATGGATGTCCGTGCGTTTGGGCATTTGATTAAGCGGTTCTCATCATGTCTTTGAACTGGTCGAACAGGTAAGCCGCGTCGTGCGGCCCCGGCGATGCCTCCGGGTGGTACTGGACTGAAAAGGCCGGCAGCCGGCGATGTCGGATGCCTTCCACAGTGTTGTCGTTCAGGTTGATGTGGGTGACATCGACGGCATCGGCACCCAGGCTATCCATATCCACGGCGAATCCATGATTCTGGGAGGTGATCTCCACCTTACCGGTAACCAGATTCTTGACCGGCTGATTGATGCCGCGGTGACCGAATTTCAATTTGTAGGTACGCCCACCCAAAGCCAGGCCCAGAATCTGGTTGCCCAGACAGATGCCGAAGATGGGCAACCGTCCCAGCAGTTCCTTGACCGTCTGGACGCCGTAGACGACCGGTTCCGGGTCGCCGGGACCATTGGAGAGAAAGAGGCCGTCCGGCGCCATGGCCATAATGGCCGATGCATCGGTTGCGGCCGGGACGACCACCACCTCGAATCCCACCCGTTCCAGGCATCGGGCAATATTGTACTTGAGTCCGAAATCAATGGCCACCACCAATGGGCGCGCCCCCCGGTGCTGCCAGATGCCGGCATTCAATTTCAAGTCGTCGGCCAGCATTTCGGGCTTGCCGCCGTTCCAGCGGTAAGCCCGAGTGGTCGTGACTTCCCGGACCAGGTCCATACCCACCATGCTGGGAATGGCATTGGCACGCCGTGTCAGGGATCCGGAATCCAGATCAGAAGTGGAAATAATGGCGCGCATGGCGCCGCCATTGCGGATATGGCGGGTCAGGGCACGGGTATCCAGTCCCTCGACACCCAGCACACCCTGACCGGCAAGGTAGTCGGCAAGGGATTGCGTGGATCTGAAGTTGCTGGGAAACGGCTGGTATTCCCTGACCAGAAAAGCGGCCACCTGAATCCGTGCGGACTCCACATCTTCATCGTTGACACCGTAGTTGCCGATCAGCGGATAGGTCATGGTGACCATCTGGCCGCTGTAGGACGGGTCGGTGAGCACCTCCTGATAACCAGTCATGCTGGTGTTGAACACCACCTCACCACTGGCTTCCCCTGGGCCGGTAAAGGATCGGCAGGCAAAGGTGCGGCCGTCCTCGAGTGTTAATCGTGCTTCCATTGATAACCGTCTTGTTGCGCGGATCTGGATCGCCGCGAGCCTAAAAAGTCCTGTGGTCAATTACCACATCTGCCCGGCAAATCAACCCCCTTTAACGTGAGACGCTGGGCAACTACCGTTTATGCATGGTCCAGTGTCGTTCAGGCGGTGGAGAGACAGCCGATCACGGTCAACAGTCAAAGGCCGAATGACCGGGTGCAGCGACAAATCCATTTTATCATGAAAAAGGGCAGGCACGCGGGCCTGCCCTAACTTTCATCTGATGGGGGACATTTTTTTAGCTGCGGCCCCTAACCCATGGGACTATTCTCCACCAGATCCCAGATCCCGCAGGGGCATGCACCGGCACAGAATCCGCAGCCGATGCATCGGTCCGGGTCCACCACATATTCGAAGGAGACATCCCCCAGGGCCTCGCGGCTGATGGCCGCCTCCGGACACATGGCCACGCAGATACCGCAGTCCCGGCAGGTGCCGCAGGAGGAGCACTGGGAACCGCACTGGTCCATATCTTCATACTGAATAATCCGGGGGTCCAGGTATTCCAGGGAAATGCGGTTGATGTCGATAACCATCTTCCGGTCCGCACCGGGCCGCTTGCCGGCCAGAATTTCCGAGATGGTTTCGGCTGCCCGCCGCCCGGCACCAATGGCGTCGGTGAGCAGTCCGGGCCGCACCGCGTCACCGATGGCATATACTTTGGGGTTGGATGTCTGGTAATCCTCGTTGACTGCCACGAAGCCACGCTCCGTAGCCACGTCGCCCGGAAGGAATTCCAGATCCGGCGCATCGCCGATGGAGACGACCACCGTGTCGGCGGGGATCAACTCCCCGGTTTCCAGCTCCACGCCCTGGTCGGTGATTTGGCGGGTAAACACCGGCCAACGGAATATGGCACCCGCCGCCTCGGCGTCTTCACGCTCCTTGCCGAAGCTGGCCGGCTCCTGGACGTCCAGCAGGGTAATCTGCCTGGCGCCCAGGCGGGCCGCCTCGGTGGCCACGTCGCAACCCACGTTGCCCGCACCGATGATCACCACCCGGTCGCCCGGTTTGACCCGGTTTTGCTTGGCATCGGATAAAAAATCCATGGCCGTGATTAACCGTTCCTTGCCCGGAACAGGCAGGGTCCTCGGCTTTTGTGCACCGGTGGCCACGATCACAAAATCGTAATCGGCAATCAGTTGGGCCATATCGGACTGGTTCAGCTGCTGATGGAGGTGAACATGGGGAATCACCTCAGCCGCCCGTGCCAGTTCGTTCCCCACCACGTCGGCAGGGATTCGGCTATTGGGGATCACCGACGCGATCTTGCCGCCCAGCGTGGGGGCGTTGTCGAACACGACCGCCTCATGGCCCAACCGCCGCATCTGCCAGGCCGTAGAAATGCCGGCAGGCCCGCCGCCGACCACGGCGATGCGTTTACCGGAAAGGGGCGGCAGCTCCGGCATGCTGGCATTGATGCTGGCCCGGCCCAGTTGAGACACGTCCACCGGCGTCATAAAAGCGGACCCTTTGGTACAGGCGGTCATGCAGGGGTGGGGACACAGGTAACCGCAGACGGAGGCCGGGAAAGGGGTGAAGGCCAGGGCCAGGTCCACCGCCTCATCCACCCGTCCCTCACGCACCAGCCGCCAGCGCTCCTGCACCGGAATCCCTGACGGGCAGGTGGATTCACAAGGGGCCTTGAATTTGCGGTTTTCCCACACGGGAACGAAGCGCCGCAGGTCAGCGTGGGTGATCAGCGGAATGGCGCTGCGGTCAAGGTCGGTGAGGTCACCGACGATGCCGCCTTTGCCCAGCTTGACATCCCAGACGTTTTTCCTGAAATCGGCCATGGAACGCCGTTCGACACCATTTTTGTCCTGGGGCGATCGGGCGGCGATCAACTGCCACGCTTCACGGACCGTCAGGCGCTCGAGCAGTTCCAACCGGTCGATGGCCGCCAGAAACCGTTCAAGCCCGTCGGTCAGCCATTTCCAGGTGTCGTCATCGATGGGCATCATCTTGGCATCGGCATGACTGAAGCCCTGATGCGGGCCGCGAAACAGCACGCGACCGCCCACCATGCCCACCATGGGGCGGTGTCCCAATACATTTTCAGGATTCTGGGGTTCATGGCCGCAGATCACAGCCACACCACCGGCCATGAACTCGGCGAAATAGTCCCCCGCAGACCCCAGCACCCAAAGCTGGGGCGGCTCAAAGCGGGGGTTGAACTTGGTCATGGTCATGCCCCGGGCACCGATATTGCCGGCAATGTATACATGTCCCTGGGCCATGCCATTGGCCACGCCGTTGGAAGCGTGACCGTGAACGGTGATCGTGGCACCGGCGTTGAGCCAGCCCACGTCGTCAGAGGCCGGACCCAGCACATCGATAAACGTACCCGGATATCCCATGGATCCCAATCGCTGGCCGGCATAGCCGTCGATTTTGACGTGCACGGACTCGCCATCGGACCGCCAGAGACGGCCACCGATGCCGTGCTGGCCAAAGGCATGAACGACCAGCCGACGTTGGCCCGATAGAACGGCCTGTTGAATCCGTTCTTCGAGGACCCGTGAGGCCAGGCGTTCCCCGTCACACTTTCCCAATATATTGAAAGGCTGTCTGTTTTCCGTCATCGCGTCTACTCCGGCAAAAAAATCAAACCACATACTTGATATCAAGCCGCTGGGCGGCGTGATAATCGCTGATACCCAAGGCGTCTGACATGCCGATGGGCAGCGTGGTGGACCGGCCCAGCGGAGCCATTATTTTTTTCAGTTCCGTGTCAAAGGCCAGAAAAAGATCCACCACCCGTTCGGCCACCTGTTCCACATCGAGGCGCCGGTAGAGGCGCGGATCCTGGGAGGTGATGCCCCGGGGACAGCGGCCGATGTTGCAGATGTTGCAGCGATCCGTCTCCGATCCCAGGCAGCCGGCGGCGGCCTGCATGATGTATTTCCCGGTCTGGACGCCGCTGGCTCCCAGCATGATCAGGGCGGCGGCATTGGCAGCCAAATTTCCGCTTTTTCCAACGCCACCCCCGGCAAAGATGGGGATCTCGTTCTGCATGCCCACTTTGACCAGGTTCAGGTATCCGTCGCGCACGTTGGTGGCGATGGGGTGGCCCATGTGGTCCATGGAGACGTTGTAGGCGGCTCCGGTGCCTCCGTCCTCACCATCGATGGCCAGACCGGCGGCATAGGGATTCCGGGTCAGGTTGTTGAGTACCGCCATGGCCGTGGATGTGGCCGAAATTTTCGGATAGACCGGGACCCTGAAGTCCCAGGCCATACACATGGATTGAATCATTTTGGCCACCGACTCTTCAATGGAGTACTGGGTCTGGTGGGTGGGCGGGCTGGGCAGGCTGACCCCTGCCGGCACGCCGCGGATGGCGGCAATTAATTTATTGACTTTATGCCACATGAGCAAGCCGCCGTCACCGGGCTTGGCGCCCTGACCGTACTTGATCTCGATGGCGCAGGGATCTTCAACCATCTCGGGTATGGCGTGGATGATCTCGTCCCAGCCGAAATAACCGCTGGCGATCTGCAGGATCACGTATTTCAGAAAGGGGCTTCTGAGGAGGCGCGGCGGACAGCCGCCTTCACCGGTGCACATGCGTACCGGCATGCCCATTTCCTCATTGAGGTAAGCCACCCCCATCTGCAGTCCCTCCCACATATTGGGGGAAAGCGCGCCGAAGCTCATGCCGCCGATGATCAGGGGGTAGATCTCCCGAACCGGTGGGATCCATCCATTTTCATTCACGAATTTCAGGTTCTGCTCAGGTGGCAGGATCCTGCCCAACAGGGTCCGCATTTCAAATTCGTGACGGCCGGCATCCAGGGCCGGGTCCGTGAGCATGGAGATGCGGATGAACTTGATCTGGTCCAGGAGACCACCGGGTGTGTTGCGCCGGCCACCGCGACTGCGGGGCTGGCCGCCGCGGTTGATATGGTACCGCAGCTTGTCCGCTTCGTCGGACCGCATGGGGAAAATGGCGTCGTTGGGGCACACCAGACTGCAGGTGGCGCAACCCACACAGGCATAAGCCGGGTCAGTTTTCTGTCGGATGCCGTGGTAAACGTCGAAACTGCTGGCCGGACTGCCCTGGGGCTCCAAGGAGACCTTGACGCGCCGCTTGCGGAACACGCCCAGCTCAATGGCATTCACCGGGCATACGGCCGTGCAACGGCCGCACAGGGTGCACTTGTCTTTGTGCCAGAGGATCTGCCAGGGCAGATCTTTTACGCCTAGTGTAGAAGGGCTAATGGTTGCGTTTGGCTGCATATTGAAACCTCCTGGCGCTCCGGTCCGACAATGACCGTGTCCAGATGCATGGGTTGAAAGTCTTTGCTCTTGTCTCGATCGGGAACCGCGAAGTCCAGGCCGCAGATTTCAGAGGAGAAGGCATATCGTCCGGGCCGGCCGCCCACCACGCCGGGACGCAGTTTCTTGCGGTCCTGGACCATAAACAGACTGTGGTCCGGCAGGCATCCGATCACACAGTTGGGCCCGTCGATGATCAAACGGCGGCACGACTGCTTGAGCTGGGTCAGCAGGTCGGCATTGGGGTGGTTCGCGATATCTTCATCCTGCAGCGGCGTAATCACGTGTTTGTATGCCGAAATATCCAGTCCCAGCCGCGTCTGGGTGTAGTGCAGGATGTGGGTGAAAACCTCCGAATCGCTCTGGTAGCCCGAGTACCCGGGAAAGTTACGCGAAAGCAGAAACTCCCGGATGGGGGTGAACGCCGTACACTCCCCATTGGTCATTGAGGCATAGCCCTGAATGAAAAACGGGTGGCAGGCATACAGGTCGATGGCATAGTTGGTGTTCTGCCGGCCCTGGGCCATGATGACCCGGGCGTGCAGTTCCTTGCGGTCCAGCTTCAGGTAGTGGGCCACCTGCAGGGGGTCGCCGATCTCCTTGAGCATGATCACGTCCGGCCAGAAGGAGAAAACAATCATGTCGTGCTTCTCCTCACCCATGGCCCGCAGTTGGAGGCGAATCTCCAGCAGCTTTTCATAGCGCGCTTCTGTGGAATAGTCATCCCACTCCTCGGGGTATTCATAGGCGCGGATCAGATAGATGTCGCGCTTGGGAACACCGGGGGGCGGGTTTTTGGGGACCTTGATGGTGATCTTGTATTTGGTCATGAACCCGATGTCCATCATGAAGGTATCCAGACGTCGCAGTCCCGTATCGCTGAAGATTCCGGACAGGATGGGTGCGTTCTTGATCTCCTCGAAGGGTCCTCCGAGGTCACGCAGAAACAGACCGACACCGGATCCATCGTGGCCTTCCCGCATGACGTCCATGGCTTCCAGGGCGATCATGGGAGAGACGGGGGTCTCACTGGTCATGGCAAACAGTCGGCACATGGTGGTTACACTCCTTTGGCTGCCGTGGTAAAAAGGCCGCCATTGACCTGTCAATGACGGACCGGAAGGGAACAAAAAAGCAAGTTGTATACCATAATATAGAACTCACTGAAATCCAATTGCATATTAACCTGACGGGTTGGCCACATCTATGTTCATCAGCCAAGTTTTTTACATTACTGCAATTTAATTGTGACTCAAATAACAATATTGTAAAATCCGAGGTTATCGTCCAGAGGCAATCGTAACCTATCGAAAAAATGCTGATCTTGGCAAATTTAGGGAAATCTGGTAAGCGTTCATAGGTTCATCGTTCCGGGTTCGCTATCATTCATTGACCTTGTTCGCAAGCTACCAAGTTCCTGATAAAACGGCAAACCGCAGAGCGAGTAAATCCGGCATGTAACCGTTGACTGGATCAGCGTCTATTGTTGAAGGTCACTTTAGCTGAGGATTTCGATGAAGCCCTCAACCTCTGAACCCTGAACCTTTGAACGGCTGGGAAAGTTGCAGCCGTTAGGCCATAGTTGCCGCGACCCAATACAGGATATCTCCCATACCATGAAAGTCCCCCCCACCGAATTCCTGGACGGACATCATCAGGAACAATGGCTCACTTTCTGTCAAGAAGCCCGGGCCACCGGCATGACCTTTTCCCCCACCTCAGCCGGCGCAAAGGCACTGGAAACAGCCTTTGCCTTCAGTGAATTCGTTTCCGCCAACTGCATTCGTCACCCGCACATGGCCCTGGACCTGATCGACAGCAACAATCTGTTCAAACCTTACGATGACGGCCACATGGCCCGCCGCCTGGCGCCGCTGCTCCTGCCGGTGGCAAAGGCCGGTCCGGACACCCCAATGGACGGCCTGCTGTCACTGCTGAAAACCGCCCTGCGCAGATTCCGGCGGCAGGAGATGGTGCGCATTGCCGTTCGGGACCTGGCCGGCATCTGCGATCTGGACGACACCATGACCGATCTTTCCGCCCTGGCCGCGGCGGCGATTGATGGGGCATTGGGTTTGCTGTTTGACCGCATGTGTGCAACCGACGGTATTCCCGAGGACGACGCCGGCAACTGCCAGCGCCTGGTAGTCATCGGCATGGGAAAGCTGGGTGCCGGTGAACTCAATTTCTCCTCCGATGTGGATTTGATTTTCACCTTCCCGGCCAGTGGTGAAATCCGGGGCGGCCAACGTCCATTGTCCAACGAGGCCTTTTTTACCCGGCTGTGCCGATACCTGATCCAGGCCATCGGTGAAAACACCGCCGACGGTTTTGTCTTCAGGGTGGATACCCGGCTGCGGCCCTACGGCGACGGCGGCCCGCTGGTCATGAATTTCGACCATATGGAAGACTATTACCAGTTCCAGGGCCGTGAGTGGGAGCGCTACGCCCTGATCAAGGCCGATGTGGTGGCCGGAGACCGGGATGCCGGCCAAAAACTGCTCCGACGCCTGCGGCCCTTCGTCTATCGGCGGTACCTCGATTTCGGCGTGTTTGAGTCGTTGAGGGAGATGAAGCAAAAGATCAACGCCGAGGTCCGCAGAAAGAAACTGCACGACAACATCAAGCTGGGCAGTGGCGGCATTCGGGAAATCGAGTTTTTTGGACAGATGTTCCAGTTGATCCGGGGCGGTGTTCTGCCGGCGCTACAGCAACCGGCAATCCAGACCGTGCTGGACACGCTGGGCAAAGAGGGGTTTGTGCCCCTGCCGGTTTGTCGGGAACTCACCCACGCGTATCGCTTTTTCAGAAAAACCGAACACCGCCTCCAGGAGACCCTCGACCAGCAAACCCATGCGCTGCCGCCGGACCCGCTCGCCCGTTTGCGGCTGGCCCGATCCATGGGATTCGATACGTGGGATAGCTACTTGCGGATCCTCGATGGCCATCGCGAGCGGGTTCGCTCACATTTCGACGGCCTGCTGGAAACCGAGGTCAAAGCGACCCCCGACGGGGGTACCAGCCAGGCGGCAACGGATATGGCCGATGCATGGTCCTTTTCCATGACACCCGGTGAGCGCCGGCGGCTCCTTGAAACAGCAGGCTTTAAGGACAGTGATGCCGCCGCCACCCTTCTGGAAACCTTTAAATCCGAACCGGCCACCCGATCCCTGAGCAGCTCGGGAAAGCGCCGCCTGGACCGTTTGATCCCGCGGGTATTGAAGGCGGCCGGTGGCTGTGACGACCCCGAGACCGTGTTGGATCGCGTTCTGCAGCTGCTCAAGAGCATTCAACAACGGATCAGCTATCTTTCCCTGCTCCTCGAATACCCCAATGCGCTGACCCATCTGATTCGATTGGTCAGCGCCAGCCCCTGGATCGCCGCCTTCTTGAGCCGCCACCCGGTGGTGCTGGATGAACTGTTGGATTCACGCACCCTGTACGCCCCCCCCGGCCTTGATGCCCTGCGCAACAACCTTGCACGTCAGCTGGCCACCGTGCCGGGTGACGATCCGGAGTACCAGATAGAGACCTTGTGCATCTTCCGCCAGATCAACACCCTGAGAGTGGCGGCGTCGGACATCACCAATGTGCTGCCATTGATGAAGGTCAGCGATCATCTATCCTGGATTGCCGAAACGATCCTTGACAAGGTGGTGGAGATCTCCTGGAACCATCTGGTGGACAAACATGGCCGCCCGTCGTGCACCCTGAGGGGCCAGACCTGCGATCGGGGATTTGCCGTCATCGGTTACGGCAAACTGGGGGGGATCGAGCTGGGATACGGATCGGACCTTGATCTCGTCTTTCTCCATGCGGCCGACCCCGGTGAAACCGTCGGCGGCAAGCGTCCCATCGACAACGCCCATTTTTTTTCCCGGCTGGGTCAACGGGTGGTTCATATGCTTTCAACCCACACGGCCGCCGGCGCCCTTTACGAGACCGATATGCGACTGCGGCCCAACGGCGCTTCGGGGCTGTTGGTCAGCCATGTAAACGGATTCAAAACCTACCAGATGCACGAGGCCTGGACCTGGGAGCACCAGGCCCTGATCCGGGCCCGTCCCATCACCGGAGATACCGTGCTCAAAGATGCTTTTTCCACCATTCGGCGCCAGGTGCTCTGCCTGCCCCGGGAACCGGAAACACTGAAGGCATCCGTGCGGGAAATGCGGGAACGCATGCGCGAAAGTCGCCTGTCGGCCGGACCGGACCAGTTCGATATCAAAGAGGACATCGGTGCGATGGTGGATATTGAATTTTTGGTCCAACACCTGGTGTTGCAGCACGCAGCCAACCATCCGGAAATCTGCCGCTGGACAGACAATGTTCGCCTGCTGCAGGCACTGGCCGAAACCGGTATCGTTGACGGGGTAACTGCCTACCGGCTCCGGCAGGCCTACCTGATTTTCAGGGCTGTGGTACACCGGCTCAATCTGCAGGAGCGCTCCCCCCTGGTCGATTGCCATCGTTTCGAACACCTGAGGGATCTGGTTCGGCGCTTCTGGCAGCAGACGTTGAGCTGAACAAAGGGGCGTTGACGATGCCTGATGGCCGATAACAAATCCACTCAACTCAACTGATAACCGGTCGATAATACCAGGCAGGGCGATCCCTTCGACCGCCGCGACCATCATGCGTACCCATTCCACCCAACCGTTGATGCAGTGCAATGGATGTCCGCCGGCGGCAGCGTGACCGCACGATTAAATGGCTTGCAGAAAGGCCGTTGCAATGGAAGACAAGTCCCGTGAACAGTTGTTGCCCTTCAACCTGAGTCTGGTGTTTCGCCGGGGCTTGGGTCGGCAGCTGCTGTTATTTTGTTTCGGCCTTGCCATGGTACCCATGGCCCTGGTTGGATGGATCAGCTACCAAACAGCCCACCAGCGCCTGGAGCAGGAAGTCCGCCAAAACATCCGCATCACCGCCGAATTGAAAAGCCACCAGCTTCAACTGTTTTTCAATGACCGCTTGGCCGACGCCGACAAGCAGGGTCGTGAAGGCACCACGGTGTCTTTTTTCAACACCCTGGTCAGAAAATATGCAGCGGCTGAGGGAACGGTTTCCGAATTTGTTCGCAGCGTACTCTGGGCCATGGCCGCATCCGCCTACGGATCCGACATGGAACTGCATGCCAGCCTCCACGGCTACAGTGATATCCTGATGATTGATATGGCCGGGAATATTCTGTTCTCCAGCGCCAGGCAGAACGACCTGGCGGAAAACCTGTATCAAGGTAGATTGGGCAAAACCCGCTTTGCCGAGGCCTTTCGCAGAACCCTTAAATCAGGGAATCCCGGATTTGCCGGTTTTGAGCACTATTCCCCGGCCGGTGAAACCGAAACGGCCTTCGTGACCGCCCCCATTCGCGGTGAAGACAGCCAGCCCGCTGGGGTTATCGCTTTTAAAATCCCGCTCGGCACCATCCATCAGATGCTGGAGGCATCCGCGGAAATCGGGACGGGTTCGCAGCTTTATCTGGTAGATTCCGATCTGACACTGCTGGCCGGTACAACCGGGTCGCCGCATCTTCACAGCGGCGCCACGGTAGACACCGCGCAAACACGGTTGTGGCGGGAAAACCTAACCGGTAAAGGCTCCCAGACGTCCCTGGCGGAGCCTTTTGCTTATGAAGGACCCGGTGGCAATCCGGTGATGGGCACCTACGCACAGATTCTTCTGGGCGACGCCCCGTATGCCTTGATTGTGGAAATAGAAACGGCGGCAGCGTTCGGTGCCATCCATCCGCTTCGGACGATAATCGTCACCATCGTAATCCTGACGGGCGTGGGGGTACTGCTGGCATCTGCGATCTTGGCGCGAACGATCGTTGAACCGGTTCGCGATCTTTCCCGAAACACAATGATGGTTGCAGAGGGTCGTTTTGACCACGACATGCATGTGGCCGCCACCAATGAGATCGGAGAACTGGCAGCATCTTTTAACAGCATGATGGATCATCTCAAAACGCAAAAAAATACCCGGTCGCGGTTCATATCCGGTCTGGCCAGCCTGCACCGGCTGATCGGCGGTGGACAGGAACTGGGGGAGCTGTCCCTGAATACACTCGAATTTCTCTCCGACTTTCTCGGTCTGTGTCAGGCGGACTTTTTCATAGTGGATGACGGCGGCGAGTTGAAATGCGTCGGCCGGTTCCCGGGCCATCCCAATGGTGAGCGTCAACCGGTCTTTTTCACGGGAGACGGGCGGATGGATCAGAAGGTCCAGGTGAAAACCATCTCTATTTTTCACCAGGAGGCGGTCAGCGGCTTGATAAAGCCCGTTACCGCGCCTGACCTGGCGAATCTGATCGCTGCGCCGCTGATGTTGCACCAAACTGTCAAAGGAGTCCTGGAGCTTCAGAAAACGGGCGTATTCAGCCGATTTGACTATCATTTCATAGAAGCAGCAGCGGCAGTCATTGCCGTGGCCGTCAACTCTGCATCAACCCGGCAGCAGGAGGAGGCGCTGCTGGAACAGACCCGGAAGCAGGCTCAGCGATTGAAGGCTCGTGAAGCGTCGCTGGAAGAAAGCACCCGCGAACTACAGGCGCAGAGCCGGGCTTTTCAGGCGTCCGAGGAGAAGCTTCAATTCAAACAGATGGAGTTGGAGGCCGCCAACGCACAGATGGTGAAAAACGCTACCGATCTTGAAGCTCACATGGCCATTTTGGAAACACAGAAATTGGACATGGAAAAACAAAACACCGAGTTGGAAAAAACCCACCGGGAGCTGGCAGAAAAAGCCCGGCAGCTTGAGATTTCAAGCCGCTACAAAACGGAGTTCATGGCCAACATGTCCCATGAGCTCAGAACGCCGCTGAACAGCATCCTGCTGCTTTCCCGGCTGCTTCTGGAAAACAAGGAAAAAAACCTGACCACCAGGCAATCCGAGTTCGCCCAAACCGTCCATTCGGCGGGAGAAGACCTGCTGAACCTGATCAATGAAATTCTGGATCTTGCCAAGGTAGAATCAGGGAAAATGGAGGTGGAGCTTCAAGCAGTCCGGGTCCAATCCATTGCCGACACCCTTCAGGTAAGCTTCACACCCCTGGCCGAGCAGCGCGGTATCCTGTTTATCATCCATGTGGCACCGGACGTACCGGAACGACTGATCACCGACCGCAAGCGCATCGAACAGATCGTCAAGAATTTTCTCTCCAATGCCTTCAAGTTTACCGTCAGGGGAACCATCCGCCTGGAATTCACTGTTTCCCGGGAGCTGGTCATCTGTCGGGATGCCGACGACACCGGGGACCATGGCTGTCTGGCCATCAGTGTTGTGGATACGGGAATCGGCATTCCTGTGGCCAAGCACCAGATGGTGTTTGAGGCTTTCCAGCAGGTAGACGGCTCCACCCGGCGCAAGTATGGCGGCACAGGATTAGGCCTTTCCATCTCACGGGAGCTGGCTCGAATGCTGGGCGGTATAATCACGCTCGAGAGCGAAGATGAACAGGGCAGCCGGTTTACGCTTCACCTGCCCATTATCCTCCCGCCAGAGAATGAACCGGCGGTAATCCGCAGCGATACGCGCGAACGCACCACCACCCGGGCGGCTGCGTCGACGTCCTCGGCGCAGGAGACCGAAGCGACCCCGGGAGTGGATCCGGTTCCGGATGATCGCCATCGGCTGGCAGCCGGGGACAGATGTATTCTCATCATCGACGCGGATCCAGTTACGACCGAGCCAATCAAAGAATATGCTTACCAGAATGGGTACAAGGTGCTGGTGGCCGAGCAATTCCACACCGGCCTTCATTTCGCCGATTACCATCTTCCCGCTGCCATTTTCGTAAACCTGGGACTGGACGATGCGAATGACTGGACGATGATTCACCGGATTAAAGCCAATCCCAGGAGCCGCCACATTCCCGTTTTCACTTTCTCTTCCCAGGCAGATGACTTCGCAGCGGCGGTTCACGGGGCAGCAGGCCATGTGATCGAACCGATCACCGCCCGTCACCTGGAAGCGGCGTTTGACCAGATCGACCATCTGCAATCGACCGAGGATCGAACGATCCTCGTAGTCGCCCCGGATTCGGACGCCATTGCCCAGATCACCGACGCTGTCGGCGGCAAAACAATCCGCATCATGGCGGCGGCAACTGCTGCCGAGGCAACAACGGTACTGAAAACGAGAGTCGTACATGCCGTGGTCGTACATCCATCCATACATGCCGCCGAACAGCGCAGTTTTCTAACCGGCCTGCAACAGGATCCAGTGCCGGTTTTCCTGTACCCAGGGACGTCCCTGAACATCCAGCCTGAAACCGGTGTCTACCCATATGCAACGGTCGTGAATCTCAAGGTGATTGACGCACCGGAGCAACTGCTGCTGGCGCTTGTTTTGAGTCTTCACCTGTTGCCCGACGCACTGGACAACCCCCATCGCCATCGGTTATTGGCCGTGGACAACCGCCGATCCGGGTTAAATGGTTGCAAAGTACTCCTGGTAGATGATGACATGCGAACGGTATTTGCCGTATCCAATGTTCTGGAGGACCAGGGGGCGGAAGTGCTCACCGGGAAATCCGGCAAGGAAAGTCTTGACAAACTGGATGGGTTTCCGGACATTGATCTCGTTCTTATGGATGTCATGATATCCGAAGTGGACGGCTACCAGGCCATTCGGGAGATTCGAAACCGGGACCGCTACCAAACCCTTCCCATTATCGCCCTGACGGCCAAAGCCATGCAAGGAGACCGTGCCAAGTGCATCGAAGCCGGCGCCGACGATTACCTGGCCAAACCGGTGAACCTGGATAAATTGACGTCCATGCTTCGAATCTGGATAGGTTCGCAAGCGTCCGATCCGGCGGGTGTCGGCGCATAGTCTCCCATTCAACGAACCCACAGGGCGCAACCATGTCATCAGATGAAAAGATAAAAATCCTGGTTGTGGACGACAGGCCCGAGAATCTCATGGCCATCGAAGGCGTCCTCGAGCGACCGGACCTGTCCATCATTACCGCCACGTCCGGCAACGAAGCGCTCGGGCTGGTTTTGGAGCACACCTTCGCACTGATACTCCTGGATGTTCAGATGCCGGGAATGGACGGCTTTGAGGTGGCTGAACTGATGCGGGGCAGTGAAAAAAGTCGCCATATCCCTATCATTTTCCTCACCGCCATAAGCAAAGACGACACCCACGTCTTTACCGGCTATGAGAAAGGTGCGGTGGACTACCTGTTCAAACCGCTGGACCCGCTCATCCTGAGAAGCAAGGCCAATGTCTTTGTCGAGTTGTTTCAGCAGCGTAAAAAACTACAGCAGAGCAATTTGGATTTGAGCTGTGCGGTGGCAGAGTTGGAAGTCGTCAACCGCCAGATCCGTGAACAGCAGAAATCGGTGATCGAGGAGGAGCGCCTGAAAGTTCTGCTTCAAATGGCCGGTGCCACGGCCCACGAACTGAACCAGCCGTTGATGATTCTGATGGGAAATGTTCAACTGATGGAAATGGACGGGAACGTCCCGGCACACTTGGCCGGCCGGGTGAGTAAAATCACCGAAGCTGCCAGCCGGATTTCCGACACGGTCAAGAAGATCCAGACCCTCCGCCACGACCAACCCAAAACCTACGCCGGCGGGAAAACCATCCTCAACCTGGACCAGCATGTCTCTATCCTGGCCATTGAGGACAAGGATAATGATTTCAGCAAAGTCAGACAGATTCTGCGGGACCACCATCAGCTTGCGCTGACCCGGGTAAAATCGATCCGAGAAGCCTTCGACCGTATAGACAAGGATAGCTTTGATCTCATTTTTCTGGATTACTTGCTACCCGACGGCACCGGCCTGGAATTTCTTGAAGCCGTAAACAGCAAAGGGATCGAGACACCGGTGGTGGTTATTACCGGCCAGGGAGACGAGCTGATCGCCTCCCGGATCATCCAGGCCGGTGCCTATGACTATCTCCCCAAGGCCAAGGTGAGCGGCAAGGCCCTGCTGCGTATCATCTCCAATGCCCTGGAAAAGGCTGGTTTGAAGCGGGAGATGCGCATGGCTCAGGAAAAGCTGGCAGAGATGTCCGTGCGCGATGAACTGACCGGCATGTTCAACCAGCGCTATTTTCGGGAAGCGCTGGAACGGGAGGTCTCCGGTGCGCAGCGCTATGGTCACGGGCTGGCTCTGTGCATGATCGATCTGGACCATTTCAAGCGGGTCAATGATTCCCACGGTCATCTGTGCGGGGACCGGGTCCTTCACGAGTTCGGGCGGCTGCTGAATGACAGCATCCGCAAATATGATGTGGGCTGTCGTTACGGCGGAGAGGAGTTCGCCGTGATTCTCCCCGACACGTCGCTGGATAAAGCGTTGTCCCTGTGCGAGCGTTTTCGGGAGCGGGTGAAGGAGCACGAATTCACCTACGAGGAGCTGACCCTTCACATCACCGCCAGCGTCGGAGTCGCTGCCCGGCCAACTGGAGGTATAATCACCGGCAGGCAGCTGGTGGACCTGGCTGACAAAGCCTTGTATCAGGCCAAAAGCCAGGGGAGGAATCTGGTCGTAACCATTTAGCCATCAGGTTGAAAACGAGGGCGAAGGCTAACCATCGGAGTCCATCACATCTGGCAACACCCATGAAACAAAAGAAAACGCCGGGACTTCTTTGACAGATGCACCCGGCGTTTTTTGTTAACATACTTATCACTCGCTCAGGACCGATGAATCATCAGGATTTCCTGGCGCCGGCATAGCCGAGGCCTTTCAGGGCATCTTCCATTTCACCCAGGATGGTCGGGTCGTCGATGGTGGCCGGCACATTGTATTCCTTGTTGTCGGCAATCTTTTGGATCGTGCCGCGCAGGATCTTGCCCGAACGCGTCTTGGGCAGCCGTTTGACCACCGTGGCCGTCTTGAACGCCGCCACCGGGCCGATGCGGTCGCGCACCATCTGGATCGTTTCCTTGATTATTTCATCATCGGCCTTGGTCACCCCGGCCTTAAGCACCACGAAACCCACCGGCACCTGGCCCTTGAGATCGTCATCCACACCCAGCACCGCACACTCGGCCACATCCGGGTGAGAGGCCAACACGGCCTCCATACCCCCGGTCGACAGGCGGTGACCGGCGACATTGATGATGTCGTCGATGCGGCTCATCACGAAGACATAACCGTCTTCGTCAATATAGCCGGCATCACCGGTCAGGTAGTAGCCTTCCTCCGCGCTCATATAGGATTCGAGAAAGCGCTGGTCATTCTGCCATAGCGTCGGCAGGCAGCCCGGTGCCATCGGCAGCTTG
>NZ_JASJGN010000018.1:0-9542 GCF_033791525.1 Desulfosarcina sp.
ATGGCCTTCCCCAGTAACGGCTGTCGGTCATATAGCGTTTGAGCAGGGGGGTGAGCAAAAGCCCCAGCAGAACGAAACCGCACAGAAGGAGCATGTCAGGGGCAGAATCGGCGAGATCGGCGCCGCGGAAGGTCTGCTCCAGGAAAACGTGCAGGTAGTGGGTCAGGGGCAGCAGGTTGCTCCATGCTTTTGCCAGGGCGGGCATGCCGGTCTGGGGAAACGTCAGTCCGACAAAGGCGAAGGCGGTCCCGGCATAAAAGGACGCGGCGCTGAGTGCCATGCGCAGGCTCGGGTTGAGCACCACCAGGATGAGCCCGCAGGCCTGGCCGGCCAGGATCAGCAGGATGGTGGCCGAGACCAAGCTGACCAGGGAGCCGCGCAGTGGCAGGCCAAAGCCTTTGAGGATCACGGCCAGCATGACCAAGCCTATCAGGCCGAAGGTGACGAAGTAGACCGCCAATTTACCGGCCATCGCCCGCCAGACACTGCCGCCGGCGGTATCGAGCCATTGCCGGGCGGTTCCGTTCTTGAGTTCTTCGCCCATGGCCAAGACGATGGTCATGATGACAAATATTTGCAGAAACGTCGGGCACAGGGCTGCAGCCAGAAAATACAGGTAGTTGAGTTGGGGGTTGAAAAGCACGTGCCTGTCAAGGTTGACGGGCTCCAGGTGGGCACGGGCGGCTTCGCCCATTTCACCACGGCGCAGGCGGGACTGGTAGTTCACCCCGGCCGAAGCGGTGGCCACAGTGGCGCCAAGACTGCTGGAGATGATGCTGCCGGGCAGGAGCATCTGTGCGTTGTAGTATCCGATCACTTCCCCGCCCAGTCCGCGTTTGATATCCCGCTCGAGTCCGCGGGGCATGATGACCACGGCATACGCCAGCCCGCGTAGTAACAGGTCTTTGGCGGCGGCTGGGTCGGCCGGTTGATAGGCCACTTTCATGATAGCGGTACTATCGATCAAGCGGGACAGTTGGCGGGACAAAGAAGAGTGGTCCAAATCGACCACGGCTACAGGCAAGTCTCGAGGGTACTGGTTAAAGAAAAGCCCCCAGGCCAAGGCAAAGGAAATCAGAGGCAGGACTATCATGAGCATGGCATAGCGGGGCTGCCTGTGAATACGGCCGAGTTCCCGGCGGGTTACGGCCCGGATTCCGGTGGGCCGGTCCGGGGCATGGCGATGGCGGTCATTTGCGGTCATGAGGCAGGTCCGTCAACGGCACGATGACGCTCATGCCCGGCCGAAGGCCGTCGACGGGCTCGACCGGGCGGGCACGGACTTCAAACGTCTTCAGGTCGAAACCGCCGGAGGCGCTGGTGGCTCGCCAGGTGGCAAAATCACCCAGGGCTGCAATGTAGCTGACTTTGACGTTGAATTTCTTTTCGCCCAATGCAGGGACACGGACCTTGAAGGTTTCGCGCATACGCAATCCGGCCAAGTTGTCTTCGCGTATATTGAAGGTGACCCACACATCGGTCAGGTCCAGGATCGTGACGATCGGATAGCCGGGGCTGACCAGTTCGCCTGGGTCGGCCAGGACGTGGACGACTTCGCCGCCGATGGGCGCGTCAAGACGGGTTTCGCTCAGGTAGCTTTTCGCTTCGCTGACGGCACCGCCGGCCTGATCGACCAACGCAGAAGCGGATCTTCGATCTTCTTTGCGGGTCCCTTCCTGCGCCATGTCATATTGGGACTGGGCGGCAGCGGCGGCTTCTCGGGATGCTTTCCACTTGGCTTCGGCCTCGTCGCGGCGCTGTGCCGGGACCACGCCGTCGGCGTAAAGCCTTTCGATGCGGAGATAGGTTTTTTCTGCCAGATCGGCAGCTTCTTTAGCCTGCAACCACAGGTTCATTGCCGCCTGGACTTCCTGCCGCCGGGCCCCTGCGAAGGCCTTGTCGCGCTGGGCCCCTGCGGCCTGTTCGGCGGCCGAGGCCTGGCGAAGCCTGGCCCGGAGTTCGGGGATATCCAAGTCTAAGAGATGGTCGCCCTTTTCAACGGATTGGCCTTCCTTGACCCAGACGGTGGAGACCCGCCCGGCGATTTTAACGGCAAGGTCGACCTGAGTGGCGTCAACTTCGCCCTGGATGAATTCAACCGGAGGCTCCCGGAGAAACCAGGTGAGCCCGCCGACCAGAACAAGTAGTATGATGAGCCCTGCGATGGGCTCGACGAAAGCGTGTTTGGATTTCATTTTTCCACTTCCATTTGCGCCTCGGCCAGGTACCGGGGAAAGTCTTTTCCCTGGCCGCTGGCTTCCAGCAACTGCGCCAACGCGATGTCGAAAGCATATGCCGCGCGCAACCGTTCCACTTCGGCAGCGGATAGGGACAGTTGGGCATCGACCACCTCTATTGAAGTGGCCAGGCCTTCTTCGAAGGCCCGTTGGCGGGCGCGCAGGTTTTCGTCGGCAAAGTTCATAGACGCTTGCAAGGCGTCGAATTGTTCACCGGCCTTCATGAGTTCCTGGTACTTGGAGGAAACCAGAGTTTCCAGGTCCCGGACCAATTTTTGTCGCATCAGCCCGGCCTGTTCTTCCAATTTTTGAGCGGCGTGGATCCGATTGGGCCGGGCCAGACCGTCGAACAAGGTGAAGTTGAGACCGGCTCCCACGGCCCAGGCGGGTTCTAAAACGGTCAAGTCGTTTTCATAGAGCTCACGGATACCGAAGAGGTAGATTTCCGGAGCGTAGGCAGCTTTTTCGGCGCGAAGATTTTCGTGAGTCTGGTCCTTGATCGCGTCCAGCTGCTCCAGGGCCGGATGGGTGTCCCGGGCTTGTCTTAAAAAGTCATCAACAGGTTCAAGTGCAGAGACCAAAAAAAGTGGGGTCGTGGGCGTGACCGGTTCATCTGATGATAGAACGTTGGCCAGGGCCGTGTGTGCCAGTTCAAGATCACGACGGGAGGCTTTTAATTCTCGGTCGGCCTGGGCTTGGGCCACCTGGGCATGGAGCAATTCGGTCCGAGCGATGAAGCCTTCCTCATACATGCGGCGAGCCTCAAACAGGTGCAGATCCAGGGCATCTTTGGCTTCAGCGCGGATCCGAACAACCTGGTCCGCCAGGCGGACGGCAAAGTAGACGCGGACCAGGTCGGAGGTCAGGGTTTCGGTGGTTCGGCGCAGCCTGGCATTGGCCTCACGCGTACCGGCTTCGGCAGCAGCATTGGCAGCGGTGATACGTCCCCCGGTGAACACAGGCCAAATCATGTTCAGTTGAGACGTCATGAAGGTGTCATCTTGAATGGGTTCTTTAAAGGAAGGAACCGCCGCTGCCGGGACAGTCGGGTGCAGGGCCAGGATGACGTCCCGGATGGGATTGAGATCAAGGTAAATCGGGTCATCTAAACGGGTCACGCGACCAGATAGGGTGATTTTAGGAAAGTAAAGCCCCTGTGCGGCTTTGGCTTCATACTCGCGCCGCTCGGTTTCGGAATAAGCGGCCTTGACGGATTCGTTGGCAGAGAGCATTGCCTTGAGTGCCTGGTCGAAGGGCAGGTCAGCGGCCTCTACGGAAATGGTTAGGCCGGCCAGGACGAAGACAATGCCAAGAACGATTTTAGGAAATAAGCCCCGGTCCGGTCGCTTGACCAAGTATGCTGAAAGTTGAATAACCATAGATACGCAACACAAGCAACGAACGTGCCACTATCAGCGGGCGGTTGTAAAAGTGAAATATCGAGGTCCGCTTGCGTCCTAAAGCCATCCTGCTAGGGTTGTGTTGCTTCTTTTCTTTTTGATATTATTGTACTTTCCTTAAATTTACGATAAATTGCCGATCTGCTCATCAAACGCCCTTTTTAACGGAGATCCAATTGGCATCATTACGTAAAACGAATCGTGTGCTAAGAACACTCAGCGAATGCAGCCACACGTTGATCCGTGCCAAGGATGAATTGGAACTGATGAAGGATATCTGCCGGATTGTGGTTAACTATGGCGGATACCGTTTGGCCTGGGTTGGATTTGCCGAAGACAACAAAGAAAAAAAAGTGCGGCCGATAGCCTATTGGGGATACGAGGAAGGTTATCTGGAATTGCTCAACCTCACCTGGGCCGACACCGAACGGGGGCGAGGGCCAACCGGCAGCGCTATCCGAAATGGTGTACCGAGCGTTTTTCAGAATATTCTTACCAACCCGGATTTCGGATTCTGGCGAGAAGAGGCGCTTAAAAGGGGATATGCGTCAGCTGTTGCGCTGCCGTTAAAAGAAGAGGGTAAAACGTTCGGTGCACTCAGCATCTGTGCCGCAGAGCCTAATGCCTTTGACAAAAATGAGCTTAGGCTGCTTGAGGAACTCGCCGACGATCTGGCCTTTGGAATCATCACCATCAGGATGCGAACCGAGCGCGAACAGCTCAGGAAAGCATTGCACCAATCCCAGAAAATGGAGGCAATCGGAACGCTGGCCGGTGGGATTGCCCACGATTTCAACAATATTTTGGGAGCGATCATCACCTGCAGTGAAATCGCCCTTGACGACCTCCCCGACGACCATCCGGTACATGAAGATCTCGATCACATCCTCAAGGCCGGTTGGCGGGGAAAAGCCCTGGTCAAACAGATTCTTTCCTTCAGCCGAACCGGTGAACTGGAGCGACAGCCGGTCCAGCTTCACAGCCTGGTCAAGGAATGTCTGAACCTGCTGCGGACCTCCCAGCCATCGACCATCGACATTCGCCGGCGCTTACCCGTCGATACAGGCAGTGTTCTGGCCGATCCCACCCAAATTCACCAGGTAATCATGAATCTTTGTACCAATGCCGCCCAGGCCATCGGCAAGCATGCGGGGGTACTGGAGGTGAATATTGAGCCCGTGACCCTTAACACCGAAACGACGGCCAAGTCCATGAATCTTCCCGGCGGATCCTATTTGAAACTGACGGTCAAAGATAGCGGCCACGGTATGGCACCGGATGTTCAGGCACGGATATTCGACCCCTTTTTTACCACCCGGAAAAAAAAACGGCGGTACCGGCCTGGGGCTTTCGGTGGTCTACGGCATCATCAAGCGCAACGGTGGGGCTATCAGCGTTGACAGCACACCGGGCGACGGGACGGCTTTCCACGTGTTTTTGCCCCGAATCGATCCGGTAGATGCAATTGCCGACGCGCCGCCGAGCGAAAAAGTGAACGGCGGCACGGAGCGCATTCTGCTCGTTGACGATGACCCCGAGCTTCGCTATGCTGCGGTTAAAATGCTTAAGGCGCTTGGTTATGCGGTCCAAACGGCAACAACCGGTATCGAGGCCCTGGCGGTTCTCCGATGGAACCCCGGGCAATTCGATCTGATCATCACGGATCAGACGATGCCCCAGATGAAGGGCACCGAACTGGCGGCACGGATTTTAAACACCTGGCCCGGAACGCCGATCATTCTATGCAGCGGGTATCAAACCGATCCCCAAACTCTCCAAACGGCAGCGCTGGCGGGCGATTTGGGTATTCGTTTCTTTATACAGAAACCATTCACCCGGACAGAAATCGCCGGGGCGATCCGTGCCGCCCTGAAAAATGGCACTGAAAAACCGACACAGGAACGCTAAGCTATGGCCAAAATCCTCATTATCGACGACGACGAAAATATCTGCTACGCGCTGTCCCGACTTGCCCGGCAAATGGACCATGAAGCCGATTGTGCGGCCACCCTGAAGGAAGGTCTGGAGAAAGCAAATTATGAAGACGTGGACGTTGTATTTCTGGATGTCCAGATGCCTGATGGTAGCGGGCTGGACGTATTACCGCAACTTCAGGCCTCTTCCGGGGAACCTGAAGTGATCATCAGTACCGGATACGGTGATGCCAACGGGGCCGAATTGGCCATCAAAAGCGGCGCCTGGGATTACATCGAAAAATCGTCCTCAGCCAAAGCGATTCGCCTTTCTCTCTCTCGTGCCCTGCAATACCGGAAGGAAAAGAAAACCGCGGCGGTGGCCAATACCGTGATGGCCCTACGGCGTAAAAACATCATCGGCGACAGCCCTCAAATCCGCGCCAGTTTGGACATGGTGGCCCAGGCAGCCCTGAGCGATATCAACGTGCTGATTACCGGTGAAACCGGCACCGGCAAGGAGTTGTTCGCCCAGGCCATACATAACAACAGTGCACGCGCGAACGGCAGTTTTGTCGTGGTGGATTGCGCAGCCCTGCCCGATACGCTGGTGGAAAGCCTGTTATTCGGCCATGTCAAAGGCAGCTTCACCGGTGCCGATAAAGATCGCGAGGGATTGATTCGGCAGGCTGATGGGGGGACGCTGTTTCTGGACGAGGTGGGTGAAATGCCCCTTGCACTTCAAAAGGCATTTCTACGCGTTCTCCAGGAGCATCGCTTCCGCCCCGTCGGCAGTAAAAGCGAAGTTAAAAGTGATTTTCGTCTGGTGGCAGCCACCAATCGCCATCTTGAAACCATGGTGACCGAGGGGACGTTTCGCAACGATCTGCTATACCGCATCAGCGCCTTTGCACTCGATCTGCCGCCCTTAAAGGCGCGACATTCCGACATCAAAGCGCTGGCCAGATTTCACACTGACCGTCTCTGTGAACGCATGGGCATCGCCCCCAAGGGTTTTTCGCCTGATTTTTTTGATATCCTGGCGGCCTACTCCTGGCCGGGAAACATCCGGGAACTGGTTAACACTCTGGATCGCTGCCTGGCTGCAGCCCGCTATGAGCCGACCTTGTTTCCCAAGCACCTGCCGCCGAACATCCGCATCCAGGTGGTCCAAAATTCTTTAGATCATCCCCATCAGCCGACAGAAGCGCGTCCGACGGGCACCTATTTTAAAGAGCTGCCGCCGCTGCAGGATTTCCGTGAAACGATCTATCTCCAAGCCGAACGGCAGTATCTGGCCGATTTAATGGATCTGACCGCCGGCGATATCAAAGCAGCCATCCGCATATCCGGTCTGTCCCAATCCCGCCTGTATGCCCTGCTCAAAAAGTACGATATCACTAGACCCTCATAGTCATCCCGGCCCCCCCACTGATTATTCCTGCCTGGCAGTAAACTTTCCCGCACGTCAGGAAAATAGTGTCACCATACGATAATCTTCATCGTTCGATTGGTAGGCTATGCTCTCTTTTTGCCCCATGGCCCGCCTGATCAGACTTCTAAAGATTTTTGGCACAGTTGATGCTGTACCAGGGTACAAGCAGGTCAACGCATCTTAGAGGTAAGGTCACATGGAGATCATTTTATATCGGAACACAAACGTCGCCGGCAATTTCGAGGAAGCCATTCGCGCTTCGTTTCCTCAGATTACGGCATATACATCCATGACGTCCTTTTGCACGCGACTTCGCCATACGCCGGCCCAGAGTGCAATCATTGTTTTGGCTGCTGCAGACGAACAGGAATTGACGACGCTCATATCTTTCCGGCACCTGATCGAGGATTCCTCCATAGTTCTGATTTTACCGATCAAGGAGTCGGTTTTACTGGCCAAAGCCCACAAGCTCCGCCCGCGCTTTATCGGCGATTTGGAAAGCGGTGCCCATGAGGTAATCGCCGTCATTCAAAAAATGCTGTCCCGAGAAGTTGAATTGAAAGAAGCAGAAATTGGAAACGACTCTGTCGGGTTCCATTGAAAAATTAGTGGAGGAATAAATGGAGTTGGTAATGAAAACTATATCGAAAAAGGCTGTTTCACACCCGATAGGACAAGTGCTATTGAACCTGTTGCTGCTCACCCTGGGCAGTATGTTATGTGCGATGGCCATCAATGGGATTCTTATCCCCAATGGATTTCTCAGTTCAGGTCTTACGGGTCTGGTCCTCATTCTGCATTACCTGTTTCCTTTCCTGCCGGTTGCAGCACTCTATTTTCTCTTGAACGTGCCTGTTTTCATCCTGGGTTGGAAGTTTGTGGGACGACGGTTTTTCTTTTACAGCATAGCAGGCATGACGATTTTTTCGGTTTGCCTGGCGTGGGCCCATGCATCGTTTCCGGTTCAGGATATGCTTTGCAGTGCGTTGCTGGCAGGAATCCTTTCCGGTGTTGGAGGGGGTATCACCTTGAAGTCTCTGGGATCAGCGGGCGGGACGGATATTCTATCGGTAGCCCTGCTCAAGCGGTTTTCCGTTCGTATAGGAACCACGACCCTTGCTTTCAACTGTATTGTGTTGCTGGCAGGCGCTTTGCTTTTTCCGCTGGAAAAAGTGCTTTATACCTTGATTTATATCTACGTATCCACCCGCATTCTCAATCTGGTGATCACCGGGTTGAGTCAAAGAAAGGCGGTAATGATCGTATCCAACCTTGGCGAAGCGATATCCCGCAAGATCCTGGAGGATATCAAACGAGGTGTGACAGTTCTACGCGGTCAGGGCGCCTATTCGGGACGGGATGAAAAAGTCCTATATACCGTGGTTAATTTCAGAGAGCTGGCTCGGGTAAAACAACTCATCCGCCAGATGGACCCCCAGGCCTTTGTGGTGGTCAGCGACACGCTGGAAGTGATGGGGCAGCGGATTGGTAACCAGCCCCAATATTAGGCAAGTGAACTTTCGATAGGATCAATAGAGTTTAAACTCTACTGAAAATAAAATTAAAAAGGAGTGTGTAATGACAACAAAAGAGACATTGACAGCTTTGGAGATAGCGAAGATCGCATGTGACATTGAAACTGATGGCTCGGACTTTTACAGGGCAGCTGCAAAAGCCTCTACAGATAACGAAGCAAAAAAACTTTTTAATGAACTGGCCCATAAAGAAATCGAGCATTTAACCGCGCTTCGGAATATGTATGAGGAGCTTGACGAAAGAATAGGCGGTTCTCCGATTGATTCTTTATATCTGTTCGATGATACACTTACCCGTTATCTCAAAGTCATTTCAGAGGGAATGATTTTTCCCCGCGGGGCGGAAGCTAAAAAATGGTTTTCCCAACTCCATGATATTAATGATATTATTAAATTTACGATCGAAGTGTAAAAAAGCACTGTTCTTTTTTTCATGGATATCTTATCTTGTGACGCTGTTGTTTATAGTCAAGAGATGATTAAAGATATCATAAGAGCGGAGAAATCTTATATTGTCTCTTTAAGCAGCATGCTAAAGCGATGAAAAAAAGGTCAATCTAAAAAAAATGTCACCTTGAAAGTGACAAAAAGTGATTTCCGGCATTGTTAATACATGGTTGATATGGATGTAATCTGTACTTTTTTACCCACTAATATTGTTTGGGTTACTTGCCATCAAATTTAACTATCAAGGATCATATCAAATTTGCATTTAGCAACTGGATATCATAGGCTTATCTTGGGCATCCTGCCCAGATAACAAACCCTTTCACAGAAGGAGGTAGGCCATGAAACTGTCCAAAGCAGCCAAAATCTGGATCGATTACCACAAGACCCATTCTAAAAAAAAATACGGTCCGATCCTACCGGGCCATCATCGAGCGGTATATCCGGGAATTCGGTGATGGTCACGTTGATCAAGTCAACCCGGAACTCATCCTCACATTTCTGAACCTCCTCACCTAAGGAAACAAACCTTACACCAAGCGGATCCGCTTTTACCAAATCTATACATTTTCAAT
>NZ_JASJGN010000019.1:0-13112 GCF_033791525.1 Desulfosarcina sp.
GTTACGCTTCATCCCTCGTCACTGCAGCGTACCGTAAGTACGCTGCCTACGGCACCCGCGATAGCGGTATTCTCAGGATTCGCAAGCCTTGATCTCGAACTTGTTACGAAACCGTCTGAATTAGTTTTTACGATTTCATCAAGGAAGATGATAGGCATTCTGTTCTTCATTTGACATTTTTTATTGAGTCTATTTCAGGCTGAAGATGACCTGTCCGCTTCCTGTCCCTTCCAATGTCTGAACCTTGGTCTTGGTCCCCGCAGAGGGTTCCACGATAAAAAGGCGTTCACGCGCCACCTGACCGTTTTCAAGCAGGTAATTCTTGGCATTGAACGCACGGGCATTGGACAGCTTGCGGTAATCGTTTTTCGTGACCTCCGTGTGCGTTCGCAATAGTGTTCCCATGGATTCAGCCGTCAGTTCGACAGGTTTTCCGCTGTCGTCCACCGGCACGGCAATACCGGAGGCGGCAAACACCGAGTTCAATAGAGCCGGTTTTTCCGCATTGCTGAGCACAATCTCTTCCAGCGGAACGGCACTCTTGCCGGATTTCATCATTTGCCGGAGCTTTTCCCCTTTAAGCTGGTTCTCCAGCAGCATGGCCCGCAGGGCCTCGCCGTCTGATTCCGGCGTTGCCGCACCTTGAATGTCCAGGTTCAATCCCGGCCTTTCGAAAAGGATCCTGGCCAGCTTGTCCATCTTTTGTCCATTTTCCTCGTTGATTTCGCTGATACCGGCACCGAACTCCAGGTAGCTCAACTCTTCGCCGCCGCCGGCCAGGGCACCCAGGGCGGCAAAGGGAGAGGAGACGATCTTGACGATGAGGTTTTTAAGGACGGTCAGGACCACCCGGCCGATCTTGAACTCAGGGTCGTCCAGACTGCCGCTCACCGGAAGATCCAGCGCGATGTTTCCCTCACGGTCCTTCAACAGCGCTACGGCCAGCTTGATGGGAAGGCTCACCGCGTCGGGGCTCTCCACCGAATCGCCCAAGGTGAGTTGATTGATAAATATGCTGTTCGTCGCTTCCAGTTTCCGGTTTTCCATCAGATAGGCCACATTGAACGTCAGCTTTCCCTTTTCCAGGATATAGCCGATATATTTTCCGGAATAGGGTGAAAAAGGACTCAGCTCGATATCGGAAATATTCAGGTTCAAATTCACATACGGGCTATCGATGAGTGGGTTGATCTGACCGGTTATTTTCACCGGGGCGTGATTGGACCACATGCCTTCCAGGAGAACCTCAGCCCGCTTCTCAGCAATGGATTCCAGGCCGGAGACGCGGCCCCCCAGGTCGTTGAATTTGGCGTTGAAATTGGGTTTGATGAACCGGTCCGAAAAATCTACATCCCCACCGCTCAGAGTGATTCGTGCGATGCGCACAGGGGGATTAGTTCCAGAGGGTGCCTGCGCAGCGACTTTTTCTTTTGGGGGTGCGGTATCGGAGGCATCCCCGGCCGCGTCATCCGTTCCGGTGCCAGGTTTGTTGAACATGGTAACCAAATTGACGCTTCCGTCCGGATCGACAATCACGCGCGCGAAAAAATCGGCAAGGGAGACCTGATCGATGAAGAGCCGGGTGGGGTTTACGCCGACCTCGAGCTTGTCGACAAGCAAGGCCTCCCATTTGAGAAAGTCGTTGGCGTTTTTGCGGTCGATGGAGGCAAAGCGATTGAGCCCGGCCTTTCCCGTGTAAGTGACTTTCGGTGCCGTCTCGTTGTTCCTGGAGAACTTCATCCGGCCCTCGGTGTTAAAAAAGCCCTGGGTGACGATGAGCCCTGCCTGTTCGGAAAGATACGGCTGGAAAGGGCGGACATCCATTTTTTTCACCACGATGGCCATATCCAGTGCAAGGGGCGCGATGGTGACGTTGCCACCGGCCTGAACCTGCCCGCCCTGTTCCCATCGCAGGGAAAGATCGGCCTTTCCCGTTGCGTCGGGCGCCGTGGAGAGATTTGAGGCGGACAGGGCAATTTCGTCCAGCTTAAACCTGACTGGTTCTTCCGGTACCCGGTCTTCCACATCCAAGGAAACATCACCAATTTTGACGGCTTTGAGATTGACCACAACAGCTTCGGCCGTCGGGCTGTTTGGTGACGGCTCATTTCCATCCGTCACTGCAGCATCATCCGTTATCGGGTCTTCGGCTTCGGCGGCGGGCACAAAAGCCTTGACCAGGTTCAGCGATCCATCCTTCTCCCGACGGCAGGAGATGTTCGCTTTGGATAGCATGAGACTGCCTATCGTCACTTCACGCCGGGCCAGATCCGCCGTGGTGTCGGCCAGACGCAGCCGGTCGAGAGATACCAGGGGCTCGTCGTCATCCTCATCGACCACCTTGAGCGCATCCACATCGAGATGGACGTTGGCCAGGGATAACAGGGGTGCACCGTCTTCCTTGCGAAAACGATAGTTGCCGCCGAAGGAGACATTGCCTTCCACGGTTTTGAATTCGAAAATATCCTTGTAGTAAGGGACGTACCGCGAGACCTGGATATCCGACACGTCGATCTCCCCCGACACCTGGAGGCGCGCAAGAGAAGCGGTACCGGACAGGCTGATGGATTCGTCGGCCTCGGTTTTCAGATCGAGTCGATAAGTGGCGGTGCGGTCGCTGTTGAGACCGAAGTTGTCTACCTCCAGGTTCAGGTCGGTGATGGTGGTGGAAAACGGGTCACTGTTTGCCATGTCCGTAAAATGGACGACACCCGCTTTCAGGTTCAGCCGATCGATGGTAACCACCGGCTCAAATTGGCCGGTTGTGTCCTTGGCCGCAGCCTCTTGACCCGTTTCGTAGGCTCTCACCGCCAGAAATGGCAGATACAGGTCTCCCGTGGGCAGCCGTTTCAGAAAGATTTCCGGGTCGGACAGATCCACTTGGGCCAACCGAATTTGCCCGGTGAGCACTGCTGATGGCAACAGGTCGAAGCTCAGGTTCCGGTGGTTTACGAAGGGCTCGCCGTTGCCGTCCACCAGTTGGACCTCCTGGAGAGAAAACAGTCCGGCGACCAAAAGATCCGGAAGGTTGTTTTCCGTCATTCGGAAGTTGATTTCGGTTTCCGTTTCCACCTGCAGTGAGCGTATCACCAGGTTGGCAGGCAACTGCACATAGGGCAGGTAGTGGGTCACCTGAAACGATTTGAGACCGATTAGTGCCTTGGTTTCCCGTTCGGGAGCAAATGGTCGTGTTCTGCCATCCAGGGAGAACACGGCGCCGTTGATTCGGGCGGACAGCTTGAACAGGGTGGTCACATTCACGTCGGCCGGGCGGGAGGAGAGGTCAGAGACGTTCAGGTTCAGATCCGCGATGTGGTGGGTAACGGAGACCACGCGGTCGTCCATGGCGATCCGGCCGCCGGTGACGCGGGTGTCGTATACAGCCAGGGCGAATCCACCGCCGTCGGTGGTAGATTCCGCTTCGGGTGCGTTCCCCCTGCCGATATCTGAAAAATTGAATATGGTCTCAGCGGTGCGCACCAAGGCGATGTCCGGATTGACCACCCGCACGGATTTGAGCACCAGGGCCCACTTGAACAGAGACGACGCCTGCAGGTTGAGGTAGGCTTCATCCAATTTTAAAAAGGGAGCACCGCCGGTTTCGCGGATATTGAGATCTCTGACGGTGGCAGACAGGGTGATGGGGTTGATCCTTACCGGTCCCACTGTCACCTGGCGGTTGATCGCCTCGGCCACCTGCTTTTCCAAAAGGCTGCGAACAATAAAAGGGGCACCGATAAACCCGAAGAGAAGGTAAATCAGAAGGATTGTGCAAAGGGTGATTGCGATCTTTTTTTGCCGCAGGGTCAGATCAGCGGTTTTTATCATTTTGATGGGTCCGTCGGTATGGCGGTGGCGAGTCTGCCACTATTTCCTTCATTATAGTGCTTTGGCGATCACTTCCAGTGCCTGTTTGACCAGCGCCCGGTCCGCCTGGGCGCCCATGTGGCCCAAGCGGAATATCTTTTCAGCCAGGGGTCCGTAACTGCCGGCCACCACCAGGCCGTGGTCCCGAAGGCGGCGATCCCATGCCTCCCAGGTATAACCCTCAGGGATCACGGCCGCCGTGACCGTTGGGGAGGGGATGGCTTTAGGCGCAGGGAACAGATCGATACCCATCTCGACAAGCCGTTGGCGGCAGAACCGGGCCACTTCATCATGACGGTTAAAGCTGTTTCCGAGACCTTCCTCCAGCAGCAGCCCGGCGGCCTTAAAAAGGGCGGCCACGCCCTGCCAGCTGGGTGTGTACGGGAAAAAGCGGTTTTCGACCGCATGCTGAAACGGCTTAAGCGCATCATAGCCCACATAGCCCACGGCATCGATAATCTCCCACGCCCTGGGACTGACCGACAAAAAAGACATGTCGGGCGGCGCGGAAAGGCATTTTTGGGATCCGCCCAGGCACAAATCGATATGCCAGTCATCGGCCAGGACCGGGACTCCCCCGGCTCCGGCTACCGTGTCCACATAAAACAGGGGGACCCGATAGGCATGTTTCAGCCTACCCAGCTCTTCCAAGGGGTTGAGGGTGCCCGATGGCGTCTCACAGTGAACGGCCGTTATCATACGGGGTTTGAATTCGGCGATGGCCGCTTCGATGCGGGCCATGTCGTTGATGGTTTCGTCATAGCTGAAACCCACGATCTTTACGTCGACACCAATGGATTGGGCCATTTCGCCGATACCGTAGCCGAACACACCGGTGGCCACAGCCAGCAACCGGTCACCAGGCACCAGACAGCTTTTCAGAGCGCTCCACAGGGCCAGCATCCCCTCTCCGGACTGGATCACGATATCGTCCCGGGTGCCGAAAATCGCTTTCAGCCGCCGCTGCGTGCGTGTGTAAAGTTCGACAAATTCTGCTTCCAGGTCACCTGAGCCATAGGGTTCCAGGTAGACCCGACGGATGGCTTCGGGCACCACCACCGGGCCGGGGACCATGGGGATGGGATAGGTTTGCATGACGATCCCTCCTCGAGGAGCATTAAATAGGTTAGACCTGGATGCTGCGAATCTGTGTGAGCAGGTATTGAATCCGACCACGGTGCTCCGGTGGTATCATGAGCACGAACACGGGCTGATTGGCGACCAGACCGTCCGGCGCCGCATTGAGTCGGCCGGCCGCATAGTTCTGACGGTTTTCATCTGAGTCTAAAAACTGCATGACATCGGCAAAATTGCCCGTGTATCCCTGGGCGTCGATATGCTCCAGGTGTTGAAGAAACACGTCATTGACCGTCAGGATAAACGGGTCCATATCGGCAAATCCAGTCTCGCCGCAATTTCTAACGGACACCATGCAACGGCAGCCAAAGGGGCGAACCGGATAAAGGGGGCAGGCATTGTCCGCCAGCACCGGGCAGGGGCCGGCCTCGGGGCTCAGATGCTCTTCGGGCGGGTCGCTGTCCCGGGCACAGATATCGGCCAGGCGATTGATCGATACCCGGGGCGTAAACCGGTCGGGATGGGATTGCCGTGCAATGGTTTGAAGATAGTCTGTTGCAGCGGTCTTTTCTAAATGGACAAGGATTCGATAGCCCTCCAGGGTGGTCATAGTGACGTTGGCAGTACAGCAATGGGCGCAAAATTTTTCACAGGCCAGGTCGAATTCACCCAAAAACTGATCGTAGATGTCGATCATCCGTTCCATAATGGTTAATTTAGCATTCAGATTCATGTCAATAAGCTTTCTATAAAAAACTGGTGCAGGTTGTCCCTACCTGAATGGAACATGCATCACATTCCCCTTATACGCCAAAATATTGCTTTTTTCCAGCGGTTCCAGGCCGGGCTAAGACCTTGACAAGGGATAGGTGGGCCGGTAGATGTGTGGCCTGTGCGGCTATCATCCCCACCGACAAGCCTGCGGTGTGCGGAATCGCTGAAAAACGGATCAGGCCCACTTTTTTATGGATCAAGAATGGAGGATGCCATGACCAGCAAGGTCTATTTCATCGATATGAGGGCAACGATCAAAGAGAATTTTCTCGCTAAAATCGGGCGGCTCATGGAAACAGCCGGCATATCGGCAGTTCTCGAAAAGCGGGATCTGACGGCGGTGAAAATTCATTTCGGAGAGATGGGCAATGCGGCGTTCATACGTCCGGTGTACATCCGAAAAGTGGTGGAAATGGTCAAGCAGGCCGGCGCGATTCCTTTTCTCACCGATGCCAATACCCTCTATGCAGGAACCAGAAGCGACGCACCCCATCACCTGACCACCGCCATCGCCAACGGATTCGCCTATGCCGTGGTTGGCGCGCCGCTGATTATTGCCGACGGCCTGCGAGGCAAGAATGAAACGAGGGTTCCGATCGATCAGAAGCGCTTCGAGTCGGTTTACATCGGTACGGATGTTGTGGAAGCGGATGCTTTGATATCCGTGGCGCACTTCAAAGGCCATGAATTGTCCGGCTTCGGTGGCACCATCAAGAACGTGGGCATGGGCTGTGCTTCCCGCAAAGGCAAGCTGGCCCAGCACTCCGGTTTGTCTCCAAAAATATCAGGCGAGCAGTGCATCGGCTGCGGCGATTGCCTGGATCATTGTTCCCAGCACGCCATCTCAATGCCGGACGAAAAGGCGCAGATCGACGTCGAGGCCTGCATCGGCTGCGGTGAGTGTATCCTCATCTGCCCCAATGAAGCCATTGCGGTGCAGTGGAGCCGGTCCATCCCGGTCTTTCTGGAAAACATGGTGGAATATACCATGGGGGTACTCAAGGGAAAGGCGAACAAAACCCTATTCATCAATTTTATCACCGATGTGTCCCCGGCATGCGACTGCTACCCGGCCAACGACGCCCCCATCGTGAAAAATATCGGCGTCGTGGCATCCACCGACCCCGTGGCCATCGACCAGGCCTCGGTGGACCTGGTAAACGCGGAACCGGCCCTGTCCGGCACCCGGCTGTCCACGAACACCGCTCCCGGTGAAGACAAGTTCAAAGGCATCTATCCCAAGGTGGACTGGGAGATTCAGCTGGACTACGCTGAACGGCTGGGTCTGGGCACGCGGGCGTATGAGCTGGTAAAATTGTAGAAAGACAACCATGCTGCGCACCACTGTTCACATGGCCCTGCACGTTCTGGCGCCGGCCGCCGTTGCCCGCATTGGATTCCCCGATCGCTGGAAATGGGCCTGGATCGTCATGGTTGCCACCATGGCCGTTGACCTGGACCACCTGCTGGCCACACCCGTCTTCGACCCCAATCGCTGCAGTATCGGTTTTCATCCCTTGCACACCTGGCCGGCCATGGCGGTGTTCCTGGTGCTGGCGGTTCTCCCCAAAACCCGGTTGGTAGGACTGGGTCTGGCCATTCACATGGTGCTGGACGGACTGGATTGTTTGTGGATGGGCTGGGCTGGCGGCGCCTGAACCTGGGTTGTCAGGCAGCGCATGTGGCACAATCTGACCTGCAGGATGAACAGCGAACCACAGAACAGCCGAATATCGAACTGCAGAATGTCGAAGGAAGTAATTATTCTACCCGTGTTTTTACCAGATTTTAATGCTGCGGCCCTTCAGCTCCAACAGCTCTTCCGTGGTGATTCTGAGCCGATTGGCCAAAATACCTGAAAAAACACGATAAATCACATATCCGAAGGCCAGCTTGTCATTGCCGGTCAGCTGTTCGATGTAGTAGATGTCCGTGGCCAGGCAGACCGTTTCGCCGAAGGCGACTGCCGATGCACTGCGGGGCGCACACTCGATGGCGCCCATTTCACCAAAGACATCCCCCCTTCGCTGAAGCTGGATCACCGGCTTGTTGTCTTTCATCAACCGGACTTTCCCATATACCAGGAAATAGAGCCACGTATCGGCGCTGCCCTGCTCGAAAATGGTTTCTCCCGGACTGTACTTCCTGATTTTACTCATGGACATCAGGTGATGGAGTTCATCATCCTGAAAGGGTTCGAAGATTTCAAACTTCTTGATGTCGTTCAGGACTCTCTGGTTTCCTTTTAAGAAATCGGTTTCCTGCATGGTATCCCTCGCTGGCCCGGCCGTCCAATAAAAATAGTGAAGCGGTGGTGCCCGTTAAATAACAGATGACTGCTTCCCAATCTTAGTACAAGTGCGCCTGAAGGCAACCTATTCCAACAGCCTTTTACCCAAACTGAGCGATTCACCTTTCTCGAAGAGGTCGATTGGTAACGATCAAGGTTGGGTACCATCGATGGTTGTCTTCAAAAGGTGAAACCCATTGGGTTTGCCGATCTCACCCCATCTTCGGCGTTAGCTATCGCCGCGCATAGTCCACTATAACGCGACGACATCTGACTTGAATCTGCGGCAAGCTCGACAATCGCTCAGCTTGGGTTTTAATTAAACGTCACGGGTTGTCGGACCGTTGTTCAATCCTTGCGAACCAAGCTTTGATGACGGCGTTGGTCAGGGTAGCCAGTGGAACGGCGAAAAATAGCCCCCAGATCCCCCACAATCCGCCGAACAGGAGCACCGCGACGACAATGGCCACCGGGTGAAGGTTCACCACGCCGGATAGCAGCAGCGGCGCCAGCAGATTGCCATCGAGGACCTGGATGACCAAATAGGCAACCATGGCCGAGGCAAACTCACCGCTCCATCCCCACTGGATGAAGGCGGCCAGTGCCATGACAAACCCCATGACCGTCACACCGATATAGGGAATGATCACCGACAGGCCGACGAACAGTGAGATCAACAGGGAAAACTGCAGCCCCAGCGCCTTGAACGCGGCATAACTGATCCCCCAGATGATAAGCAGTTCCCACCCTTTCCCCCGGATGTAGTTGGTGACCTGGACGTTGGCCTCCTGCCACACCGATTCGGTAAGATCCATGTTATCGGGCAGGAAACGCCGGCCCCAGCCCAGAATCATCCCCTTGTCCTTGAGCAGGAAAAAGACCATGAAGGGTAGCAGCACCAGATATACCACCAGGTGGAGAAGCCCCACGACCGAAGCTAAGGAAACGGTAAGGACCCGTTTGCCGAGTGTGGATATGCCGGTGTTGAGAAAATCGATAACCTGCCTGACCTGTATTTCAGAGATAAGATCCGGGTAGCTGGTGGGGAGCTGAAGCAGTCGATATTGAACCGTGGCCAGCATACCGGGCAGCTGTTGAACCAGCTGGCTGATCTGCTTGACGGTCAGGGGAATCAGCCACAGGGTCATGACGATCATAGCGACCATGAAGACCGTAAAGACAATGGAAACGGCAGCCAGGCGCGGAAGTCGGGACCGTTGAAGCAGGCTGACCATGCCATCGAGCAGGTAGGCGATGATGATGCTGATAAAGACGGGGGCCAGGAGACTGCCCAGAAAATAGACCAGGCCCGCTCCCACCAGCAGCATGACCCCTAGAATCACCCGCTGGGGGTCGGAAAAATGTCGTTCCTTCCACGTTCTGAACAGATCAAACATGGGTCGAGTCCCCTGTTGCGTTCAAAAAGAAAGTCGGCCGGTGCCGAAAAAAGACCATCGACTCCGTTAGTATCGGTATTCGTATTCCAACCCTAAAGTGTCCATACCCTCATTGGGGGATGCCAGGCCCGCATTGGACATGTGATCGAAGGCAAGGATAATCCGATGGTGCCGGTTGAGGGCGTAACCGATTTCGATGGGAATCCTGAACAGCACCCGTGATCCCAACGCCTTCTGGTTGGCCGAATCCGTATCCCGCCTGCCGTCGTGCAGGGCCAGACCCAAACCCGTTGAAAAAAAGAATGCCGAATCCGGCTCCCATTGGAGCAGGAAACCCCCGTACACCTTGCTGGTGTCGCCCCGTGTGTTAAGGCTGACCCCTATGTTGGGATACGCCGTGGCGGCAAGCAGGTGGAAAAGCGAGCGGTTGAAGATCACCTCCGCGCAAAGGTCCGGCCCTTTCTCCTTGGATTCACCGCTCCACAGCCCGTCCACATCGTGGGCCGACATCCCGACACGGAACGCCCTGACTGGGCCGGCCGGCGAGGGTTGGTCAAAGGCGTATCCGCCAGCGGCCATCATCGGAAAAATGAACAATGTCCAGAGCCCAGAATACAGGAACCGGCTTCGGATGCGGCACCGATGGGCCGCATTCGAAAATATCATTCAGCCGCATCCGGAGGCAGCTCACAGGTGTCTCCCTGGGCCGATTTTTTTGCATCCACAAAATAGGCGGCGGCCAGGGCAGCCGTGCAGCCGTCTGCCGCCGAGAGAACAATCTGGCGGGCGAACTTTTCCCTAAGGTCCCCGATGACATAAACACCGGGGCTGTTGGTTTCACACCTCTCGTCGGTCACCACCATGCCGTCGGCGTTCATGCGGGTGCCGGCGGGAACCAGTTGGTTGTTGGGGTTGAATCCGACGAAGATGAACACACCATCCACATCCAGTTCCCGGGTGTCCGCCGTCACGGTATCTTTCAATTCCACGCGCTCCACGCCGTCGCTGCCGGCCCTGATATCTGTGACCACGGTGTTCCACAGCATCTCGATGTTGCAGTCGTCGAAAATTCGCCGCTGGAGGATCTTGCTGGCCCGCAGTTCATCCCGGCGATGGGCGATGTAAACCTTTTTGCACAGCTTGGCCAGATAAAGGGCCTCTTCCGCAGCACTGTCACCACCGCCGACCACCACCACCGTTTTGCCCCTGAAAAAGAATCCATCGCAGGTGGCGCAATAGGAAACGCCCTTGCCATAAAACTCCCGCTCTCCGGGTACATCAAGCTTTTTGGGGCTGCCCCCGGTGGCCAGCACCACCGCATGGGCTTTCAGCGATTCGCCGTTGGCGAGCTTCACCGTGTGGTGGTCCAACCCGGGGTCCAGCGCCGTTACCTCCTGAGAGATCATTTCCAGTTCATAGGACTGGGCGTGTTGGGTGAATTTCATGGAAAGCTCAGCCCCGCTGATGTGGGTGAAGCCCGGGTAATTTTCCACTTCGTCACTCATGGTTACCTGACCGCCGGTGATACCTTTTTCCACCAGCACGGTCTTCATCGCGGCGCGCATGGCATATATGGCGGCCGACAATCCTCCCGGGCCGCCGCCGATAATTACCAGGTCATAAAAATCGCTCTGTGCCATGATCAACCTCCCTTTTTCTGTTGGGACAGGGCTTTTTTGAGCTGGTCTCCCAGCGAACCCATCGAGTCAGCCGTTCCTCCGGCAAATTCCTGCCATTCCTGATCTTCAGCCGCATCGCCGGTACCTAAGGAGATTTTCCGTTCCCTGGCATTGACCCCATCGATGGAAACGGTGATGGCGGCCCCGGGCTTGAGGGTGTCGATCTGGGCCGACTTTTCCGAGGCGGCTATTTTGGATTTGGGGAGCAGACCGGTGATGCCGGGCGCCAGGTTTACGAAAATGCCGAAGCCCTCTTTTTTTTCCACTCGCCCCTGTACCGTTCTGCCGGGCTTGAACCTTTCTTCGATGTCGGCCCACGGATCGCCTTCGGCATCCTTGATGCTCAGGGAGATGCGTTTGCGGTCAAGGTCGAATTCCTTGACCATGACCATGATTTCGTCACCGGGGGCGACCACTTCTTCCGGGCGCATCACCCGGCGCGTGTAGCTCATTTCGCTGATGTGAACCAGCCCCTCGATGCCGGGGAAAAGCTCGATAAACGCACCAAAGTTGGCACATCTAGTCACCTTGCCCATCAATTTGTCCCCCACACGGACGCGGTTCGGGGCATCGGTCCAGGGATCACCCATGGCCTGTTTTACGGAAAGAGAGATCTTTTTGATTCCCGGCTTGTCGCCCTCTTTGATGCCCAGGAGTTTCACCTGGAGTCGATCCCCCACCTTGACGGCCTGTTCGGGGGTGTCCAGGCGAGACCAGCTCAGTTCACTGATATGCACCAGCCCCTCCACCCCGGGTGCCAGGGCCACAAAGGCACCGAAGGGCATGATGCGGACCACCGTCCCCTCGAAGACCGCCTCTTCGTCCAACTGCTCCATGAACGCCTCGCGGCTGGCTTCCATCTCCTTTTGAAGAATGTCTCGCCGTGAGATGACAATGTTGCGGCCCCGTTCTTCGAATCGTTTGATGATAAAGGGAAATGTCTGTCCCACGTAGACTTCCGGATCTTCCACATAGGTCAGGTCCATCTGGCTGATGGGACAAAAGGCGCGCTGCTTGATTACCTCCACCTGGAATCCGCCCTTGATGGCGGCCACCACTTTGCCCTCCACTGGAATACGCTGTTCCCAGGCCTCCCGGAGCATCGTCACACCACCGATGCCGGAAATGGCCTTGGACAAACGGATTTCACTTTCATCGGCGACGACGACGTAGAGGTCCAGTTCGTCTCCTACCACCAGCGACAGCTGGCCATCTTCATCCAGCAGTTCGGACTTTTCCACCACCCCGTCCGCTTTGGTGCCCGTATCCACGAACACGCTAGTGTTGCCGATGGAGATGATTCGTCCCCGGACTCTGTCGCCCACCCGGATATTGTCATTCATGCCGGCGCTGTATGATTCGAACAGATCGGCAAAGCTCTCTTCTTCAGGGGACTCGTTTTCAAAATCGTCGTTCATGGTTGTTCTCCCGGTCGTTTAAAAGATGCGGCAACTTCACCAGAAAATGATGGCTTTTGCAAGCCTATTGTCTGTTTGGTAACAATTGAACCCACCCCGCGGCAAGCCGCGGAGAATCTTGACCGAAAGGATGAAAATCGATTTCCAGTTCACTCGCATTCCACGCCGCTTGCAGCGGTATTAGCGAGCGCTATTGTGGTTCATGGATGTTGGTTCAGGGCACGAATTGACGGCAGTGACACCGGCCTGTTAAAGGCGTGCCGGGGTTGACAACGGCACGGAGATGGATAAGCTTAATCCAACCCAAACTGAGCGTTTCAATTTTTTACAGACACCATAATTGTTTTGTATGCTTTGCTTTTTCGGTTTACCGATCTTAAAAATTTGAAACCCGTTGGGATTGCCGATCTCACCGCATAACCAACGTCAGCCGACATCCCGCATAGTTCACTATAGCGGAATGTCAGCTTCCTCGGTTCTGTGGCAAGCTCGACAATCGCTCAATTTGGGTACAACTCATAAGGAGGACATGTCATGGCTACCATCAAGTGGGATCCGCTGGGAAACATCGCCACCTTGCAGGACCGCATCAACAAGCTCTTCGATGACT
>NZ_JASJGN010000020.1:0-19223 GCF_033791525.1 Desulfosarcina sp.
GGATGGCGATCGATTTATTGTTCGCTCGCTCAAGCTCGCTATCGCGGCCCGCAAGCCTTGATCTCGGGCTTTTTACGAATCCGTCGGAAATGCGACTTTTTACGATTTCATCAAAGGTAATGTGCAATGATAAATCGACCATGCTGATCCACCATCGACAACATCAATAGTGTCTTTCCAACCATGTCAAACTCCCGGGAAATTCCTCAAATTACCGATTACGGCGGCCGTCGTCGGCAGTATGACCGGAGGTTGAATTTTGAACGGCCAACGGTGCCGGAGTTCCGTTCCGGTCGGCAGCGACGGTGCGGCCACGATCGACGCAGTATAAAAAATAATGCCCGGTTCAAGGTGAAATCCGAACGGCGAGTCGATTTTGAGCGATTTAGAAAATTGATCCCCGAGGAGGAAAAAATCGCTGAAGAACAAATGATCCTCATTGACAACACCGCCGATATCACCGAAGACGCCTGACCAAGACGCCGGATTGATCGGTTGCATCGTCCGAGCAGGTGGTGTACAAGGTCGCTGCGGAGCCCCTAATCCTCAACCTCAACGATCACGCACGATTGCCTCGGACGTGGGCCGCAACTAAACTTCATCGCGCATGTGGTAAGGAGAACTGCCATGACCCGGACGTGCCGGCTCGAACGAAAAACAACGGAAACCCAAGTCCAGGTCGAACTGAACCTGGATGGAGAGGGACAGGCCGATATCAACACCGGTATCGCCTTTCTCGATCACATGTTGACCCTGTTCTGCGTTCACGGCCGATTTGATCTGGATGTGCAGGCCAAGGGTGACCTGGAGGTGGATTATCATCATACCGTCGAGGACGTCGCACTGGTTCTGGGCGAAGCCGTCTCTACGGCCCTGGACAATCGCTTCGGCATTCGCCGCTACGGATTTGCCGTGACGCCCATGGACGACGCGCTGGCCGAAGTGGCCATCGATCTGTCCAACCGCCCTTTTCTCGTTTTTCACCTGCCGCCGGTACTGGAGTCCGTGGGGCGCTTTGACCGGGGCCTATCCAAAGAGTTTTTCAGGGCCTTTGCGGTGAAGGGCGGCATGAATCTGCATATCAACGTGAAATACGGGGAAAACGAGCACCATGTGCTTGAATCGGTTTATAAGTCTACTGGCCGGGCACTCAAGCAGGCGGTGTCGATCGACACCGTTCGCAGGGGAGTTCGCTCTTCAAAAGGTGTCCTGTAATCCGGAGCTCATCGGGTTGGCAAGATAATCCGGCATGGTCGCATCCTGAACCGGTAACCGATCGCTGCAGGTAAAGACCCACCGTCTATCAGGATTCCATCGCTTCAAGGGCTATCCTGATCTTCAATATCCAGTGTTTTTAAATAAAGCCGCTACTATACATTGACAAAATAGCTCTGAGGATTTATCGTACCCAATTCAACAAAGGTTGACCCTATGCACAAGGTAGCTATCGGCCCAGTCCCGGCGTTCAGGCGCTTTTTTTACCGCCAATCTGGCCCGTGACCGTCTTTTCAGTGAAGATGGCCCAGGTCCTACCGGAGCACGATTGAACCCGAATCCATTTGAAATGGAGGCGGCTTTTCTTGGCGGCGTATATTCCTGACGAAAAAATTACAGCGATCAAAAATGCTTCCGATATTGTTGATATCGTATCGGAGACGGTATCCCTGCGGCGAGCGGGGCGCAACCTTTTGGGGCTGTGCCCCTTTCATGCCGAAAAGACCCCGTCATTCACCGTGAGCCCCGACAAACAGATATTTTATTGTTTTGGCTGTGGTGCCGGTGGTAACGTATTCAGTTTCCTGATGAAACACAGCGGACTCACCTTTCCGGAGGTTGCCAGATCACTGGCCGGACGTTACGGCATCGACCTGCCCACACGAAATCTGTCTCCCCACGAGAAAAAAAAGTTGACGGAACGGGAAACGATACTAACGCTTAATGGCGATGCCGTGTCCTTTTACCAAGGTTGTCTGCTCTCGGAGGAGCGCGGTAAACAGGCCAAGGGGTATCTGTTAAAAAGGGGGATGACGCGCAAAACGATTGATGAATTCAAAATAGGATTTGCACCGGAGGGTTGGGATTCACTGGTTAGTCACTTCCGTTCAAGGAGAAAACCTGTCGAAATGGCTTTGCAGGCCGGGTTAATCGTTTCCCGTAAAAAAGGGGAGGGACATTACGATCGGTTCCGGAACCGGATCATCTTTCCCATTTTCAATGGACAGAGCCAGACAGTGGGATTTGGCGGCCGGGTGATGGACGATGCGCTGCCCAAATACTTAAATAGCCCGGACACACCGGTATACAACAAGAGCCGATCCATGTATGGGCTAAACCGGGCCCGCCAAAAATGCCGGGAAACGCAGGCGGTATATGTCGTTGAAGGCTATTTCGACCTGCTTTCCATGCACCAGTTCGGCATCGAGAACACGGTGGCCACCTTGGGGACCTCCTTGACGGCCGACCACGTTCAAATCCTCAAGGGGTTCGTGGGTGAGGGGGGCAAGGCCGTCTTGGTTTACGATTCGGACCTGGCGGGTATCAAAGCGGCACAGCGCAGCGTGGCGGTTTTCCAAAAAGGACTGCTGGAGGCACGGATCATGGTGTTGCCCAAAGGCCATGATCCGGATTCATTTCTCATGGCTCACGGTCCCGATGATTTTTTAGAGGTAGCTGGTCAATCCATGGGTATGATTCCATTCATGGTGGAATCGGCTGTCGAGAAGCATGGATTGAGTATCGACGGCAAGGTCCGCATCGTCAACGACCTGAAATCGGCCATCCTGGCTATCGGCGATCCGGTTGCCCGGTCGCTCCGGGTCAAGCACCTGGCAGAGCGGATTGGTGTGGATGAAACGGTCCTCCTGCAGAAGATCAAGCGAACGGCGCAGTCCCCTGCCAAGGCGTCCTGGCTGAAAGGTCGGCCGGGCATGGTTAACGCACCGGAGCCGTCGCCGATTCGCGGGAAAACCTACCGACTTGAACGGCAGATGGTGGCCATGATGCTTCAGTTCCCGGAGATGATCGCCGATATCAAGCGGCGACGGCTCATGGATCATTTCACGGATCCTGTGCTGGCAGAGATCGGGCGTGGCATACTCGACCATTTCACCACTATCGACAGCGACATCGCCGGCCTGGTATCCCGCTGGGACGACCCGGAGAAAAAGGCGGTGATTGCCCGGCTTTCACTAACCGATGAGCACTGGGACCGAGACGGTTGCATGAACCTGATGTCCCAATTCGAGAGCAGCATACGCCGTCGTGACAAGGTGTTGTTAAATCGTATCGAGGCCGCGGAAAAAAGCGGCGATGTAACCCTTCTGGCCACGCTTTTGCGGGAAAAACAGCAGCAGGCCCGAAAGACAATGGAAAAACAAAGCGGTGTGAACCATTGACCGCTGACCATGGCATGTGGCGGCTTAGGACAGCCGTTGACGGGCATGGGAATAAAAAACGAGTTTCAGAATACCGCGACCCATTGATGGACTGCAATATGTCCGGCTGTGGTTCAGGAGGCAAACGGCATGACCAAAAAATCCGATAACAAGCGCAAGGGGACATCCACGCAGACCGGAAAAAAATCGGCCCGGAAGAAAGCCGAGACGGGTGGCAAGTCGGCTGTCGGCGCCGCTGCACGTGACGAAAAATCGGAAAAGACAAAGAAAGCGACGAAGAAGAACGACCAGAAACTGCTCAAGGCCCTCATAGAAAAAGGCAAGGAGCAGGGCTCACTGACTTATGACGAGATTAACGAGGTCCTCCCCAATGAGATGATGTCTTCGGAAATGATCGACGATACCCTGATGATGTTCGACGATATGGATATTGAGATCATCGAAAGCGATAACGAAATTTCAGACAAGGAAAGCTCCCCCGAAAAGAAAGCGGCGCTGAACAAGGCCGTAGCGGTATCGGACATTGGTTCGGTTACGGATCCGGTGAAGATGTATCTTCGCGAGATGGGCATGGTCACCCTCCTCAGCCGTGAAGGAGAGGTGGTGATTGCCAAGAAGATCGAAGAGGGTGAACAGGACGTTCTCAAGGCGCTTTTGGAAACCTCTTTAGGCGTCAAATACATCCTTGAATTCGGGGACCTGATCGAAGTGGGTGCCCTGCGGCCGAAGCATGTCTTGCGTGATGTGGATGAAGGGGACGCCTATGTGGATGAGATGGTTCAGATTGAAAACTTTCTTGAAACCATTGCTGGAATCCGCGCGGTGAATGATGAAATCAAAACGTACCGTGAACGCATGTTTTCCGAGCAGATGGAACCCGATGAGGCCCGCCGGGTCAGGCGGTGCATCATGCGGCGCAACAATAAAATTTTCGAGCTGCTCAAGGGATGGCGGCTGGAAGGCGGTGTGATCGACCGCATCGAAGCGCATATTCGCCGGCTCATCGACTGGTTCGATGCACAGAACAAGTTGGTGGCCATCACCGCAGAAGCATTCGGTGCAACGATTGGGGAGCTTCGCGAACACTTGACCACCAAAGCCAAATTCATGAAATGGGCCAAAAAACAGTCCAGCATTGATGAAGAGGCGCTGGGGCGAATTTATACCCACCTGAATTCGATGGCCGAGCAGCTGGTGGAAAAGGAAAATGACTTCAAGGCCAACAACCGCAACCTCAAGCGGGTGATGGCCAGTGTGGATGAAGGCCGCATGCGGGCAAAATTTGCCAAAAGCGAGCTGATTCGAGCCAACCTGAGACTGGTGGTCAGCATCGCCAAAAAATACACCAACCGTGGACTCCAGTTTCTTGATCTCATCCAGGAGGGCAACATCGGACTGATGAAGGCGGTGGACAAGTTCGAGTACCGCCGGGGCTACAAGTTCAGCACCTACGCCACCTGGTGGATCCGGCAGGCCATCACCCGGGCCATCGCCGACCAGGCGCGAACGATACGCATTCCGGTGCATATGATCGAAACCATCAACAAGCTGATCCGCACCTCCCGCTACCTGGTTCAGGAGTTCGGCAGGGAACCCCGTCCGGAGGAGATTGCCGAGAAGATGGAAATTCCCATCGACAAGGTCCGCAAGGTGCTAAAAATTGCCAGGGAGCCGATTTCTCTGGAAACCCCGATCGGGGAGGAGGAAGACAGCCATCTGGGCGATTTTATCGAAGACAAGAAATTCATGCTGCCATCAGAAGCGGCGGTCAGCATGAACCTGGCCGAGCAGACCCGCAAAGTACTGGCTACCCTGACCCCTCGTGAGGAAAAAGTGCTTCGCATGCGCTTCGGCATTGGTGAGAAGGCGGACCACACGTTAGAAGAGGTTGGGCAGGACTTTACCGTTACCCGCGAGCGAATCCGGCAGATCGAGGCAAAAGCGCTGAGAAAGCTGCGCCACCCCACCCGCAGCCGGAAGCTGAAGAGCTTTATCGACCATTGATATGTGACACGGGACGGGCTTGCATTTGCTTGACAATTTGCCATGATGGAGGTAGACAAACAATCGCTTTTGATCTGATACGGGCCCATAGCTCAGCTGGCAGAGCCACCGGCTCATAACCGGTCGGTCCCTGGTTCGATCCCAGGTGGGCCCACTTAAAAAAACTCCGGCGCCGTTCGTCAACCCCTAACGCCCGGAGGCCTCGGCATCTGGTTCTGTTGGGGAGAAAAAGGCGATTCGGCGTGGATAGACTCCGGCTACCGCGCCTTTTTTTATGTACGTTGCCGGCTGTTGATTTTTTGAGGAAACCAGCATGACAGCAACCGTCGCTCAATTTGTCCGGATTCTCGACCACCTGGCACCTCCACGCCTGGCGGAGCCGTGGGACAATGTCGGTCTTCAGATCGGAAACCGTAGCTGGCCTGTAAAAAAAGTATGGACGGCCTTGGACCCGTTGCCCGAGGTGGTGGCCAGGGCCTGTGAAAACGGTGTGGATTTATTGGTCACACACCATCCGCTGTTTTTCAAACCGGTCAAGCACATTGACTGCAATTCACCGCTTGGTGGAATTGCCGAAATGGCCTTGTCCCGACGGCTGGCCATTTTCAGTGCCCACACCAACCTGGATAGTGTGCCGGGCGGTGTCAATGATGTCCTGGTTGGTCGGATGGGGTTGCGCACGGTTCGGGTTCTGGCCGGGCCTGCCGATGCCGACATGTGCAAACTGGTGGTATTCGTTCCTTCGAACCGAGTGAAGGTCATTCTCGATACCCTGTTTGCAATGGATGCCGGCCGGATGGGTAATTATTCATGCAGCAGTTTCCGATGCGAGGGTGTTGGCACCTTTTTACCGGGCAAGGGCGCATCCCCGGCCGTCGGCAAAATCGGCATCCTTGCGGAAGTTCAGGAAAGCCGCATTGAAATCCTCTTGGCCAACGCCGACCTGAGCGCGGTGGTGGTTGCGCTGAAAAAGGTTCACCCGTATGAATCCATGGCCTATGATGTTTATCCGCTGACTGTCCACGACCACCAGGCCGGTTTGGGACGGGTGGGGGAGCTTGAGTCACCCTTGCCACTGGATGCCTTCGCAGCGAAGCTGAAAGCCGCGCTGAATCTCTCAACGGTGAAGATTGTCGGCAAGGCGGATATGCCAGTAAAGACGGTGGCGGTGTGTTCCGGAAGCGGCGCCAGTTTGATGACCGCGGCAATCGCTGCTGGCGCACAGGCCTATGTGAGCGGGGATCTGGGCTATCACACGGCCAGAGATGCCCAGCAGGCTGGCATCGGGCTGATCGATATCGGACATTTTGGCTCGGAGCACCTGGTCGTCGATGTACTGGCTGCGCTTCTCCGTGAGTCCGTCAAGGCCGCAGGCATATCGGCCACCGTGGAAGCCGTGGATACGGAAAAAGACCCATTTCATTACCTGTGAACCGCGATAGCGAGCGCATTCCCCGGCGCTTGTCGAAGTGAAGCGGAGATCCCGCCATCGGGGTCGGCGCGAAGCAGAGATGCCGAGCAGCAGTGCGGCGGGGTTAGCGAGCGAACTGGAAATCGATTTTTTTATCCTTACGGCGAACCCTCCCCGCGACTTGCCGCGGGGAGGGTTCAAAAGCGGGATTCGAGAAAGGCAGGCATGAGCAATTTTCAAGAACAGATTAACATCCTCGTCGAGGTGCAGGGGGTTGAGTTGGAGATTCATCAAGCCGACCGGCTGGTCAATGCGTTGAGCAACGAAGCCGCCGCCCTTGATCAGGCGGTGGCCGAACGTGAGGCCATGGTCTCCTCCGAAAAAGCGGCCCTTGACGGTCTGAGAAAAGCCTATCGCGATCTTGAATCCGAAGCGAAGGTCAATGCAGAGATGGTCGTCAAAAGCAACGAAAAACTCCGCGCGGTTAAAACCAACAAGGAGTACCAGTCGATTTTGAAAGAGATCGATGAGATCCGCAAAAAAAATTCGGGCATCGAAGACCGAATGCTGGAGCAATTGGAGACCATTGAATCCGCTGAGGCGTCGGTTAAGTCAAAAGAGGCGGAGCTGGCGGGTTTCGTTCAATCCTACCGGGAAAAAAAAGAAATGTTCGCCGCCAAGGAGAAGCGGGAACGGCAGAGTGTTGAAGCGCTGAACGAAAAGAAGGCCCGGATCAGTGCCAATGCCGATCCACAAATATTTACCGTTCTGGACGATGTGAAAAAAAAGGTTCGTGGGCTGGCTGTGGTACCCGTTCAGCAGGCCATCTGCATGGGATGCCACATGAACATTCCCGCACAGTTGTTCAATGAGCTGCAGCGGTTTGATGAACTTCGGTTTTGCCCCCACTGCCATCGGATTATTTATTGGAAAGAACAAGGATGATAATCCAGTAAAAAGTCTCATTTTAGACGGATTCGTAAAAAGCCCGGGTTAAGGCTTGCGGGCCGCGAAAGCGAGCTTAAGCGAGCGAACAGTATATCGATCTTCATCATTACGGCGAACATTCATGTTCCATCCCGAGAATACCGCTATCGCGGGTGCCGTAGGCAGTGTACTAACCGTATTCCGCAGTGACGAGGGATGAAGCGTAACGTAGTTATCGGGTTTTTTACGAATCCGTCAAGGATAGCGAATAGCGGTCGGAGCAGACCTGGCGATCGCTGGCTCCTTTTCTTTCGGGAGCTGGAGGAAAGTCCGAACACCACAGGGCAGGGTGCTCCATAACATGGAGTCACGGCGACGTGAAGGCAAGTGCAACAGAGAGCAGACCGCCCTGCCGTTGTCGGCAGGGTAAGGGTGAAACGGTGCGGTAAGAGCGCACCAGTTCTCCGGGCGACCGGAGAAGCTAGGTAAACCCCATCCGGTGCAAGACCAAATAGGGGAGCGTCAGAGGGCTGCCCGTCCAAGCTCCCGGGTAGGTCGCACGAGGTGCCGGGCAATCGGCATCCCAGATGAATGGTTGCCGCCCCCGATCCGGGTAACCGGCCGGGGGAACAGAATTCGGCTTACGGGCTGCTCCGGCCGCTATCTCGTTCTTTGTAGCCTTTCAGAGGCTCAGGATTGCGAGTTCAACGTTAACATTCCGACCCTCAGGGGCCAGCGTGCATTTATGACATAGTGTACTAAATCAATCGGAGGGGGGCACTTTATTTTACCGGCCTATTTGTCAGGCTTCCGGCGCGGCAGACTCTGTTACGATTTTCTGTTAACCCTGAACCTCTGAACCCTGATCACGGAGCGCAACGTGAACGATCCCTGCAGTGAAATCTCTTTTTCCGAAAAGGTCAGAATCTTCTCTATAGACTACCTGAAATGCTGCATCTATATCTCCAGCCGGCAGACGCCTAATCACGTTTTTACCAAAAAGCTATATTCCAAACTGATCAGCACCTCCCAGGTGCTCGAAGACTTCCTCGACTTCCACGGGGCTAAGAACAGCGAGGCCTGGTACCTGTACCGGGAGCTGTGTGCCACCGTCAGGCACCTTTGTCTTGGGGCATACTGCCAGAAGCATATTTTAAACCGGATGGTATTCTATGATATTCCAGACACCGAGGTGTTTCGTGAACAGGGGGAAAAAACCCTTAAATTCTTGAATGATGCCCTGCGGAATCTGGCTCCCGTGATTATTGATGAGGCTTCGCGGTTGAACATTGCATTGCCGGTGGACGCTTTCGGGTCAGAGGACTTTCCTGGCATAACCACCAGCGAAATGCTCAAATACGACATTGACGATGACGCCAAGGATGTTCAAAAGCGCAACATCGTGAAAATAGCCAGCGAGTTTCTTTCCATCGCTGTCAGCTTCGACCCGATGGGGTTTTACGAGCCTTACGGTAATGACGAGATCGCTGCTCTGGTTCCTGAAACGGTGAACGAGGTGCAGATCCGCCGTTTCGAGATGTTGGTGCACAACCTTCAGTCTTCCTTTGATACCTATGTGATTCACGGCGGTTTCCGGTTCGGTGACCGCAAGCTGAAGTCGTTAAGAAGTTATTTCTCTATTGTCTTCCATTTGCTGCAGATGATGGGGCGTCTGCTTCATTTTTACGAACGGCACCTTCACGAAGCCGGCTATAAAAACACATACAAACGGGTTCAGGATAAACTGGCATCCCTGGTGGACCCGGTGGTCTTGCTGGACCGGACCATCAATTTCGGTCTATACTATGCCTGCCACTACCTCAACGCCGGTAAGAAACTGGCGCGTGAAATTCTCAATGAAAACATCGAGCGTTCCGCCATTACCGTTGGGATTCCGGTCAAACTGGGGTTTCACAGCCGGCCCAGTCTCCTGGTGGCCAAGATCGTTCAACATTTCGGGGGGCAGGTGGAACTGGTAGTGGGTCAAGACCGGTTCGATGCCAGCAGTGTGCTGGACATTCAATGGGCCGGCGGAAAAATACAAAAAGAGAAGATCACTGAGGTGATTTTCGAGGGAGATACCCGTGCCTTGGCTGCCATTGAGATCCTTGCCGGCGTCAATTACGGGGAAGATACCATGGGCAAAGGCGTGCCGCTACCCAGCGAATTGAGCTACCTGAAATGATTTGTGCCGTCATCGTCGCCGGTGGAAGCGGTTCCCGCATGAAGACAGCCGTAAGAAAACAATACCTCAACCTGGGCGGCGTGCCCATTGTCGCCCATACGCTGATGGCTTTTGACCGGCACCCCGATCTGGACAGAATTGTTCTCGTGGTTCCAGAAAATGACCTGGAATGGTGCCGGGCTGACATGGTGGCGCCGCTTTCCCTGGAGCATGGTGTTCAATTGGTGGCCGGTGGGCGCCGGCGGCAGGACTCTGTATTCAACGGGCTTGCCGCCGTTGGCGTTTCCGACGGCACCGTCATGATCCATGATGCGGTGCGTCCATTCGTGCGTTTGTCTCTCATGAATGCCTGTCTTGCCGGCGTCAAGAATACCGGCGGATGCATCCCGGCGATACCGGCCACCGACACCTTAAAGCAGGTGGATGCCAGCGGGGTGATCGTCGGCACGCTGAACCGGCACCAGATCCGTCTCGCCCAGACGCCCCAAACCTTTTCCCTCGACTTGATCCGGTCTGCCCACCAATTGGCCGGTCAGCGCGGGTTCACCGCCACCGACGATGCTTCCATCGCCGAATTTGCCGGAGAGACGGTGACCGTGGTGCCCGGCGACCCGGACAACATCAAAATCACCACGCCGGCAGATCTATCGATCGGCAGGGACATATTCGCCAGATGGCGCGCAAAAGCGACCGGATAGCCACATACCCAATCAGGCTTGGAATGAGTCGTCGGAAATGATTCCGGCAATCAACCCGGCAAGCTTTTCGTGGTCGTGGCGGATGACGTCTCCCGATGTTTCAAGGAGGTCTTCCAGGATCAGTTGACAACCCGTATCCGGGAAACCGACGTCCACAAATTCTGCTTTCTGTTCACGATAGAGGGCCAGCAGGCGGTCATCGGGTCGTCGCGTGTTGACGATGGCACCGCTGATTTTCCGTCCGGTGAATCCTTCTATCGTAGAAATGAAATCGCTAGCCTGATAGTGGTTTGTTTCGCCAAATTTGGTCATGATGTTGACCACATGAAAAAGGGGTGCGGATACGGCAGTAAGCTTTTCCCGCAGGCCGGGAACGATGAGGTTGGGAATGATGCTGGTGAACAGGTCGCCCGGTCCCAAGATGATGATGTCGGCATCGGTGATGGCTTCCAGAACCGGCGGGTAAAGGGTGATCGCGTCACTGTGATGGGGGACCAGGTAGACATCCCGGATAGTTTCGCGCTGATGGCCCCGGGGGGTGTCTATGGCGCTTTCACCGTAAATCCGGCTGCCGTCGGTCAGTTCCGCCACCAGGGTGGCCCGGTCGATGGTGACCGGCAGGATTTCGCCCTTGGCATCCAGGATTTCGGCCAGGGCCTGAACGCCGGCGGGAAAGCTGCCGGTGTAGCGGGAGAGCATGGTTAAGAGCATGTTGCCGGCATTGTGCCCCTTGAGGCGCCTGTCCTTTTTGAACCGCTTTTGAAAGATGACCCGGGCGGTTTCCTGGTGGGGGGACAAGGCCAGGATGCACTTGAGGATGTCACCGGGAGGCAGGGTGCCCAACTCGTCACGGAGCCGGCCGGTGCTGCCCCCGCTGTCCATCATGGAAACGACGGCGCTGATGCGGATGTCTTTCAGATGTCTCAAGCCGGACAGCAGGGCATACTGGCCGCTGCCGCCGCCGATGGTGACCACATGAACCTTTCTCTTCGCTTTAGATCGTTTGTCCTTCACGGGTTCTCCCTGTATCAGCGTCTTGATTCCGCGGACTTGTTTTCTTAATCGGGGTCATGCGTGTAATCCAAAAACTTTTCCTTGAAACCGTCGTGGCGGGTGATGCCTTTGGCGATGATCAACTTGCGGCCGCTCTCCGTTCCGTCTGCCAAAACCCGGGCGTCGTGCCCTGGGCCCCTTCTTGAAAAGGAACGGACATGGGGATAGCGATGGGCCAGGTAACGGGTCAGTGCGTGGTCCTCGACACGAGCGGCGGGCAGATGGGTGCCAACGCCCCGCGAACCCGTTGCGGATGCCTGCTGCAAGGTGGTCTTGAATCCTTCGATGATGCCGACGGCAAAATCGGTTTTGCGATATCGATTCAGGTCTTTGTTTCGCCGATAATCCGCCCAGGCATCGTCGATATAGCGACATATGGCAGCATGGATATAGTCGGCGATCTGAACGTTTTTCCGGGTGCCGCTGATCTCGAGAACGCGCCCCATCCTTCCCTTTTTAAGCACCCAGGCCTGGATCCACATGCCCTGGATGAAGTAAAAATCCTGAAGCAGATGGGCCAGATGATAGGCCTCACGAAAATGCCTGAGGCGGGGTGCCCCTAAAAAAAGGCTGTGGTAATCCTGATCAAGGCCTTGAGCGATCAGGTCCACGTTATGGCGCGAAATGAGCTCGTGGGCTTTGAGCATGGCGGCCTGGGCTTCGTTGGGGTTGTTGCTTTCGGCCAGGGCCATGAGCTTGTGAATCCTGACCACGATGCGGTCCCGGTCGTTCAATTCCTCCCCCTGGTGCAGGCGCATGTGAAGGGGACGGCAGGTGCCGGAGGCTGCTGGGTTGGCACGCAACAGGCGACAGGCCTGTCGGAAACCGTTGCCATGGTCGGGTTCCGATGTGGCCAGTAACCCTTCGTGAGCCACCTGATGGGCCATTTCGTGAAGCAGCACCTCCTTGACATCATCCCACCGGTGATCGCTGATGATTTCCCGGCTCAAGGTGATTTCACGCTTGTCCCGACTCCAGGAGCCAAGCCTTGCCGGCATATCCCGTATGGCAAAAAGGGGTCGTTTGATGGATCGTCGAAGGGACTCGGGCAACAGCCACAGAGCGTTTTCCCATTCGGCCAAAAGACCGCGCAGGATCTGGTGATCGAAGGACGACTGGAGGGAGGAGACCCGGCCGGCGGCAAACCGGTCGGCGTTTATCGACGGTTTTTTGAAGTTGGCGGTCATGGCAAGGCGTCAGTCGATCAGCTGGGCCAGGGCCTCCAGGGCGTAAAGATACCCCGAAGCCCCTAACCCGGAGATTTGCGCGGTGGCAATGTCGGCGATGAACGACCGCTGCCGGAACGATTCCCGTTGGTGGATGTTTGACAGATGGACCTCGATCGTCGGTACATCCAGGATCAGGACCGCGTCTCGGATGGCCACACTGGTGTGGGTGAAAGCGGCCGGGTTGATGATCAGGCCCTGTACTCGCCCAACACCCTTTTGGATGGACTCGACAATTTCTCCCTCGTGGTTGGACTGGAACGTGGAAATCTCCAGGCCCAGTTCTGTGGCCTTGGCATGCAGGGAGGCGTCGATTTCCTCGAGGGTCCGGCTGCCGTAATGCTCAGGTTCGCGCTTTCCCAGCATGTTGAGGTTGGGGCCGTGGACCACGAGAATCAATTGGTTCTGCCGACTGTCAGCCACCGATACCCCCTTTTACCATTTAGCCTTGAGTTCGGAAATGGTCCGTTCATAATCGTCACTGCCGAAAATAGCGCTGCCGGCCACGAATACATCCGTGCCGGCTGCCGAGATGCGGTTGATGGTTCCGGCATTTACGCCGCCGTCGATCTGGATCAGGGTGGACAATTCCCGCTCGCGGATGATTGTGCTGAGTCGGGCCACCTTGTCCAGGGCCGACGGGATGAACTGCTGGCCACCGAATCCGGGGTTGACACTCATAATCAGGACGAAGTCCAGGTCATCCAATATCCACTGCAGGGATTCTAACGGTGTGGCGGGATTCAGGGCCACACCGGGCTTGGCCCCGCTTTCGCGGATCAATTGAATGGTTCGATGCAGATGAGTGCAGGCCTCCTGGTGGACAGCGATAAAGTCGGCACCGGCATCGGAAAAATCTTTTATATAGCGTTCCGGTCGTTCGATCATCAGGTGGACATCGATGGTCAGCGCGGTGGACCTGCGGACCGCTTCAACCACCAGCGGGCCCATGGTGATGTTCGGGACGAAACAGCCGTCCATGACATCCACATGGATCCAGTCTGCGCCGGCTGTTTCCACCGCAAGAACTTCCTCTCCCAGTCGAGAAAAATCAGCCGATAAGATCGACGGTGCAATACATTTCATCTACACTTCTCCTCACCCGTTCAACGATTCGCCGGCCCGGTCAGTTTGCATACATGATCCGGGTTTCAACCAGTTGACCATCCACATACACCAGTATCGTGGGGTTACCACTTTTTGGAACCAAAAGCCAGATTTCTTGGCCCGGTGCCAAGAAATCATCAAACAGGCTGAGCGAAATCTGCGGCTGGTTCATCCTGACCTGGACCCGCTTCTTTAAAAAACCGTTTTCCAGAGAGAATCTGAACAGTTCGACCTGATCGGTGTTTACGGTCTCGCCCGCATACCGGCCGGCATGGGATCGGTTTACCGTGAGGTCCACTCGGTTGCCCGGAGCCACCCGGTGCCCGGCCGGCGGCATCTGATCCACAATGGTATCCAACGGCTCACCGATCCGGCGAACCATCCGGATGCTTCCCACGGTCAACTGCATCTGTTCCAAACGGCGGATGGCCGACTCCGGGGTAAACCCGGACAGATCCACCATGGAAAATGCCGGGGATGACGGTCCCCGGCTGATCAGCAGGTCGGCACAGGTGTTCCGGGAAACGATTCCACCGGCTGGCGGATATTGGGCCATGATCTGCCCGGCGTCGAACCGGGGGCTGATCATGCCGGAGAGCACGCCTTGGCATAAACCGTTTTCAGTCAGCAGGATCCGGCTCTGCTGGAGGGAAAGACCGGCCAGGTTGGGCATTAAAATGGTTTCCGGCCCGCGGGAGACACGTATTTTTACGTCCCGCCCCCGTTTGATGGCAGCGCCGGCATCCGGATCCTGATCGATGACGTGGTTTTTAGGCACCTGGTCATGGTATGCCGTTCCTTTAACGCGGGTATTGAGCCCAAGGTCCGAAAGGATTTCGAGACCATAAAGGACGTCTTTGCCCACCAGCTCCGGGACGACGACGGTATCTTCTCCCTTGATGATCAGTGTCAGGGCCATGTAGGCCCCAATACCGGCCATGGCCATGAAAAGGGCCACCAGCAAAAAGATCTGCAGCGCTTTTTTCGCCAGGCGCGTTACCGATGAAGCGGGGGGAGATGGCATGGTATTAAAAGCGAACGGTCAGGCGCAGGGCGGCACCTTCGGGTGTCGGGGCCAGGGATAACGACATCTGCCTGCGTTGGTTAAGGCGTTGACGGTACTCGGTAATCCGGTCCCGGTTGTACTTATGGGCACTGGAGACGGCACCGTATATATTGCCGGCGTAAAACCCGAATTCCACGAAGCTGATCACGCTGCCAAGGGCGTATTGCTCGTTGTCAAAGGCTTCCCATGCCGCCCAGATCAGACCTGCGTTGATCAAAAAGGCGGTGGCCGCATCCTGGTATCTGTTGCAGTAAAGCTGGCCGCCGCCGGGCACGATCGAAAGAAAACCGGCGGTGGTCGGAGACTTGACCGGGATGGCATCGCTGTGGGCCAGGGCCTGCATCAGGTCGGCTACCTGGAAGCGGTCTTGATTGTCGGGTGAAATATGGCCGAAGGCTTGTTCGGCGTCGGTCCAGCGGCCCTGATCCACATGGAACCAGCCCAATTCGTAGCGGGCCCGATCGATGACCTCCGATGCCGAAGACAATGCCACGAGGTTGTGCAGGTCCAATATGGCCCGTTCGATCATGCCCTGGCGTGCATGGCTGCGGCTGAGCATGAAATAGGCTTGGTTGTCCAGGGGCGAACCGGTAAAATCAACCGTTTGCCGGTTGAAAATGGCCGCTGCCGCCTGATACTGGCCGGCGCTGAAGTGGGCCATGCCCGTCTGGAAATGGGCGCGGGGAACTCTGGGGTCTGCCGGAAAGAAATGGATAAAGCGGTTGAATTCGGCAATCGCCTCGTCGACGGCCCCGGAATCGAGGCGGGATTGGGCATACCGGTATTGGCTGTCCGCATCGATGGTCAACTGCGCGAAGCCAACGGCGGGTGCTGCAATCAGCACGAGGTAAAGGCCGACGGTGACGATCAGAAAATGGGGCACGGGTTTAATCACCTCTGGGCATTCCCTTCGTCAGTGCCGCCAGACGTCGTTGTTGCCAAGCGGATCCTGGCAGCGGATGCCGTTGCGGGTCATTACGGACGGGCTTCGCTTCAGTTCGTCGCGGCCGCAGCGCATCAGGCGATCGCTGGCCATGATCCATCCTTTGATGCTTCCATGGCGCTGCACGGCCTGCAGGGCATAGCTGGAACACGACGGGGTCATGGGGCAGCGGTGTCCGTCTGCGCCGGACAGGTAGTTCTGGAAAAAGCGGATGGGCGCCGCCATCACCGGCATGGAGTCTTCTTGGGGGGGTAGAGATGATGCCTGCGGCCCGGCCCATGCGGTGCCGACAAACAGGGTAAACAGTATCGCCAGGTAGAGGGTTTTCATAGTGCACCTTTAATCAAATGTTGGGCTTATACCGAAGTGCTCAAAGTTTTTTCTCATGTCGACCATCGAACGGCCCACGTTGAACTCCGATGACGAGATCGCCTGGATGCGTCATTTATTCTATTGGATCGAATGCCCTATTCAATAGCCGGTGGTACACGTTCATCGGGTCATTCCTGGGTCACCCGAAGGACTTCTTCGATAGTGGTCGTGCCGGCCAACACTTTTTCGATGCCGCTCGTGCGCAGGGTTTTCATTTTGTACTGTAGGGCGAATTGTCTGATCTGCGTGGCATCGAAGGTTTTCAGAATCAGATTTTTTAACCCCTCGCGCATGTGCATGATCTCGAATATGGCGATGCGGCCGCGGTAGCCGGTGTTAAAGCACTTCTCGCAGCCATTGGCCTGATAGAGGGTGTGGTTTCTCAATTGCGTCCGCGAAATGCCGATGCTCTCCAGGATCACTCCAGGGGTGTAGGCCTCTTTGCAGTGGTCACACAGCACCCGCACCAGCCGCTGGGCGATCACCGCTACCACTGAGGAGGAGATGAGGAACGGCTCGACACCGATGTCCACCAGGCGTGTAATCGCACCGGCCGAATCGTTGGTGTGCAGTGTGGAGAACACCAGGTGACCGGTCAGGGCCGACTGGACGGCGATGGTGGCGGTTTCTTTGTCACGGATCTCGCCGATGAGGATCACATCCGGGTCCTGGCGGACGATGGCACGCAAGCCGCGGGCAAAGGTGAGATCGATTTTCGGGTTCACCTGGATCTGGCTGATGCCTTTGAGTTGGTACTCCACCGGATCTTCGATGGTGATGATGTTGATGTCCGGCTTGATGATGGAGGAAAGCACGGAATAGAGGGTGGTGGTCTTGCCGCTTCCGGTGGGGCCGGTCACCAGGATGATGCCGTTGGGTTGGGTCACCAGCCGGTTGAACAGTTCGTGATCCTCGGGCGACAGTCCCAGTTCCTTGAGGTTCAGGACCTCTTCCGATTTGTTCAACAGCCGCATGACCACCCGCTCGCCGAAGGTGGTTGGCAAGGTGGAAACACGCACGTCTACATTCTGGCTGCCGATTTTGACTTCCAGGCGACCGTCCTGGGGCAGCCGTTTTTCGGCGATATTGAGTTTGGCCATGACCTTGATTCGTGAGATCAATGACGCCTGAATCCATTTTGGCGGTGTGAGCAGATCGTAGAGGATTCCGTCCACCCGGTAGCGCACCTTGAAGCTGTCCTGATAAGGCTCGATGTGAATGTCGCTGGCGCGGGCCTTGATCGACTGGGAGATGATATGATTGACCAGTTTGATTATGGGGGCATCACTGGTGTCATCGAGCAGATCGGCAGTGTCCTCGATTTCGCTGATGATGGTACTGCCATCCTCTTCCATGTGCTGAACGAGCTGCTCGGCCGTGCCCCGGCTCATGTCAAAGATCAGGTTGATGGCGGCAAAAATGGCGCTTTTGGTGGAGAGCACAAGGTTGTAGGACGAAAAGCCGATTATCCGAGCCAGGTCGTCCAGGGGCTCAAATGCAGCGGGATCGTTGACAGCGATGATATTGACCATTTCCTCCGGCAGAACCGTAACCCCAGCAGCCGGGATGTTCTTCAGCACCAGCGGCACCATGGCATGGCGTTTGAGAAAACCGATGGGTGCACTGCGGGTGCGATCCTCTCCGAAGCTTTCCAGGGGCAGTTCGGGCCAGAAGGGGATGTCGTACAGCTCGCTCAAGGCATCCAGCAATTGGGTCTCGGTGATGACCTTACGGCGTATCAGTATCTCCGACAGACTGCCCCCTTTTTCATTGCGGAGTCTAATCGCGTCTGCAAGGTCCTCTTCAGAGACGCCGTACCTGCTCTTTATGATATTTTCCAGGGATTGATTCATTGGCCGTTATTAATGATGAGCGTGTCCGTAAAGCCCTGTCCGGTGAGGGTATCCCGGGCCATCTGTGCCGCAACGCGGTCCGGGAAACCGCCGATTTGTATCCGATACCAAATCTTGCCGTCCACATCCGTTTCGGCAATATAGGCCTGATGACCCATTTGTTTCAGTCGCTCAATCGACCCAATGGCCGACATTTGGTCGCTAACGGACTCCACTTGGAGGTAATAGCTGGCTGCCGCACGGTTGGTCACCGATTCAGCCGCGGATGGCGAGATCTGCATGATGGCGTCACCGTTTCCGGTTTCGCCCTTTTCGTTGATCAGGACCTCCGGGGCGGCATCGTCTGGCGGACCTGTTTCAATCGGCGGTTCGACCGTTGTTTCTCCACCGCCACGGTACAGTTTGATCTGCATCTCGCGCATCTGATCGATTCTGTTTTTTTTGGACTCAAGAATAGATGATGCTTCCTCGGGGTTCTGGACCACCCTGGGGGTGATGAAGATGAACAGATTGGTTTTTTCGCTGCCCTTGGACCGGGTTTTAAAGAGCCAGCCCAGTCCGGGAATATCACCCAGGCAGGGGACCTTGTATTCGGTTTGGGAGAAGTTGTCGTCGATAAGCCCGCCGATGACGACGGTGCCGCCGTCCTTGACCATCACCGTGGTTTCCACGGTGCGCTTCAGTGTCGTCGGACGGAAATCCGTTGTACTTTCCAGGGCGGAGACTTCCAGCGACAGGTTCAGCCGGACCATGCGGTCCTTGTTGATCTGAGGCGTGATTTTGAGGGTTTTGCCCACATCCCGGTATTCGAAGGAATTGAAGGTGTCGTTGTTGGTTGTCGACGTGGTGGTCTGGAATGGGATGTTCTTGCCCACCGTAATGCTGGCCTCCTGATTGTCGGTGGTGAGCAGCTGGGGCGTCGACAGAAGATTGACATCGCGGTCTTTTTTATAGGCCTGCACGATGGCCGCGATGCTGGGAAA
>NZ_JASJGN010000021.1:0-3107 GCF_033791525.1 Desulfosarcina sp.
GTATTCGTATAGGCCGGCCTGATAGCTCAGATCTGGAAACCATGCATTACGCTCCTGCAAGAGAGCCTTGGTGGCCGCGATCTTGGTGATGTTCTTGCCGGGAACCATTTGATTGGTCGTGCCGGAGGTATTGAACAGCACAATGAAATTGTCTGCGGTTTTAATGAGGTCGGTTTTCGTTACCACCTCCTTTTCGATCATGTCGCGGGTGACGATCGTAAACGCCTGCACACCGGTGGATGTCCAGACAGAAAATAGGCAAACAATGGCAATAATGGCAAAGATCGTTTTTCTCATTTTAATTCTCCTTTGTTGATAGTTTATGTAGGGCTGGTATCGGTAATCCTGAAATATTGTATGGCGCATTATTCAGACGCCAGGCTTGCGGTCGCGTCACCGCCATGAGCGGATTCATGGATGCCAATTACTTTTGGAAGAGTAGGCTACATCGCTCAGGCTGTTGTACTTTAGAAGGGGAACCGCTGGTACATCCCTAAAATTGCGCCGGGGTGACCGCCAATTGTTTACTTCTCATTATTTTTCTGTTGTTACCTTGGCATACATGGCATCCCACTCTACCCAGCTCATTAAATTTTTCGCTTGAAATCGCAATTTAATCAATTCCTCCTGGAACGCTTCTCTGCGGATGTCGGCCTGATTGAGGGCGATTTTCATTTCGGTTTCCGACAAGTCGTAGTTCCTATTCATCTCCGCAAGCTGTTGTGATATTTTCCCCGCCTCTTTTTGCCAGGCCTTCATCTCATCGTCCGCGGATTTGGTAATATCCTTGATCTGTTTGACAATCTGTTTGTCCGGGATGACATTCTCAGCCGCGTCACTGAAAATATCCAAGGAAAATCCGACACCCCCGCCAAACAGCAACACAATTAGGGTGATGGTTCCAATAATCATCTTGTGCCTCCCTGTCTAAGAGGTCGAGCCTCTTGACCAGTTGATGTTAATTGATGCTGAATGATTGCGTTAGCTGCTTGAAAAGACCTTTCTTTGTGCGAAAATGACTGATCTCCTTCCACTCTTCAGGCTTGCAAAGCGCCTGCATCTTAAAGCGAACTTCCATCGATTGCGCACGCAACCGATAGCGAGTCTGGTTATAATCAGAAAATACGGTTCTGAAATCGTCTGGCGTCGAGTGGTAGTTTCTATCCACGTCGATTATTTTCTTATTGTAGGTTGCGGTTTCCTGCGCCAAGTTCTTAAATATACCAATATCCTGATCAACCAAGTTCAATAACTGGCCTTTTTTTTCTGGATCGTCGATGTGTTTTGCAATCCGGGACCGCAAATCGTCGGCCCACTCCTCACCCGGCACGATGGTTTTCTTTGCTTTCCTGGTGCACCCGGTCACCAAAACGAGTGAGCAAATGAGAAGAATAACCACCAGGGCTAACCGCTGGCCCCTTTCATCGATTGATTTCATGATGCCCCGCCTTTCTTATGGAAATCACAATCATTAATATTCGAAACGGACGCCGATATAAGGTCCGCTAAAATTCAGGTCGGCTTTAAATTCGTTGGCGTCGTCTTTTATATCCATTTTCAGCTCGACGTAGCGGTAGCCCAGCGATGCCATCCAGGACCACATATCACCTTTGTAAAAGGCATAGCGCGCCGATAGATCCAGGTTGACATACCCGACTTCGTCGTCGTTAATTTTGATGTAAGCACCGCCAACCAGACCGGCAAACTCCATTCTTTTCCAGAAAAACGAATAGCTTACCGCCAGCAAGGGTAACGGATAGGTTTCATCGATATTGATCTGAACGCCGGTGGCTATTTCCGTGTATGCAACCTCAAAGTCCAGGCCCATAATCCCCAAACCGACGCCGAGATTGTTTTTCCCAGGTAAAAAATCATAGGTTACCGCCAGGGAATAGATTCCCAGGTCCATGGTGGTGTCAACAGCAGCTCCGGCAGGAATGGTGAAAGATCCCTGGCTGATGTCATGGCTGGTGGTTCCGGAACCGGAAAAACTGGACTGCTGCCCGGAAAAAAATAACTGTGGCCGGTGATACTGCCCGCCGATAGAAAATCCCCAAGCCCCTTCACCGCTATCCATTCCCAGATCGGAAATGCTGGTCTGTTTCACATCGCCGCCATTCGATCCTCCCATCTCACCGCCGGGTGTCAGGTAGGTATATCGCACCGCCCCTTCTATGGACCAGTTCTTCTCTTGCTTTGCTTCAGCGGCGATGGCCGCATTGCCGATGACCACAAAGACGCATAACGTTACAACGAAGATGGTTAGGCTACTTTTAATTTTGCGATCGGTCGCCACGGTCAACACCTCCTGTGTTTTGCTCAACACAACCGTTTAGTTGGTTTTTTTATTTTGTCCGCCTGAAGGATCGGTTCCCGCATACGGATCAATGCGTTTTTCTTCCAACAGGTCGAGGCGGGTGATTTTCCAGGCGCCATCCACCGGCTGAACGGCAATATTGGCGTGGTATTGGTTTTTACGGGTGTGGATATGCCCCCAATGGCCAACGGTGCCCATGGCCGTCCATCGGGCGTTGAACAGCAGACCCAGCGGGTGATCGTCAAGCTGACCAACGTTGACGTCCAATATTTCAACTTCTTTCACCCTTGCGCGGGCGCCGCCGGCCTGCGTCACCTCCAGTGATTTTCGGTTTTGCAGGTAAATGTCGGCAAGCAGGTCGCCGCTGGCACTCGTCGCCAGTCGGTCATAGACGTCTTCTTCTTCCCGGAAGTCAAAAGACCGATAGATATTCTTCAGCAGGCTGTCCAAAACGGACACCGCCTGCGCGTCCGTCATCGGGGGGGCTATGACGGCCGGTTTGGCTACTGCAATGTTGAGAAAGGGGTAGAGCAGGAAGCAACCGGCAACGAGAATCACTGCCAATCCGACTTGGTGGCCGACGGCTCCGCCGTTCTTGCGTCGCCTTCTAATTTGAAAGACAAGCGGCAGCAATGCCAGCAGGCAGAAAATGCTGACAAGGGGAAGCTTCATGGTTGTCATGGATTGATCCAACTCTATCCTGGCAACGGTCGGTGCCTCGTATTTTTTCAGAAAATTGGTCCAGACCAGCAGATTGTTGTCAGGGGTCACAAACGATGGAAACGGCCCG
>NZ_JASJGN010000022.1:0-4969 GCF_033791525.1 Desulfosarcina sp.
CGCTTGACAATCATAACGCACTGCATCATATTGTCGGCTATAACGCAATGCGTTATCAAGGGCAGCAGCCCAACGGGCTGCAAACAACGAGGCAGCCCACTACCAAACGGATAGAAAAACAAGGAGGTTTACCATGGCACAGGCAAAGACCAAAAAAGACAGCAAGAAAAAGAGCACGGCCAAGACCCGCTTTTATGTGGTCAACACGGTTCAGCGAACTCGCCGCCGGGTGAGCGACAAACTGGAAGATTACAGCGACACCTATATCTCCGGGCCGATCAAAAGTGGCAAGGCACGGGTGACGGATTTGAGACAGACGCCGCGCAAAACGCTGTCCAAATGGCTGGATGAGGGCAAGGAGATGATCACGGATCTGAACCAGGAGACCCGTTCGACGGTGGGCGGCATGATCAAAGACGGCAAGGCGTTTTTGACCAAAGCCGGCACAGCCCCCCGCCAGACCCTCGATGGCGTGTGGGATGACGGCAAGGCCCGGGTCGACGATCTGCGTGACGACGCCCGCAACCGCATGGCGGAGTTGAGGGCGGACACGCGTTCATTGCTCAAAGGGATCGGCAAGGATGCACAGCTGGTTGTGGATGAGGTGATTACCAGCGGCCGTGAGGTACTGGACAAGGTTCCCGGCAAGCAGAAGATCGAAAAAGCGGTCCGTATCCGGGTCCGCACGCTTCCGGCGAAGTTGAATCTGCCCAGCAAGAAGGATATCGATGGACTGGCGCGCCGGGTCGGCACCCTCAACAAAAAGGTCGACGCGCTCCATCGCGCCGTGGCCGCCTGACACCATCGGCATATTGGCTTGCCGCTGATCGGCGACAAAAGCTGTCGAAATTAAGCGGGCGCCAGCCGTTGCGCAACGCCGGGTCAATCTGGCCCGGCGTTGCCGTCTTTTTTAGGCGTTTCATGCAAGGCCCGGCTAATGTCAACAGGCTGGAATCCTTAAAAAACCGCTGCTAAACCGCTCTCGCCTATAGCATATATCGTTTGTCTGCGGCGGATTCCAAGTGTGGACCAATAGCAGATCCTGCCTTTATCAGGAAGATTTTCAGCGGATGACCACCGGGAATCATCAATCAATTGGGGTTGCATATTTTCGAACATAATATATTCTAAACATTAAGTGGTCGTGTTCATAAATACGATGGCATCCGATGACCGACACATCCCGGTCCGTCTGCGTTGCTCGTCGCTTAAATACGACAAGTATTCTCGCTCCTCGCGCCTTGCGGCCCAGGCGTCTCGGCCATCTCGGTGCGTCACCGTCTTTATGAACACGACCACTAAGGTTTTCATTGTTTGTCCCTGAATCTCCTTCTGGTGACAACCACCCGATTCGAATGCACCACTTTATAGCCGGAATCAGCGCCTGGTAAAGGCATATCGTTTGATACAACGAGGAGAAACGCAATGGCCGAACGCATGTCCAATGCCGACAATTTTTGGCTCAGCATGGATCAACCCACCAACCTGATGGTGATCACCGGTTTCATGGAGTTTAAAAAGCCGCTGGACTTTAATCGGCTCTACGCCACCATCGACAGCCGCCTGGCATCGTTTCCGCGGTTTCAACGAAAAATCGTTCAGCCAAAATTAGGCCTTGGGGTCCCTAATTGGGAAGCGGATAAACACTTCGACCTCAGATCGCATCTGCAACGCGTCGCCTTGCCTGCGCCGGGCGATAAGACCGAACTGCAGGCGATGATTGCCAATTTGACGGTTGCCCCCCTGGATGCTTACAAACCGCTGTGGCAGGTCCATTTGATCGAAAATTACGGGGACGGCTGCGTCCTTTTTTTCAGAATTCACCATTGCATCACGGACGGCATTGCCGGCATATACCTGTTGCTCTCGATGGCCGATCAAGACCCCGATGCGCCCTGGCCGAAAAGCCGGCCCAAAAAAAAGCCCAAACCCTTCTCTCTGGGCACGTTGCTGCCCATCGATTCGATCATCGACACGGCCACGAAGACCTTCAATACTGCCGAGAAGTTGGGTCGGCAGGCAATCAAAGAACTGGAAAAAACGATCGCCGATCCCGCGCATTTGAAGCAGCTGGGCAAGCAATACAGTTGTATACCTACCGATTTCGCTTCGGTGCTTTCAAAATACATGATCATGAGTTCCGATCCCAACAGTGCGTTTAAAGGCAAATTGGGGGTACGCAAGCGCATCGCCTGGACGGAGCCCATGTCCCTGGATAAAATCAAAACGGTAGGACGCGCTATCAGCACGGCCACCCTCAACGATGTACTCATCGCCACGGTCACCGGCGCCATGCGCCGCTACTTGAAAAGCCGCAACACGCGGGTCAACGAGCTCGATTTACGGGTCACCGTGCCGGTCAATATCCGCAAACCGGGCACCGAATTCGAGCTGGGCAACAAGTTCAGCCTCGTTTTTCTGCCCCTGCCGGTGCACTTAAAAGATCCGATCCTGCGCCTCAAAGAGGTCAAAAGACGCATGGATCGACTCAAAACCTCACCGGACCCCTTAATCAATTTTGCGCTGCTCAGCGTCATGGGTTATCTGCCGCCGGTATTGGCCAAGCGGGCATCGGCCTTTTTTGGCAATAAGGCCTCGGGCGTCTTGACCAACGTTCCGGGGCCGCGCCAGCCGCTCTATTTTGCCGGTCAGAAGATCGAGAATTTTATGTTTTGGGTGCCCCGCTCAGGAAAGATCGGGCTCGGAATCAGCATTTTCAGCTATGATGGAAAAGTGACCGTTGGAATTGCTTCGGATGAGGGCCTGATGCCCGATCCTGAGATTCTGCTGGAAGGGTTCGAAGAGGAGTTCAACAGCCTCTTAAAGCTGGTCCAGTCCGGGAAGATTTACGATGCGCCCCTGGTGTTGCATGACCGCTACCAGGAGGCCCGTTCAACTGCTGAAACGGCAACGATGACCGACATCGGAGCGCGTAAGTCTCAGGCTTCCTGTCAAGCGCTCACCAAAAACGGCCATCCGTGTAAAAACCGAGCCCTTGCCGATTCGGATTACTGCAGCGTCCACCGCCAGCAGGGGGCGGAAGAGACCCAGCTCCAGGATGTGGCCAAGATTATGCGAGAGTTGACGCGTTAACCATTGACGGCATCGTAAAACGTCCGATATCTGCGTTACGCTCATCCCTCGTCACTGCGGAATACGGTAAGTACACTGCCTACGGCACCCGCGATAGCGGTATTCCCAGGGACTCGCAAGCCTTGATCTCGGGCATTTTACGATGCCGTCGGAAATGCGATTTTCTTCGAGTGAATCAACCATTGTGAGCGGCTTTGTGACCGCTTTCGGCAACCGTTGGCAGGAAAGGAACGAACATGTTACCCGACTATTTTGAATTTTCGCTTCCGACAAAATTGGTTTTCGGCATAGGTATCCTGGAGAATCTCGGCGAGACGGTCAAACCGTTCGGAAAGCGCAAAGCGATCCTGGTGACCGATGAAATTCTGGTCAAAACCGGTCTGGTCGAAAAAGTCAAAAGCGGATTCAAAGGGACGTCAATCAAAATTGCGGCAACTTTCGATCAGGTGCCGCCCAATTCCACCATCGATACGGTTGAAAAATGTGCCGCCCTGGCAACAAAGAAGGGTTGCGATATGTTCATCGCCGTCGGTGGCGGCAGCGTCATCGATACCGCCAAGGTGGCCAATCTCCTGGCAGTCAAAGGGGGCAGCCTTCAGGATCACATGGGTGCCTATCTTCTCGGGAGCGATGAAATCCTCCTTCCGGCCATCGTCATTCCGACAACCGCCGGAACCGGGTCAGAGGTTACCAAAGTGGCCGTGATTGCCGATCCGGAAAACGACGTCAAACTGCCCTTCGCCGAAGCCCAGTTTCTGCCGCATCTGGCCATTTTAGATCCCACCATGACCGTCTCCATGCCGGGTAAACTGACGGCCATGACCGGTATGGATGCCCTTACCCATGCCATCGAGGCTTATGTCGACAAAGAGTGGTCGCCGGCATCGGATGCCTTGGCGCTGCACGCGATCACCCTCATTTCGGGAAACATCCTGCAAGCCTGCGCCAAACCTGACGATCTGCAGGCGCGGGGCGCCATGCAGGTGGGCAGTTTTTTGGCAGGCGTCGCTTTTTCACACTCCATGGTGGGAATGGTGCACGGCATCGCCCATGCCCTCGGCGGCGTCTATCACATTCCCCATGGGCTGGCCAACGCCCTCATCCTGCCGGAGGTCATGGCCCACAACCTTGAAGCCAGGATCGACCGGTATGCGGATATCGCCATTGCCATGGGCATTTCCTTTCCGCAAGTGGTGGGTCAGAGCCGAAGCCTGTTGCGTTCGTCAAGACTGGATGTCTTCTCCAAACTGGCTAATCTGTCCGCAGTCGATTCGCTCAAGGAGCTGGTTTCGACGAGTTCTCACCAGGCCCGCCACAAACTCGCCACGGCGATTGGCAATTTTGGGTTCATCGACACATGGGTCCGTGGACAGGCGGCCCAGGCTGCCGTGGAGAAGATACGCTGCCTCAATCAACAGCTGGCCTATTTGACCAAAATGCCCCTGAATTTGAAAGATGCCGGCATCTCCGATAAGTTGGCCAGGCTCGAACAGGTCGCCACGGTCGCCATGGAGGACGGCGCTATGCTCTACAACCCGGTCGAACCGGAACGCGATGCCGTGATTGAAATTGTCAAGCGGGCCTACCACGCCAAACCGACGCCCCTGCCGGTGTCCAAAGCGGACTTGCGGCCACTGGCTGCCGCGCGATCAGACAAGGCGATGACCCACGTCTTCAAAGACGCCAAGATGCTCTATGCGGTGTTGATGGAGTTCTATGAACTGCTGAAAAACAATCCCGAGATCGGACCCAAGCTGGCCCAGAGCAACCTGTGTGTCCAATTCAGATATAAAAACCCATCGGCGGTGATCACCATCGATGCCACCGGTGCTGAATTGAAGATCATCCAGGGTGATTTCGACGGGCAACCGGAGGT
>NZ_JASJGN010000023.1:0-5791 GCF_033791525.1 Desulfosarcina sp.
TTGCGTAGCGGCACACGCGAAAACCCAGGTCGTCGCGTTTGTCGTCGCTGTAATCGCGGTAGGCCGACCGCAGTTCACCGATGCCGGCGTGTTTGAAGCTCGATCCGCGGACGATGCGATGCCGGCCTTCGGCGGGGCCAATTGGATTGACGGTGACCTGCTTCGGTTTATAACTGTATATGGAATAATAATCCTGGCACCATTCGGCCACGTTTCCAGCCAAATCGAAAAGGCCTTGGGGGCTGGCCGTGAACTGTCCCGTCGGTGCGCTACCCGGGTAGTCGTCATTGTAGCCTTTAAGGGTCGTCGCGAGCAAGTCCCGGGCGGACCGGTCGGCAAAATTGCCTGCACGGTCGGGCGGTGGGAATCCCTCCCCCCACGGATACTTGGCGGTGACGCGGTTGTCTCGAAGGCGTGCACAAAACTCCCACTCCGCTTCGGTTGGCAGCCGGTAGCCTGCACCCGTCGGCTTTGCGACAATAACACCGCTGCCCGATTTTTCATATACCGGCGGGAGGGATTCCTTGGCGCTCAGCCAGTTGCAAAAAAGGGCAGCCTGTTCCCAGGTCACCTGGACCACCGGCTGTCGGGGACCGCTCAGGGACTGCATTTTGAACGCCCCCGATCGGTGTTCAGATTGAAATTGTCTGAACTGGGCGTTGGTTACCTCGTGAATCCCCATGAAAAAAGGCCGTGTGAGGTTGATCGCCCTGAGCGTCTCATTGGCGCGGCGCCCCTGCTGGCGTCGTGATGACCCCATGGTGAAGGTCCGCGGACGGATCAGTTGCAGGGTGTACCCGTTGGCGGCGGTGATTTTTCCGTCGGGGGTCGGTGTGGCAGCCCCCTCCTTTTTCAGCACAATCCGGATTTCCTGGTCAAATCCCGGTCGTGGGGTGATGCGTGTGCGATGGGTTTGGTAGCCTGGTTTGCTGATTACAATACGATGTTCCACGGCGAGCAGGCGCATGTTGGCGGGGGGCCTGCCGATCGTTCGGCCGTCGACGGCGAGTTCGGCGTCCGCCGGTGTTACCCTGAACCGGACGACACCTTCCCTGGCCTCGAGCGTCACCGCGAGGCGTTTGTCCATCCCGGGTTCGAGGGTCACCCGTCGCTCTGACGATGTATACCCGGTCTTGGAAATCCGAAGTGTATGCTCGGCATTTGAAGACAGGGCAATGGTCAGCGGTGTCCGCCCGGCATAGTGGGTGCCGGCCAGCACGGTGGCACCGGACGGCGTGCTGGTGACGGTCAATCTGCCGTCCGCCGGCTGCAGAACGACATCTTCGATGGCTATCGCCTGATCCGCCTGGACGGTCAGACGGGTCCGCCAGGCCTGATAGGCCGCCAGGCTCAGTTCCACAGCATAGGTTCCCGCTGTCAGTTCCATGCGCAACGGCGTCTTGCCCTCGACCTTTCCGTCAACGGCCACCGTCGCACCGGTTGGTATCGAGTTGATGCTGACTGCCGACCAGTCGGGGAGAAGGTCAGCCCGGTGGGTTTGCAGCACACCGCAGCCTTCGATCGCCAGGTCGGCTGAATAGTCCTGATGCCGATCCGCGCTGATCCGTATTCGTCGACTTCCGGCCGGCACTTCCAGGGGGTTGATCGTGCTCTCGGCCAAGGCCACGTCGTCGACAAACACCCTCAGTCCGGTCAGAGAAGCCGGCGTCGCACCGCCGGGGTGGATTTCCAACGCCAGTTTGCCGGGTAGCTGGATCATTGCTGCGCGAATCGACTGCGTTTCGGCATCGGTTATGGTGAATTCACGTTGCAGCGGCTGGTAGCATTGTTTCTCCGCATTCAGGGTGTAACGACCGGGACGCATCAGGTGGTGGGAACCGATAATAAGGGTTGGCAAACCTCCGTCAATCTCTATCCGATCAGCCTGCGGGGTAATCTCCAGGGTCACATGGCGTGCGGTAAACACGAACCATGCCGCTGCACAAAGAAAGATCATCACTGCGCCGGCGGCACCTGCGAGCAGCCATTTCAGGGTCCTGGTATGGCCCGGGCGCCGCGATCTGGCGGCAGGACGAAAGGGGATTGGCTCGATTGCTTCGGGCGTTTCGGATTTGGATTCTATTTTCTCAGTCATTTGTGGATCGACACGCGTTAGCGGATCTCCTCTTTGCAAACCACATGCACGACCGGGGACGTTGCCCCGGGGTTGACGGTGACGTTCAGCCTGACATCTCGATATCCGTCGCGGGTCCCGACTACCGTATACGGCCCCGGGCGAAGGCGCAGGTCATGGGCTTCAAAGCGACCTAAACGACCCACCTTGTAGACCACCACATCGGTCTGGTTGTCCGAGGTGATGGTAACGCGTACGGGTGTCTGTGCCGCTGTGATGAGTTGATCGAGTTTTTTCAGGTCGGCCGCCAAATCGGGATCCTGGGGTGCCACTTTCTCCGCATCCAGCATAAGTTGAACGGCATTGCTCAAATGACGGTCATCGAACAGTGTTTCGGGTTGGTTCAGGTAAAAGTCGATACGCTTGGAGATGGTGATGCGGTGCATGGTGCGTTGCCGGCCTCGCAGTGCAAAGCCGACGTTGGGGTCGATTGTTAAGGCGGCAAGATATTGTTCAAGGGCCGTTGACCACTGTCCGTTTCCTTCGGCGGCCGTTGCCAGTCGTTGTAGCCGATCCAACTGCGCCAGCTTCAGCGCGTGGTCAACCTGGGTCAGGGCCTCCCGCACCTCATCCGATTCGGGGTCGATGGCTGCGGCTTTTTGCAGCGTGTCGCGCGCTTCCCGGTATTGCCGGCGGTGCAGTGCCGCCAGCCCCAGGGACAACAATTCCCGGAAGCGCTTTCGGGTCGGGTCCGGTTGTGCGGCGTTACCGCCGGCCACCTTTTCCAGAACTGGTGCCTGCCCGCCCGGTTCGCGCTTCATTTCGTCTTCGAGAATCGGGACAGGCGCCGGGGCGGCATTCCGGTCCGGCAGGACCACTTCCGGTGCCGTTTCGGCTTGCGAGACTTGCGATTCTGGCTCGCCGGAAACGATCGGTGGGGGCACCGCCGCAATGTCCGGGGAAACAGGTGTTTCCGGTGTATGCTCGTGCGGGACGGTGGTCTGCGGTACGACCGGGTGCTGCTGCAAATGCTGCAGGATCAATCCGCCCGCAGCGACGAGCAGGACAATCATGCCGGCGATAACCCATCCCCGCAGGTTTTTAGGTTGCTTTACGAATTGTCGTTTTGCACCGTCGAGAGGCGGTTTAAATGAGAGGGAATGTACCGGTTCCCCTACAGGATCCGGCAACCGGTCGCCGGGCGGCGTGAGGGGTCGCCTCGGTTCAGGTGGGTTCGGCGCATTCATCGGACGGGTAAGCTTCAATCTGCGGCATCGTCTTTCGTTTCATCCAGCGGGAGGGCAGGGGCGAAACCGGTTTCGGCATAGTAGATCTTGCGCAGGAGGTCACGCCAATTTTGGAACTGCTCTTCGGCCGATCCGGTCAACTCGTATTGCCGGCCCTGAAATTCTATTACGACCGGTTTCATTTCGCCGGCAAACGATTCGCTCAATTCCTTGAGGGCCGCCGCGTGGATCTCGGCCTGTTTTGAAACATTGAACCCGTCGACGATGACCTGGGTGCCGGCAACGGCCAGCCCGATTTGAAGGGGCCCGGTGAAGTCCACGTCTCCGGCCCCAAGGGCAACCGCACCGGCCACCATTAAAATGCCAGCCAGCTTACGCATCATTGCTTCCTTTTTGATTTTGCGCATGGCCTCGCGTTCGGTCAGGCTCATTTTGCGCCATTCTGCGTAGGATGTCCACATCTCGTTGTAAAATACGTCGTAGTATTCGTTCAGTGTGTCCACATACATGGTCTCTCGCCCCCTGATCTTGAGCAGGCGGTCCATCATGGGGTCGTCTGCGGACGGAAGGCGTTTGATTTCCACCTGGTCTTTGCCATCTGCAGAGAGATATCGGCTGAACGGTTCCGGGGCCAATTCTTCAGCGTACTTCAAGCGCGAAATCGTGCGGATCGTTTGTGCCGCGTTCGCATCCAACGCCCCCCGGTACTGGGCAATGTCGTTAGCGATAGCATTATACACGTCCTGGTATGCATCATTTCGGCCCGGGATGGTTTCCCTGTAGGAGAATTCGGTCGCCTGAGCGCTGTAGGTTTTGTTTAGCCAGACCCTGCCGGAGGCATCTACTGCATCGATTTTCAAGGTGAGCGTCTCACCATTGGACTCCAGAATTTTGCCCTCGATCAACACGTCCACGTCACCCTCTGAAGCCGGGAGAACGCTGATGGCTCCCCATTGGCTGCTTTGGTGGAGGGTGTTTTTCAGATGGTAGGCCATAAAGTGGGATTCCGCTTTGCGGATATCCGGGTTGGTTCCCTCGTCTTCAGCTTCCTCCTCGGTCATTTCGTCTGATGTGAAGGGCACAATGCCTACATCTAACAACTGTTCCTGGGAGATCTCTTCTTCAGCCTGGATGATGGGCGTGGGGCCGACTTTTTGATAGGTGCTCGACGCACACCCGGCGAGGAGCCATGAGATCGCCACCCATTGCAGCAAAAGACATCCCCATCTCTTATTCATCTTGGCCTTCACGTCCCGCCCCGCTTGTAGGCTTCGTACTCCTGCCACAGTTTTTCCTTCAGCACGGGGTCGGTTTCCTGCTCGGCAGCTTCTCGCAACTGCCGGGCGACAATGTCATCGTCGCTGCCGTCATATCGGTCGGTCCGTTTTTGGCGGTCGCCTTCAACCCCATCGGCGGCTTGACCTGTCGTTGTTGCAGATGAATCGGAATCACCCGTCCGGTTCACTGCACCGGAGGCTGTGCCGGTTGCCGGGTTTTCGGATTCTTCCTGGGAATCGGATTTCATTTCCGAGGGATTTGCATCGATGTCGATCCCCCTTTCCCGCAGACGTTCGGCCGCTTCGGCCGCTTCTTGCGCAAGGGCGTCAATTTTCGGGGATGATTTTTCGCGAATCAGTTTCAGCTCCTCCAGGAGCATATCGTCAAATTCGGACAGCGACGCATTCAATTCCCGGTCAAGCGCGGTGACTTCGCCCGTCATCTCCGCTTCGGGAATCGGGGCCTCGATCATCTCCTGCAACGCCTCGGCTTCCGATGCCTGTTGTGACGATGTCGTGTATGTACGCTGCAGATGAAGTCGTTCCAGTTGCTCTACCAGTTGCCGGTTTTCAGCCACCATGGCGCGCACGCGCGCCAGATAGGCTTCGTAGTCTGTGATGACCTCGCAAGGGGTTTGTCCGGTTCGCTGTAGCTGCTCTAAATTGCCCGCTATCCGGTCTTCCAGGGCCATGTTGATCTCAAGGTCACGGCGCGCATTTTCCAGAGTGTCTATGATGGCGTCAGGTGGCGCGGCATGAGCGGGTACGGGAACTGTGTTCAGTATCGCAGACGTCAGAGAGAACAGGCCGACAACCATCATCATCTGTAAAACCAGCGCGTGCCTAAAAAAATGCTCGGATTTGGCATCTGTCCGATATTCCCGGTTCAAAAGACGATGACGATTTTGGATCATTGAATTAACAATCTGAAATCAATTAATAATATTATAAATATCACATCCTTAGTAATGTAAGATTTTCACCGAATCGTGTCAAGCGACAAGAAACGCAATATCCGTTTGACAATCCAATGATATCGTCATTTAATAAAGCAGATTACCGTTTCATCCGGCAGCCGATACACTTATCCATTGATCCCTTTTAGAGACGCTTCTCTCTCAATTGCCGGGAAATCATATATCAACTCATTCACTACGGGCGATAGCACGCGTCTTCACCCTAAAGGAAAAAGG
>NZ_JASJGN010000024.1:0-2547 GCF_033791525.1 Desulfosarcina sp.
AAGATCCCATGAAAACCATTTACACGCTTCAGGAGTTCATGCTCCACACTGAAAATATCACCTATGTATTGATCGTCGCTGCCTTGCTGGGCATCACGGGGTTCTGGCTGTTTCTCACCGACCGTGACGATGACTAAAAAAAGGAGCACCCCATGTATGCATTTGTAACCGGCCCTCTTGCCTGGCTCTCCTTTGGTATCTTTTTTATCGGCCTGCTCTATCGTCTGGTGTGGTACATCCGGGGCCTTAACTGGCAGATGGACCGCGTCACCTATTCGGTCAATGTGGCCTACGGCATCAGGGGCGCCCTACGCTCCATCTTCGTCTGGCTGGTGCCATTCGGCACCCACAGCTGGCGTTTTTACCCCGGGTTCACCATCCTGGTGTTCGTCTTTCACATCTGCCTGCTGGCCACGCCCATATTTCTCATGGGCCATAACGTACTCCTGCTGGAGCGTTTCGGCTTCAGCCTGCCCACCCTGCCCGAAGGTCTGGCCGATGTAATGACCCTGGCCGTGATCGTGGCGGCGGTGTTCATCATCCTGCGGCGCATCGCCCTGCCGGAGGTGCGCATTTTGACCAAACCATACGATTTTCTGGTGCTGGCCATCGCTGTGGCACCCTTTTTGACGGGTTTTCTTGCCTACCATCAGATGGGCAGCTACGATTTCTGGATTGTGGCCCACGTGTTATCCGGCGAGATCATGCTGGTGGCCATCCCCTTTACCAAGCTGTCCCATTTTCTACTTTTTTTCCTCTCCCGGGCCCAGCTGGGTATGGATTTCGGAATCAAACGCGGCGGCATGAAAAACAAGGGAATTGCCTGGTAGGCCTTGCGCATATATTAATATTTTGTTTTTAAGGTGATACAATGCCCGAAGGAATTCTTTGCAACAAACAGGTTGTCGATACCAAGGAAAAGCTGAACGCGCTGTTGGCTGACAAAAGCGGCAAGCAGTACTACGCCGAGATGAAGCTGCTCGACGTGGACACCAAGGCCCTGTGGGCCACACTGGAGAAGACCTGCAAGTCCAGACTGCGGACCTGGCTGGAGATCTGCGCCCACTGCGGGATGTGCGCCGACAGCTGTTTTTTCTACCTGGCCAACGACAAAGACCCCAAACAGGTGCCGTCGTACAAAATCCAGGCCACTTTAGGTGAGATGATCAAGCGCAAAGGCAAAGTGGACAACGATTTCATGCACATGGTCATGGACACGGCCTGGTCTAAATGCTCCTGCTGCAACCGCTGCGCCACCTATTGCCCCTTCGGTATCGACATGGGGGTGATGTTCGGTTATGTCCGGGGGTTGTGTTTCGCACAGGGATTCGTGCCCTGGGAACTGAAGATCGGCTCGGGCATGCACCGCATCTTCAATGCCCAGATGGACATCACCACCGAAGACTGGGTGGACACGTGCGAGTGGATGGCCGAGGAGTATGAAGAGGACTGGCCGGGACTGGAGATCCCGGTGGATAAAGAGAATGCCGATATCATATACACGGTCAACGCCCGGGAGCCCAAACACTATCCGGAGGACCTGGCCGAGGCTGCGATTCTTTTTCACCTCGCCGGCGAAAACTGGACCGTTCCCAGCCAAGGGTGGGAGGAGACCAGCCTGGCCATGTTCGCCGGTGACTGGGGCGCCTGCAAGGTCCAGGTGGAAAGCGTCTATGCGGCCATGGACCGGCTCAAACCCAAACGCATGGTGGTCACCGAATGCGGCCACGCCTATCGGGCAACGGTGTTGGAAGGGCCCTACTGGGCGGGACTCAAGTCGGGCAAGACCCCGGTCGAGAGCTTCCACTATGTGGAGTGGGTCGCCGAGGCCCTGCGCACCGGGAAATTGAAGATCGACCCGGCCAAGCGAATCAAAGAGCCAGTCACCTACCAGGATTCATGCAACTATGTGAGAAATGCCGGTTTGGGTGACTGCGCCAGGGAGATTATGAGCTACATTGCCGAGGATTTCCGGGAGATGCGGCCCTGCAAGGAGCACAATTTCTGTTGCGGCGGCGGCGGCGGGCTCAACGGCATCGGGCTCTACCGCCAGCAGCGTAACATCGGATTGAAAGTCAAACGAGACCAAATTCTGGCCACCGGTGCCAAACTCGTGGTGGCCCCCTGCCACAACTGCTGGGACGCCATTCGTGACCTGGAAGAAGTATACAAAATCGGCATCCGCTGGTCTTTTCTCAAGCCGCTGCTTCTGAGCATGGTGGAGGTCCCGGAGCATTTTAAGCCCCAGGAGGAATAACCAGACAAAATGACAATAGCCAAAAACACCAAATGACAAATAAGTCACAATGACCAAAATTCCAAACCTAATGATCTTGAAGCATGGACATTCTGATTCGCTAACGCGCTAAGTTTTTTCGTTAAACCGTTGCCAATACAATGGCAACTATCTATAATGGCTGACAATTGTTGGTCTGTATCTTGTTTGAGATTTGGATATTGTAACTTGGGGTTTATTTGAATTCGATTTTTGTAATTGGTTATTTCCAGTTTATCCGGGTTAGGCAAAAATAAGGCGCATGAAAAATG
>NZ_JASJGN010000025.1:0-10723 GCF_033791525.1 Desulfosarcina sp.
TGGTGGTGATTGCCAGCGCCATCCTGGCCGCCACGGGATACGGTGTTTTACTGGGGACGGTAGTCGACACCTACGAACAGGCCTCCATGTTCGGTCCCATCTCCATCGTCATCGCAGCCGCCATAGGGGGAATCATGGTGCCGGTGTATGCCATGCCGGCCTTCATGCAGTCGATCAGTGTCGTATCCCCGTTGGCCTGGGGACTGAACGGCAGCCTCGACGTATTCGTCAGGGGCGGGGGCCTGGCGGATGTGCTGCCTGAAACCGCTGCGCTGACCGCTTTTTTTGGGATTTGTGTGTTTATCGCATGGCTGTGGCAGCGGCGCCGGAGTTTTAGCGGCAACGTTGCCTAGCATGCCTATCGACCAGCGTTTTCGTAGGTGACCAGGACATTGCCCGTGCGGGTTTCAAGCTCAACCCAGGCCTGGCGAAGGGCGACCAGGGCCAGGGCCAGATTGCTCTGGGCCGTGGTCAAATCCTTCTGGGATTCGTTGAGGCGGACCAGAGACGCCTGGCCGGCGTTATATTCCTTTTCCACTAAATCCCGGGTACGTTGCACCAGATCAACATTTTCACGCTGGAGGGCCACCTGGGTTTGGGCCGTCGTGACCAACGCAACGGAGCTGCGGATGTCCGAGGTGACCGAAAGCACCAGTTCCTCCAGACGTTTTTCCAGCTCTACCCTGCGATGCCGCACCTCACGGACCCTTGCCCGGGTGAAGCCACCGGCAAACAGGTTGTAGGAAAGGCCTACCTGGACCCGATTGCCGAAATCGTCCTCCCCGAAACCCGGGTCATCGACCCGTTCACCGTCCAGGCTGCCGGCCAGGACAACCGATGGATAATAGTCGGACTGGGCAATCTTAACCTGGGCCTCGGTCTGTTTGATACTCCACTGGACCTGCTGGATATCCGGGCGATGATCCATGGCCTTGGCGATCAGCTCATCCACCGGCAGACTGGAAAGCTCCGGGGCCGTCTCCAGAGAGAGGCGGCCCAGAGTGACATGGGCCGGCAGCCGCGAATCGGGAAGTCCCAGCAGGGCGGCCAACCCGTATAGGGCGATTTCGAGTTGATATTCCTGGTTGATGCGGGTGGTCTTGGCCTGGTTTTTTCGTACCTGGAAGTTGAGCACATCGCTCAGCGAACCCGTTCCCACCCGCTGGCGGGCCTCGGCGTCGGCCAGCTGACCTTGATTGAATTCCTCATCGGCCTTGGCGATGGAAATGTTCTCCAGGGCCAACTGGGCTGAAAAATAGGATAACGCCACGGCGGAAATCAGCAGCCGACGGGCATCATTCAATGCGGCGGTGCTGGATTGTTCCCCATAACGGGCCGAGGCATTGGAAAATTTGCGTTCAAACCCGTCGAACAGCGTCCAGGATGCGGTCAGGTCGGCGGTGTAGTATTCCAGCGGATCATCAATGGTGGCGGCAGGATTCAGGAGCCGTGCGGCGGCAAGATTCTGCTGGTAGGTGTTTTCGGCAACGGCCACCCGTGCCCCCGAGGCATTGGCGTCGAGCCGGGGCCAATAGGTGGAACGCGCCTGGTCCACCTGGTCCTTGGCCTGCCGAACGCGGGCCGCTGCCGCTTCAAGGCCGGGGTTGCCGGCCAGGGCGATCTCAACGGCGGTTTCAAGGTTCAGGGTCGACACCGCGGCCCAGTCAACCACCATGGTCTTGTCGGGCAGTACCCTTGGGGATGAGCCTGTGGCGGCAGATTCCTGGGCAATACCCGTCAGCGGCAGGGCGACCAAGCAGCAGAGCAAGGATAGGGAAAACCTAATGGTGTGTTTTTTCATCTTTGCCATTTTCTCCTGACTTAGTTTTAAGGCGCTAGCTGCATACATCCACAGACGGCGAGCGCAGTTGACCAGGGTCGACTTTCAATGGATCTTCGTGCCGATTCCTGGCCGGCTCCACGTCCAGGCGCCGGGGCCACTGGCCGTGCCTGAACCGGTGGACCAATAGCCGAAGGTCATTCAGGATGGCCAGCAGGCTGGGAATGAGCACCAGCGTAAGAATGGTGGCAAACGCCACGCCGGCGGCGATGGAAAGCGCCATGGGAATAAGAAACTTGGCCTGGAAATCGGTCTCCAGAATCAACGGGGCCAAGCCGCCCACCGTACTCAATGTGGTCAGGAAAATGGCCCTGAAGCGCCGGGTCCCCCCTTGAAGAATCGCTTCAAAGAACGGCATCCCGCAGGCAAAATTCTCATTGATGCGCTCGATGAGCACAATCGCGTCGTTGACCACCACTCCGGTTAATGCCACCATGCCGAAGATACTCATAATGGACAGATCGTAGCCCATCAGCATATGGCCGAATACGGCGCCGATAATACCGAAAGGCACGGTAAACATAATCACAAAAGGTTGTACATAGGAACGGAACATGGTGGCGATGACAATAAAGATGCCCAGCACCGCCAGCGGAAATCCGATGAAGAGGCTGCCGAATGATTCGCGCATCTTCTTCTGCTCTCCCTGAAGGGCCACGAAAATTTCGGGATGGCGTTTCTTCAACTGGGGAAAATAATTGGCCGACAATTCTGCAAAGATTTCGTTGGCATTGGCCTTGTTGGTGTCCACACCAGCGCTCACCGCCACCCGGCGCATGCCGTCGGTACGGGTAATGGTCGAGTACCCGGGGGTGAAGGTGACGTCAGCGACGGACATAAGCGGCACTTCTACTCCCCCGGCAGCTCGAATTCGCACCTGGTCCAGGTCAGACAAACGGCTGCGTTCATCGGCGGTGTATCGCACCTTCACGCGGATATCGTCTCGCCCTCGTTGAAGTCTCAATGCTTCGTCACCGTAGTATCCGGCGTAAATCTGCCGTGCCAAGTCCTCTACGGTGAGTCCAAGCGCCCGGGCTTCCGGCTTGAGACTCAGGCGCATCTCATTCTTGCCGGGAGAGAAGTCGGTACGGATCTGGTAAACACCGTCGAATTTTCGCAGCCGTCCCATCAGTTCCTCGGCAGCAGCCAGGATATCATCCATCTCGTGCCCCTGGAGCCACACCTCGATGGGGTCACCAGGCGGTCCGGCCTCCATGCCGGAAAAGGTCAGGGATTTGATGCCGGGCAGAATGCCGATCTCCTTTTCCCACAGCACCATCAACTCCTCGGTATGAATTCCCCGGGCTTCGGAATCCAGAAGGATCGCCTGCACCGAGCCGTAATGCGGCCCCACCTGGGGCATGTCGCTCAGAGTTTGACCCACCAGGGTCAGCCGGTCATCCACCAGAGGTTCACCAGAGCGGGTCTGGGTCTTTTCTTCTAGCCGCATCAAGGCGGCACTAATTTCTTGAATAGCCCGCCGGGTGACCTCCGGCGGGGTGCCGCTTGGGAACTCCGCCGTGGCGGTCATGATAAACCCGTCAAGCTTCGGGAACACCTCAAATTTGATGATTCCACTACGCACCAACCCAACGGTAAGCATGAGCACGGCAATCGCCGTAGCCAGCGAGATGTAACGCCAGTGCAGCGCCTTGCTGAGAAAGGGCATATATACACGGGCGACAAACACCTCCATCCAGCGTGAGGTGGTTTGTTGAACCCGGGAAAGCCGTCGAACCAGTTTGCTTTCCTGATCTTTCGGGCGATTGGGGTCAGGCAGGTGACTCAGATGGGCCGGCAGCAAAAAGAGGCATTCCACCAGCGACACCACCAGGCAGGCGATCACCACGGCAGGCAGGATCGAGATGAATTTCCCCATGATGCCGCCCACGTAAAACAGCGGCAGAAAGGCCACGATCGTGGTTAGGATGGCGGCAATCACCGGCATTCCCACTTCCACAACGCCGTCCACTGCAGCCTTCAGGGCGGTCTTGCCCTGCTTGCGGTGGACGTAGATGGCCTCGCCCACCACAATGGCGTCGTCCACAACAATTCCCAATACCATGATCAGGCCGAACAGGGAGATCATGTTGATGGTGCCGCCCATGGCCCATACGATTACCAGAGCACCGGCTATGGAAATAGGGATGCCCATACCGGCCCAAAAAGAGAGTCGGGCATTGAGAAAACACCACAACAATAAAAAGACAATGGAAAGGCCGATGATACCATTTCTCAACAGCAGGTCGATGCGTGCCTTGAGCATGTCGGTGTTGTCGTACAGTATTTTTATTTTAGAGCCAGATGGAATTTGTTGCTGCTTTTGTTTGATGTATTTCTCGAGCGCCTTCGAGATCACCAGTGCATCTTCTTCGGGTGTCTTGTATACAATCAACAGAACGGCCGGCTCTCCGTTAATGGTAGCGGCGATGGGATCTTCAGCAAACCCATCGTCAATATGAGCCAGGCGGTCAAGGGTGACCACGCCACCCTCCGGGTTGGCCAGCACTACGATCGAGGCCAATTCTTGTCCGGTATACTTCCGGCCCATCGTGCGCACCCGGATCTCCTCATCCTGGGTTCGGATGGTGCCGCCGGCCAGGTTCAAGCTGCTGCGGCTCACGGCATCGGACACGTCGGAGAAGGAGATGCCGTATTGGCGTAACCGCTCCTCGGAAACTTCGATGGCGATTTCATAATCCCGTGAACCGAAGGTTTCCACCTGGGAGATATGGGGCACCTGCTGGATTTCGTCCTTGATCTGCTCGGACCACTCTTTGATCCGCCGTTCGGACATGTCGCCGGACAGGTAAAGCAACGTCACCACATCCTTGAGCAGCAACTCGCTGATCACCGGTTTTTCAGCATCCACCGGAAAGGTGGAGATGGCATTAACCTTGGTGCGCACCCGGTCGAGCACCTCGTCAATATGGTAGTCTTCCCGGACTTCGATATTGGCCGACCCCAGTCCTTCATACGACTCGGTGGTATATTGCTTGATGCCCTGAAGTCCCTCGATGGCCTCTTCGATCTTGCGGCTGATGCCCTCTTCCACCTCTTCCGGGTCGGCACCGGGATAGGGCACAGAGATGGTGATCATGTCCAGGGAAAATTCCGGGAAGGTTTCACGAATCATGTTGGACGTGGCGATGTAGCCGGCAATAAAAATCATCACCAGGACGATGTTGGCGAACACGGTATTCCTGGCAAAGGCGGCAAGTACCCGTTTCATGATGTGGGCTCCTTGGCAACTGTCGTACCCGCGATGTCCAGCAATGCATTTTCAAGCGGGTCGATGAGTCGGGTGAGAATCACCGTGTCACCCGGATTGAGTCCCTGGTCCACAAAAACAAACTCCCCCTCGATTCGCGCCACGGTCACATCCACAGTTTTCAACCGGCCCTCGGCACTGGCCAGATATATCCGGTTCTCAAAGCTCACCGCCTGCCGGGGCAGCCGGTAAACATCTCGCATGGTCCGGCCGGGTATGTCTACTGTGCAAAACATCCCTTCCACCAGTGGAAGCACCCGGTTGCCCTTGCCCTTGGCCGAGTCGGCAGTGACGCGTATGGCCACGGTGAGTGTTCGCGTCTGCTGGTCGAACTTCACCACCCGATTCAGGATTCCGATCCAGGGGGATCCGGTTTTGTCTTCGGTCCAGCGGATCGCGCATTCAACGGGCTTGAGCGTGGCGAACCAGGCGGTGGGCAATCGGTCGTTGGCCGGTGATTCGAACTGCAGCCAGCTCCGGGCGTCCCGGCTGTCCAGAGAAACCTGAATTTCAAGAACCGCATCGTCGGCCAGGGTCAATACGTTCTGACCGGGAGAGACATACTGGCCGGCTTCAATCGATACTGATTTTATTCGCGCATCGAAGGGCGCCTTGACAGTGCAGCGGGACAGGCTGGTTTCAGCCATTGAAAGGCGTGCGGCGGCCGAGGCCAGGGTGCTTTGGGCCTCCTTGATTTGCAGCGGGTAGAGACTTACCGCCTGGGCCATCTGGTCCGCCTGATCCGAGGTGGTGTTATAGGTCCGCTCCGCCTGATCCATTCCGGATCGGGTCCCCACACGATCGACTTCGAACAGTTGCCGGGTTCTATCGAATTCGGTTCTGGCCAGTTGGGTATTTCGCTCCAGGGTTTTCAAACGCTGACTGTCAATGGCAAACTGTTTTTTAAGGCGGGCCACCGTATTCTGCCACTGGGCTACTACGGCCCTGGCTTCCTGGAGGCCGGCTTCATAATCGGCCGGGTCGATTCGGAAAATCACGTCACCAGCTGGAATGATCTGCCCGGCTTTGAGTGTTGGGTGCGTGTATACCACCCGGCCGGCCACTTCCGGTGCGATGGTTACTACAGTCAGCGCCCTGGCCTCGCCGTACCCGGTGATGGCCACCGGATAGTCCCCGGGCTGGGCTGCCATGGCCTGTACCCTGATGGGCCGCTCTTCGGCCTTCACCTCGGCAGGAGGTTGCTTCAGACTGGCCAGCCCTTTCATCCCCACCCAGCCGACGATGAGAATCAGGGTGCAGATCACGATGCGAATCATCACGTGCTTGTTCTGACGCTTTTTTTCCGTGCTATTCATTTTGCCAACCTTGAATTAAGCTGAAAGTTGATTCTTTTCCAGAACCCGCTTGATCTGCTGGAGCACCTCACACCACTTTTTCGTGGTCTCGGGCCCAACGGCGTCCACCAGTTCCACAAAAGAACCCAGGATTATCTCTTCCACCTGGGCAATATCCTTGAGTGCATCGGGAGTTACCCGGATCACCACCTTGCGCCGATCCTGATCACTCGGGGTCCGGGTCAGCAGCCCCCGCTCCACCAGCCTGTCCACCATGGTGGACACCGACGGCGGAGATACGTTCAACAGCGCAGCCAATTCGGTAACGGACACCGCTTCACGAACCCTGATCATCATCAGCATGTTCATCTGCGGTGCAGACAACTCCCCGAAACGGTCATTCTTGGCGGTGCTCATGCATGCACCGGTGGATATTCGCATGATCCGGTCATGGATCATTCTACCCGTGGTAAATATGTAGCGGGCACGGTTCAATACATCTTGATCAGTCATGAACGCCTCCAAATAGTTATGAGGGGCTCAATATAAGCTATTCTAATTTTTTTTCAACAAAATATTTAACTATACTAATTAATAGCTATTAAAACTTTTCCGCGCCCACGCCACCCTCGATCCCGCCTGCAAATGAGTACCACATAAGCATATATGTGTTTGCAGGAACAGCCTTTGCAAAAGGGTAACAACATGTATCAAATCGTAACGGTCCGCCTCAACCATCAGCCCGTTTTGAAGAGTGGTGATGCTGGGAAAGCAGGTTCACGCCCGACAGTCCGTCGGATCAGTGATCGGATCGAGCATGGTTTTTATCTCGGGCTCATGTTAAAGAAAGGTACTCGGCGGCCGATAATGTGGGAAACAGTTTTATTAACCCATAATGATTCCCAGATGGAAAAAACATGGCCCCGAGCAAGAAGACGCCGCGTACCCTTTGCGTGACCAGCGGCAAAGGAGGCGTGGGCAAGACCAGCTTCACGGTGAATTTCGCCATCGCCCTGACCCGAAACAACAGCCGCGTTCTGGTAATAGACGGCGACATGGGACTGGCCAACGTGGACGTGTTGCTGAGGCTGTCGGTCAAAAGCAATATCCGGGACATCCTGGAAAGTGGGGCTGATCCACGGCAAGCATTGATTTTCGCCCGTCCCAACCTGGCCATCCTGCCAGGTAGTTCCGGTGTTCCGGAGATGGTATCGCTGGGGGAAAAACAGCAGGATCGGTTGGCCGGTTTTATTAAAGAGGTCTCATCGGATTTCGACTACGTCATCATCGATACGGCGGCAGGCATCGGCTCTTCGGTGTTGTGGTACAATCGGTTTGCCGACCATAACATTTTCATCCTGAGCCCGGACCCCACGTCCATGACCGATGCTTACGCCCTGATCAAACTGTTGTCCCGGGATCACGGGATCAGCCGGTTCAACCTGGTGCTCAATTCCGTCAGCGGGATCCGCGAGGGCAACCACACCGTCAATACTATCCAACGGGTGACCCAGCGGTTTCTTAACCTGGAGCTGTTCCACCTGGGCAGCATCCCGGAAGATAAAGCGGTCCGCCAGGCTGTCCTCGACCAGGTGCCTTTTATCGAACAGACACCGGGTAGCAAAGCGGCCCGGGCCGTCCGTGACCTGGCAGAACGGGTTCATACGCTGATCTGATGATTTCCAGACACGCCATCCACATCCCCAGCATGACTATCAGCTGCTGCCGCTACGGGGCCTCGACCTTGATGATGGTCGCATTCCCAGCCCATGCCGCCGTCAGTGGTAATCCAGTGCATGGCAGCATTTTTTGGGTGTTATTATGGGTAGTCGTACTGGTGGTTGCCATTTTTCTCGGCTATCTCCAACAAAACCGAATGGTCCAACGTAAAACCGCCGAATTGAGACGGGAGCTGTTCGAGAGACAGATGGCCGAAAAGGAGCTTCTGGTCTCAGACCAGCAATTGCGTCAGTCGCTGGCGGAGAAGGAGTCACTGCTCAAGGAGATCCATCACCGGGTAAAAAACAACCTGCAGATCGTCTCCAGCCTGCTCTACCTTCAGGAGGATTACATGGAGGATGCCAAGGGCGTGGAAATTCTGCGGGAAAGCCAGAACCGAGTCAAATCCATGGCCTTGATCCACGAGCAGCTGTACGGTACGGCTGACCTGGCGAAAATCGATTTCGGCCGCTATGTCCAGGGGCTGACCACCAACCTGTTCGACGCCTACGGGATTGATCCGGCCCGCATCCGGCTCAATGTCCATGCCGACGACATCGCCTTGGGGGTGGACATGGCCGTGCCCTGCGGCCTGATCATCAACGAGCTGGTATCCAATGCCCTCAAGCATGCCTTCTTACCCGACGCCGCCGGGACGATTGAGATCGTCATCCGCACCCTGCATGCCGGCCGGATAGAAATCGTGGTGGCCGACGATGGCATCGGTCTTGTCGAGCCGCCGGCCGATCCTGAGCAATCATCGCTGGGCCTTCGGCTCATCAATACGCTCACCACTCAGCTGGGCGGCACCCTTGCCCTCACCACGGAAATAGGCACCCGGTTCACCATCACGCTGACCGCCCCTGAACAGTCCAACAAGGAGTTCTGACATGATACAGGCGACGATTCTGGTTGTGGAAGACGAAGGCATTGTGGCCCAGGAAATCAAAAGCCGCCTGGAAAAATCCGGTTACTCGGTATGTGCCGTGGCCCATGACGGACGGACAGCCATCGCCCATGCCGGGAAGATGCAACCGGACCTGGTGCTCATGGACATCAAGCTCAAAGGCGAGATGGACGGCATCGACGCCGCCGGTGTGATACGGGACCGGTTCAACCTTCCCGTTGTCTACCTCACCGCCTACACGGATCCGGCCACCCTGGAGCGGGCCAAAGTCATGGAGCCCTTCGGTTACGTGGTCAAGCCCTTCGAAACCCGCAGTCTGATGGTTTCCATCGAAATCGCCCTGCATCGTCACCGCAGTGAATCCGAGCGTATCTACCGGGAAAAACTCCAGGCGGTGCTGGAAACCGCCGGCGCCATCTGCCACGAGTTGAACCAACCCATGATGGCCATCTCCGGCCACACGGAACTGCTCATGGACACCCTTGATCAGAATGATCCCGTCTACCCCAAAATCGCCAAAATAAAATCCCAGGTAGAACGCATGGGTGCCATTACCCAAAAACTCATGGGTATCACCCGCTACGAAACCAAGGATTATGTGAAAGGCGAGCGCATCGTAGACATAGAGAAATCGTCGCTGACTTTCGATTAGCAGGGTGTTGAAAAAACCCTTGTCAAGGCAGGGTATGGCGCTGGACACGCCGACGGGATGCGGTCCGAATCAACCGCGACAGGTGTCGATAGTAGTAAAAACTGCCCACGATCAGGGCGCCGCCGATGGCTGTGTAGGCGACCGCCAGGAAATGTTTCGGGATCGATGAGTGCCGCAGGGTAACCCCCAAGGCAATCATCACCATAATAATCAGATAGCTCTTCCAGGCCTGGAATGCAAAAAAGCACCCCCGATCCGGCAGACGCCGTAGACGCCGGATATTTTTTTGGGCGATGCTGCCAAACCCCCAGCGAACAGAAAGCATGGCCAAAACCAATCCCGCCAGGCCAAAGGCCATGCCCCGACCCATTCCACCATCCGACAGCCAGCCGATCGCGGTGGCACACATCATGATGCCAACGGCGCTCCACATCACACCGGAGGCCGCAAACAGCCAACACTTGGGTACGGTCGGTTTGAGATGGGAAAGCTTCATGGCCGGTCCTCGCCATCAGCACGGCAGTATAGGCGCCTCCACGGAAAACCGCTGTCACTAACGACAGATGGCATCTACCGCTTCACCGGCCAGCCACTGGTTGATAAAATGGACGGTCACCCGAACGTCGGTTCCGGTTTTCTGTGCCAGCGATTCCAACCGTCCCAGGTTCTCCAGCAGGGCATAAATCTTGATACTTCGATCCAGGCAATCCAGTGCGGCTTCATCCTCACCCAACTGTTCGTGAATGACGGCAATTGCAGAGAGATCGTCGGCCATCCCGCGGGTGAATCCGGCTTGGCGGTCCAATTCGAGGGCATGCTGAAAAAGGCTCATGGCTTCCGCATAATTTCCGTTTTTCATCATCAACCGCCCCCGTGTGAAACGGATGGTCGCATCGGCAATGAACCTCCCCGCAGCAGAGCTGCGAGGTATCAAAGGGGTTTGAGAAGCGATTTTGCATGGGAAGGGGACACGTCGTTTCCCCTTCCACACCAACCCCTTCCTTGTTTTTCACCCCGTAGCAGAGCTCCGAGGAATTCT
>NZ_JASJGN010000026.1:0-33619 GCF_033791525.1 Desulfosarcina sp.
CATTGTCATCAATGCCGATCGTCCCTGAATGCCCATTAATAGGTTGTTGAAGTCATGGGCGATTCCACCAGCAAGTGTGCCAAGGGATTCCATCCGCTCTGCTTTTCTTAGCTTGGATTGCAGCCGTATTCTCTCACTGATATTTCTAATGACGCCATGAATGCCAACAAACCGATTCCCACCATTGGTGGAGGTCTCTTCTAAAATACCAATGGATTTGACCTCTGCAGTTATGTAATGGGAGCCGTAACTTTCCCTTTTTTCGTCGCCATTCAATCTGAGACGCAACTCAACTTCTGAAGACATACGATTGATAGTTTTGTGCTCGGCAAAATACGGCCGTGCTTTCTCTTGGTCTTTCTCCCAGACGATCGTGGTATAACTTTTTCCGATCAGGTCATCGACCTGAAATCCCAGTAAGTTTACAACGGCATCATTTAGAAAGGTAAAATTGCCATTGGCGTCCAATGTGTAAATGATGTCCGGGCTGTTTTGAACCAGGTAGCGGTATCTTTCTTCGGTAAGGACCAACTGCTCGCTGATTTGATCTTTCTCTTGTTTCAGCGTTTTCTGGCGGAGGGCATTTTCTACAGTGGTTTGCAGTTCTTCAAATTCGAAAGGTTTTCTTAAGTAGTCATATGCACCGCATCGCAGTGCAGTTATGGCTGAGTCGATATCTGCATCGCCGGTAATAATGATAAAAATGGTGTTGGGATGCTGAGCTTTTATATTACTCATTAGGTGGGTACCCAGCATGTCGGGAAGGTGGACATCTAAGATGGCCAGGTCGAATGTGTTACAAGCTATTAAACTTAATGCTTCCTGTCCACAAGCAGCGGTTACAACTTCGTAATTCTTAGCTTTCAGTAAATATGTCACACTTTGACAGATGCGTAACTCGTCATCAACAAGCAGGACTTTCGTGGTCGCCATAGCGAACGTTCCTTGTGCATAGCCGGTGATCAGTTACATACAACTTGCCATTACAACGTAATTAAGGTATCGGCATTTTATTGAATTTCCACAGCCTGTATGAAGTATTCCATATTTTGCTAAGGGGGGTAGTCGGTTAGCTCCTCTTCTCTCGGCTCTGGTTCCAGTTGTAACCGAACGTCACTTCAGTTTCGATTACCGGCTCGGTAGCCATAGCCTGCTCCATAAGTCGGCGAAAAACAAGCCCGCGGCTGCGGGAATTACGCCTATTGAACCGGAATGTAAACTCCTCCAAGTACGACTGGAGATGGGCCGGGACAAAAGAACCTTGATGGGTGACCAGTATCCAGCGCTTGAGGAGGCTTGCAACCCGATGTACACCTGGCATCGTAACATGAGCGGGATCACCTGATGAGGATAACACTGTCCTCTCATGTATGTACTTGTGATTTGACAGACTGTTGTATCCTTTCCAGCCATCTGTCCGGACGGTCGCGCTCCTGTCCACGACGTAACAGATGAAAGGCTGGAGATTCTCAGAAGAGGCATCTGGAATATGACGCATTCGAACTCGCCCAAAACCTTTAGGCTCTTTGACCTCGATAGCAATCGCAACAATGGATTTACTACTTCCGCGTCCGCGCTTTCCTCCTTGCGTAACACCACCAACAAGGGTCTCGTCGACTTCGACTCCACCCGTCAACCGCTCTCGCTCGCTACGTACCATCGATATGCGGTAACGTTGGAGCATTGCCCACGCCGTCCGGTAGCTGGTGCCCAATGTTCGCTCCAAGGTTTTGGCCGAAAAGCCGTTCTTGGCTGTTGTCAGGTGCCAGGCGGCTTCAAACCAAGTGGTCAGCGGGGTCCGCGTTTTTTCCAGAATCGTACCAGCCGTCACGGATGTCTGATGGCGGCATGCGGAACAGACCAAACGACCACGTGTTTGGCGCCAAGGCTCCCCACTCGTCTGGCATATGGGGCAGCAGAAGCCATTCGGCCACCGCAACTGCTCCAAATAGGCAGCACATACGTTGTCATTGGGAAAGTGTTGTACAAACTCACGATACGTGTTCGGGAAATCTCCTCCTGTCGTCATGCAAAAAAGTATACCACAGGAGGAGCTAACCGACTACCCCCCAAAAATAATTTGAATGGATTGACCTTGTCGTTCTGCCTATGGGAGACTGTTAACAGGCATAAAGGGAAGGGGGAGTGATCGATGAAAACCCAAATCGAAAAACCGTTGTTGAAATCCCTTGCCATGATGGCATCCATGATCGAGGCTCGGGATGCTTATACCGGTGGCCATCTCTGGCGGGTTTCCCAGTATTCCCAGCAATTGGCCGAAGCGGCCGGCCTGCCGACGGAAATGGTTTTTTTGTCCAGGCAGGGCGGCTTTCTGCATGACATCGGCAAAATCAGTATTCCGGATGGCATTCTGGGAAAGCGCGGCAAACTCACCGAGCCGGAATATGAAGTGGTCAAAACCCATCCGGGAATCGGGGCCATCCTGATCCAGGAGCATCCGCTGAACTCGAAACGCTCATCAAAGCGGTCGGTGCGGCATTGGCGGGTGAACCGAAAAGGTGAAGGGCCGGTGGGGTTTTCGACTCCCCCTATCCAGTGAGGGGGTGCGCTTTATCCCTTTCCGAACCGACACCGATCAACCAACCGTATTTTTGTCTCCCGGCATCTCTGATATGATAGTCATCTGTCTATTGCCGAAGCGATGGTTTTGATGCCTTCGGCAAAGTCGGCATCCATCTTCCCGGTGAAGGCCTTCCAGTCGGCACCGAAGCGGTAAAAGGCCATGGATGAAAGCTTCTTGGTGAGGATGGCATCCCGATAGGGCCGAAGCTCCTCGGCGTTAAGCGTGTTCATGATCGCGTCCCGGCCAAGCCGTTTGATCAGGATTGCCGGGATGTAGTTCTCCAGCACTTTCCAGACCAGCGCCTTATCTTTAAGGATGACGGCGATATTCTGCTCACAGATTCGCTGCAGGGCAAAGATCTGCTCACTGGTTATTTCCGACAGATCGAACAGGGGGATCGACGGATCGGCTTCCTGGATGCGGATGAGCATATCCGTTTCCGCACGGGCATATCGGTCCACCAGTATCATGATATCCCGTATCAGGGCCCAGCGGGTCTGTGTGTCGCCCAGTAGCTTGGTCTCATAGTCGTCTCCGAGCAGGAATGCGGTGAGCACTTCGGCAATGGAGCTGGAGAAGACGCCGCCCTTATTGGCTGTGGTGTCCTTGATATGCTTGATGGCGGTGGTGGTGGCGATGGTCCGCCTGGCGGCGTCATCGAAAAAGACGTTGGCCCCGTCGACGATGAACTGCAGCTCTTTGAACACGGAGAGAAAATTCTTGACGTTGCCGCGGTGAACGGTGTCCTTGAAACCGCCGCAGGGGATGAAGGCCCGGATGTCCGCCTGGCTGATAAACCGCCGGTTGTCGGGCTCCGACAGAAAGTTGCGGTGGAACAGGGCCCCGTCTTCCACGATCGTGCCGTCGGGAAGGGTGACGTTTTTGGCGGTGAGGGGGACCATGAAACCCTGGGGGCTCAGCTTATCCACGGGGAACTGCCGGGTATTGGCCCGGGGCGCGGCGTGCCGCATGAAGGCGATTTTCATCAGCGACTGCCGGTCCAACCCCTGGGGATCGAACAGGATGGAGCCTCCGTCGATGATCAGGCAGATCTTTCCTTTGTAACACTGGATTTCGTTGGCTCCCAGGTCGCCGTCCGGACCGCCGGTCATCATCAGGTTGAGATCGTCTTCCCTGGCCCCGCAGTGGGTGGTCAGGGTTCTAAATGCTCCCATGACCCCGGTGGTGGTCATGCCGCTGGTGTCGACCTTGCCGCCGATTCGCTCGTAGATGGCCTCCATGTCTGTGGTGACGACAACGGAGGTGCCGTTGATCTGCAGGTCCGTGCCCTTTTCCTTGCGGTCGATCAGGCCGAACAGGTCGCCGTTTTCCAGCATGCCGTAAGTGTCGTGGGGGATGCCGATGCTTTTGCCCGTGGTGAGCGTTCGCCAATAGCGGTAACCGCGCTCCTGCGAACGGATGGCCACCGCATCCATCAACGGCGCGGTTCCCTCGTCCGGGCCGAAGAACACCATTTCGGGCTTACCGTAATAGTCGACGATGCTGTCGTCGCCGAGCACCAGGTCGATGATGCCCTCGGTATAGTCGTACAAGGCGTCCATGCCAAGACTGGAATAGATGGCGTGGGGCACCACGACGCCCTTGGAACCGCTTTCGCAGATATCCTTGTGCTTCAGCCGCTGAGCCTTGGGACCCAGGGCGTAGTTGAGCAGCACGGCATTGTCGATTTCGGTGGGGTAGTTGGCAGGGGAGACGCGGATCAGACGCAGTCCGCCCCTGGCGATGTCCCCGGCCCGCAGGTGGGTGCCGCAGGCGTAGTGGCCGTTGACGAAGAAGATGCCGAAGACGAACTGATCGAAGACCAAGGGGTCCAGGATGGCATTGTCGAAGCGAAAGGCGAAGGATCGCTTCTCGGGTTTGTAAAAGTTGGTCTTGAGGGTGCACGAGACCATCTTGAACATGAATCGGAAGATGTCACAGTGGAGCCAGTTGTCTATAAACCGTGACGAGATGATCTTGTTAAACGCTGCGAACTTCTCATCCAGCGCCGCAGCGGGGATCCGGTTTTTTGCCGACGGGTGGAAGCGTCTTTCGAAAAGCGCGTAGAGAAATTTCACCAGGTCCGGGTTTTCGGTAACCGCCTCCAGGATGGCCTTGTAGACATAGGTGGACTTGTTGGAGCCGTGGATTCTTCCGGCGAAGGCGTCCCTGTGATCCTTGCTGGTAAGGCTTTGCAGGATCTCCCGGTCCGTGGCGTTGTCGCGCTCCTTGAAGATGAACATGTGGGTGAAATCCGCGGCGTTGCCGGCGAAGAGCGTCTCGTTGAAGGTCAACGGCCCGTTCACGTAAAGGTCGGTGACGCGGTTGACGGCGAAGGAGAGGTAGGCGCACAGGTCGCCCACCAGTTCCGCCTCCTTTTTACGGGGCAGTTCACCCCGGATATAGAGGGAACAGATCGACGAGGGCACGGGGGATTTGCCCCAGTAGGGCTCCCAGTAGGCCCGCTTGAGCACCAGGCCGTGATCTTCGAACAGTTTGCGCAGCACGGGCAGCTGGGGCGAGGCGAAATCACTGTTGAACATCAGGCGCATCTCCCCGGTTTCCGGCAGGTTGAACACCTCGATCAGGGGGGTGACGGCACCCTCGGCCGCTTTGATAAATTTTTCGTAGCGCTGCCGGGTGGGCTCGGGGGTGGTCATGTAGTCTCCGGCCAGGGTGAACAGGAACCGGGAATCCGTGAAGGCCTCCCGGGGAAAGTCATGTACGGTTTCGGGCCGGATGATGTAGGTGTAGTAGTTGCTTTCGGGGCTGTAGTAGTATTCGCGCCGGTGGCCAGAGATCATGTTTTCCAGGATTTTTTCCATGCTGTCCCGGGTCTCCAGGGTGGCGATACGGACCCGCTGAACGTTGTTCTCCTGCTCCAGATCGAAGTCGATGTGGGCCACCCGCCCCACCAGGACCACCTTGCCGTCTTTCACGGTGATGCTGGTGGCGATGGAACCCAGGATATGCTTGAGGGAATCTTTCTTGATGTTCTCGAAGAAATAGGTGGGAAGCCCGAGGTCTTCCAGCAGGATTCCCGCCGCCATGTTGATGCAGTTGGCGGTCAACAGCCCCTCGGAGGAGAGGTCCACCACCGCCTCGTAAAGGACGCTGGGGTTGAGTTTCACGCTCTGGGCCTTGTTGATGATGTAGGCGCCTTTGGAAACGGAATCGGGGCGATTGAATTGGCTCTCCATGACTTCTCCTCAATTTTCTTTAAAATAAACGTGGCGGCTGACCTATCAAAAATTGTCGGGAAAAAAAACGAAAATCGGAAACCGTATGACGATTTAAGGCAAAAATGCCGACCCGATGCCGCGGACATGCCAAGGCCGGTTGTGTCGGACGATAAGGTCAATTGCCGCCGCCGACCCGGGAAAAGGATACCTGTCGATTCCAGAATCCCGCGTGGTTGCGTTTCAAACGGTTGTATTTTGGGATATAAATCTTAAATTTGATACAGTGATCAGATTTTCGGAATAGCCCGGGTATCCTCGCCGGTATGGTTTAGACCAACAGAATCGACATCCCGTATTCCCCAGGCTTGGCCCTGGCTCTTTTTATGAGACAACAAGAAGGCGGACAGCATGACCATTTTCTCGATGCTCAGAATGGACGAAAACCATAAGCGCAGCGTCGCCCAAACCATTCTTTCGGAATCCGGCGCCATTGTCAAATGCCAGTCTTGCGGCAATTACCATGACCGGCTGGATGGCAGGGCGCACCATCTGGCCTTTAGCACCGGTGAGCAGCTGATCATTCGTGGCGATGCGAGGGTGAGGGATTTTAAAAGAAATTTCGATGCACTGAAAAGTCTGATGGGGAGAATTCTGGCGGAATCGAGCCGCTCCGGAAGATGCAATCAGATGAAAAGAAAAGGGGATCGGGGGCTCGCGCAGGAGCCTTGAAATTACCAAGGCATGATGAGTCGTTACCTGCCGATCCGTTCAATCGACCTGCCGGGAGCCGTGTAAAACATTTGTAAAAACGGCAAAATCCTTTGTTATGCCGATGCCGATGGCATACAAACGGTCATTCTTATTTATTGGAACAAGTCTCAAAGCCAACCTATACCGCCCACGGTCTACCTGAGTCCAATGGCCCACTGTTGACCGCATGCAACCCGATGGCATGGTTTTGAAAGACATTCGAACCTTTAAGAAGACGATAACCATGACCATCCATGAAACGATCGTTATCCGGACACTGGTGCGCTGGCTGGCTCTGCTGGTCTTCAAATGCGCGGGATGGACATCCGAGGGCCGCAAACCGGATCTTCCCCGGTATGTCATCATTGCCGCTCCCCATACCTCCAACTGGGATTTTATCTTCACGCTCTGCCTGGCCTTCATTTACCGTTTGAATGCCGTGATCATGATGAAAGACGCCTGGTTTCGCTGGCCGCTGGGGCCCTTGTTCCGCTGGTTGGGCGCACTGCCCATCGATCGATCCGGTGCGAACCAAGTGGTGGCTCAATCCATCGCCAAATTCCACCAGCGCGACCGTCTGGTTCTCGTGGTACCACCTTCGGGGACGCGCAAGCGCGTGCTCCATTGGAAGACGGGTTTCTATCACATCGCCAACGGTGCCGGCGTTCCCATTGTGCTCGGTTTTCTGGACTACCGGCGAAAGGTCGGCGGATTCGGCCCGGTTGTCCAACCGAGGGGCGACCTCGACGCCGACATGGCCGTGATCCGAGCTTTTTACCGGGATATTTCCGGGAAATACCCCCTGAAGGAGAGCCAGCAGTGCATCGCCCCCAGTGTGTCACCGCCGGCCGCGGGCTGAGGCGAATGAGGGGGGAAAAAAATGATTGCCAAATGCCGTTGACAGAGATATAAGCCGCCCCAACGATAGCCCAACCGCACGTCGGCCGCCGAACGAAATAGACCGGCGATCGATATCCATATCAAAGTGAAAAAGCCGTCCGGATCGAGCTGGACGGCTTTTTTTGTGGTCAACCAAAGGAGAACCGAACAGATGGATTTCAAGACAACAGGCCTTCGGGCAGAACTGCTTCGCGCCCTTGAGGAGTTGGGATTCGACGCTCCGATGCCGATTCAGGCCGCGGCCCTGCCCGAGCTGCTAAATGGGAGCCGGGATTTTATCGGCCTTGCCCAGACCGGCACCGGTAAAACCGCTGCCTTTGGCCTGCCGCTCCTTCAGCGGGTCGATGCCGACCTGAAGAGCCCTCAGGGCGTGATCCTGTGTCCCACACGGGAGTTGTGTCTGCAGATTACGGACGACCTGAAACGATATGGCCGCTACCTGCCCAGAATACGTGTGGCGGCGGTTTATGGCGGTGCCAGCATCGCCCACCAGATCCGCCAGCTGCGCGATGGCTCCCAGATCGTCGTGGCCACGCCCGGCCGCCTGATCGATCTGATGCAGCGCCGGGCAGTGGATTTGTCTCACACGGCCACCTGCGTGCTCGACGAAGCCGATGAAATGCTCAACATGGGTTTCAAGGAGGATATCGACCGGATCCTGGGAAAAATGCCAGCCGATCGTCGAACCTGGCTGTTTTCAGCCACCATGCCGTCGGGGGTAGCGGCCATTGCCAAGACCTACCTCGATGACCCGCACAAGGTTTCACTGGGCGGGCGCCAGCATAGTGCCCCCAATATCACCCACGCCTGTTACGTGATGAACGAGCGGCACCGTTACCAGGGGCTCAAACGCATCATCGACTTCACGCCCGGAATCTTCGCGCTGGTGTTCTGCCGCACCCGCAGGGAAACCCAGAGCGTGGCGGACGCTCTGGTGCAGGAGGGTTACCCGGCCGATGCCCTCCACGGCGACCTGAGCCAGGCCCAGCGTGACCATGTCATGGGCAAATTCCGCCGGCAGTCGATCCGGCTCCTGGTGGCCACCGATGTGGCTGCCCGCGGCCTGGATGTGGATGAGATCTCCCATATCATCCACTACAACCTGCCCGATGACGCTGATATCTATACCCATCGCAGTGGCCGAACCGCGAGGGCCGGGCGTTCGGGCGTCTCCATCGCCCTGTCTACTCCCCGGGAGATTGGCCGGCTCCGTGCGATGGAACGCGCCAACGCCATGCGTTTCGAATTTCGGAAATTTCCGGATGGTCGGGCGATCTGTGAACGGCAGTTGGACGGTTTCGTGGACCGGATCGTCGAGACGCCGGTGGACCCTAAGGCCTTTGCCAGTTACCTGCCCGCGGTCAGCGAGGCTCTGGAAGGTCTCGACCGGGAGGAATTGATCCTGCGATTCATGGCCGCTGATTTCAACCGAATTTTTAAAGACTACCGCGAAGCGGGCGACATCAACGCTGCGGTGCGTCCGGCGGCCGTTCGCCCGGCCGGTAAGAGTCGCAAGGTTCGACCGGAGGAGCCTGGTGCCCAGCGTTTTTTCATCAACGTCGGCCGCCTGGATAAAATCAACGAAGGTGCCATCGTGCGGCTGGTGTGCGACCATTCCGGCATCCGCTCCCGGCAGATCGGCCGGATCGAACTCAAACGTGAATTCTCGTTTTTCGAGGTGGCCCGGGCCGCTGCCGACAAAGTCCGGCGCAGCCTTAAGGACGTCCCGTTCGACGGCCGGCGGGTCCAGGTCAAGGACGCAGGGAATAAACACTCCCAGGGCAAACCGGATCGGATCCGCAAGATCCGGCCGGGAATTCGCCACGCGCAACGGCGGGTCAGCGCTTAATCACGCCGGGCAGGATAAATTCATACAAAGATAGCTTGATGTCGCCATTATTTTTGCCTACTATACAAACAGCGCATTTCAAGCCCATCCGAAATTTCACGCGGCTTTTGACTAAACGTTGATGACGTCGTAAAAAGTCTCGATTCAGACGGTTTCGTAAAAGGTCCACGATCAAGGCTTGCGAATTCTGAGAATACCGCTGTCGCGGTTGCCGTAGGCAGTTTACTTACGTTACTCCGCAATGACGAAGAATGAAGCGTAACGAAGATGTTGGACCTTTTACGGGACCGTCAACGTTGATGCCACCACGCCAGCCCTGCCTCCATTGAGCGATCTCCGAGTCTGTTGCAAGTATAGTCATCATCCCCTTTCGCAGTCAGCGTTGATCTGGAAAGCGCGGTCTCGGCTGCACATGCGTTGCAGCCGAACGGATTGACTACTTTTGGCCAACTCATCGAGGATCTAACCATGATCGGTGCAATTGCCGGCGACATGATCGGTTCTCCCTATGAAAGCTGCCCGATCAAAACGGTGGCCGTTCCGATGGTGGTGGCGGCGTTTACCGACGATACGGTCCTGACCATCGCGGTTGCCAACGCCATTATCCGTTGCACGGACTACCGCGTGGCGATCAAGTGCTTTGCCCGAAATTTCCCCAATCTGCCCTACGGCGGATCCTTCTGGCACTGGATCTGGGATCCCAACAGTATTCCTTACTACAGTTACGGCAACGGTTCGGCCATGCGGGTGTCTCCCGTGGGGTTCGCTTTCGAGTCCATTGAAGATGTGTTGGCCCATGCCAAACGATCCGCCGAGGTCAGTCACAACCATCCGGAAGGCATCAAGGGGGCCCAGGCAACCGCTCTGGCCGTTTTCCTGGCCAGGAAAGATGCGGACAAAGCCACCATCCGAAGGCAGATCGAAACCCGGTTCGCCTACGACCTGGGGTGCAGCGTCGATGACATCCGGGCGGGTTATCGTTTCGATGTCTCCTGCCAGGGCTCTGTGCCCGAGTCCATCATCGCCTTTCTCGATTCCAAGGACTACGAAACCGCAGTGAAAAATGCCATCTCTCTCGGCGGCGATGCGGACACCATGGCCTGCATCGCCGGCGGCATTGCCCAGGCCTACTATAAAACGATACACCCTGATATCGTTTGGCAGGTCCGGCGAAACTTGCCCGACGCCCTGCTGGCGGTGCTGGATCAGTTCAGCGAAAGATTTGATTGCCCCTATTGATAAATGAGGGTCATCTGATCGACTTGACAACTCCGTTGAAGTGTCCAGAGTATGGCCTGGCCCGCAGGTCTAAAAATAACCTGTTTTCATTATAACTATTTATAATTAAATGACTTACCTAATCGACTGCAGCACAGTCGGTAGTTGACATAACAGGATGCACAAATGACCCACGATCGTGTTAGACTGATACCCGACCCCAACCATACTAAGAAAAAAAAATCTACTAAATTGACCTATTGGCGTTCAGCGCACAATTGTTTCTCAATCGACTACAAGGGCATTATCACCGAAATCTGCAAAGGCGACCTTGGCTATGGAGACATGGACCGGATGGATGGCGCTATTCATGCCGTCATCGGGTGCAAACAAAAAGACAGAAAAAAATGCCAACTGATAGAAATGTAAAACATCGGTCCACATCATAGCCTATGCCAGACCACCCACTCGTGGATGTGCATGCCCACATCTGTGATCCTGATTTTGACGAAGACCGGACCGACGTTCTGACACGCGCACGTAACGCCGGCGTGGAGGCGATTGTCGCTGTTGGCGAAAACCTCGGCGATTCCCGCAAAAATGTGGAACTCGCCAAGGTCTATCCCATGCTGAAGGCGGCGGCCGGCCTGTATCCGACGGTTCTCGATCTGGATCAGGCCGATGAGATGGTCGCTTTTATTCGCCTGAATCGCTCCCATTTGGTTGCGATCGGTGAGGTCGGATTGGATTACTGGGTTGTAAAGGAAAAATCGCAAAAAGAGGTGCAGCGAGAAATTTTTAAACGGTTTGTTGAACTGTCCAAAGCACTGGATTTGCCGTTGAACATTCATTCGCGGTCCGCCGGCCGCCATGCGATCGCCCTGCTGCTGGAAAACAGTGCCACCCAAGTCCAGATGCATGCCTTTGACGGCAAGGCCGGTGCTGCGTTGCCGGCGGTCGAAGCCGGATATTTTTTTTCGATTCCCCCTTCGGTCATCCGTTCCCGCCAGAAACAAAAACTGGTCAAACGGCTCCCCCTTGCCTGTCTGCTGGTCGAAACGGACAGCCCGGTGCTGGGACCGATCCCGGCGATGCGCAACGAACCGGCCAACCTGTCCATTTCCATCCAGACGATTGCGCAGATCAAAAACGTCCCTGAAGAGGCGGTGATGGAAGCGGTTTCGGATAATACCAGGCGCCTGTATGGCGTATGGTAAAGGACCGGAACAAGGATATGAAACAACATCTCATCGGCCGCATCTGCCCGCTGGTGATAGTCTGGACGGCGATTGTCCCCTATCGGTTCTATCGCCGTCGGTCCTGAAAAAGAACCCATTTTGGCAATCGTTCCCCGGCCGGACAGGGCAATGGGAGGCCGCCTGCGTGTTTTCCCGTTTCATTAGATACGGTTTTCTGGTAAATTCCAGGTTATGCAAATCGCCGTATTATCTGACATTCATGCCAATCTGGAGGCTTTTCACCGGGTGCTTGGGGATATTGACAGTCGGACACCCGGTGTTGACGAGATTATTTCACTGGGAGACACGCTGGGTTACGGCCCGGAACCGGAAGCCTGCATGGCCCTGCTGCGCAAAAGAGGCATTGTGTCGGTTCAAGGCAACCATGAGCTGGCCGTGGCGCAAGCCAAATACCGCCAATGGTTCAATCCTCAATCGCGTAAGGCCCTCCATCGGACCTGTGAGTTGGTTTCCGACGAAACCGTGGTTTACATCCGTGAGTTGCCGCGGTTTCTGATCCGGCACGGCTGTTTGTTCGTGCACGGATTGCCGCCAGAGTCCGTATTCAGATACCTCTACGAAATCAAGGACGATGATCTGGGTGATCTCTTTTCACGATTTGCCGAGGCAGTGGCTTTCGTCGGGCATACCCATGAACTGGAACGGATCAGCTGGGACGGCCGTCGTGCAATGCGCCACTCATTGGAACAAGGACATCACGTCCTGGACCGGTCCAGCCGCCATATTATCAATATCGGTGCGGTAGGCCAACCCCGCGACGGAGACAACCGGGCCAAATATGTGCTCTGGGATACGGACACCTGGGAGTTGACCGTCCGTTTTGTGGCCTATGACATCAAGTCCGCCATGGCGGGGTTCAAATCTGCAGGCATGCCCGACCAGTATGCCCGGCGGCTGCTTTGATGGTTCGGGAAGGTTTTTAACAGGTAGATGAAACTTGGTCGATACAATGTCTGCGGCTTGCTGGGTCGAGGCGGCATGGGCGTGGTTTACAAGGTCCGCCAGCCGGTTACCGGGCGCATCGCCGCACTAAAAATCCTGAAACCGGCCGACACGCTGTTGAAATTGGTGGGATTGGAGGGGCTCCGGCGTCAGTTCGAATCCGAGGCCGTCACCATGGCATCTCTGAACCATCCGAATATCGCAGCGGTATGGGATTATGACGAGGCCGGGGGCATCCCGTTTTTCGTGATGGAATATTACTGCCTGAACCTGGGGATGCTGATGGGGGAAAGCTATCGGGTGGAGGCACCCACCCGGCGGCTGCCTCTGGATAAGGCCGTGAATTATACGTTGCAGACCCTGGACGCACTGGCCCGGATGCATCATGCGGGCATCGTCCATCGTGATATGAAGCCGTTTAACCTGATGCTGACCGATTCCGGCCGGATCAAGGTGATCGATTTCGGACTTTCCCGGTTGCGGGGCGAAACCGGATCGGCCGCGCCCAGCGGGGTTAAAGTCGGTTCGCCCTATTACGCGCCGCCCGAACAGGAAACGGACCCGGACAGTGTCGACGGCCGGGCAGACTGCTATCCGGTGGGGGTGATGCTCTACCGGATGTTGACCGGGGTGCTGCCCACTGACGAGGCGAATCTGGAGAACGGAGCCATCCAGCCGGCCAGTCGTTTCAACCCGGATCTGGATGCGGCCTGGGACGCCTTTTTCAACCGGGCCATGGCGCGTGCTGCAGAAGACCGGTTCTCCGATGCCACCACGATGAAACAGGCCCTGGAGAACGTGTACCAGGCCTGGCGCGATCAACTGGCTGCGGTTTGCAGGGGCGTTGACGATTTGACGACCAGGCCCTTAACCGTTGAACCGGGCGGACTGCGGTCGGAACCCATCAAGGTTGGGACCCGCCACGCACGCGTCCGGTTTGTTCTGGACCCCCTGTGGCGGCCGGAAAGCCTGACGGATCGAGGTGTTAAAACCTACGCCAGGCATGCTGACGGCACTGTCGTCGATGCGGCCACCGGCCTGCAGTGGCAACGGGTGGGAGGCGACTATCCGGCAACCTGGTCCGATGCCCACGCCTACGTGGCCGACCTCAACGCCCACGGATTTGCCGGCGCGTCGGATTGGCGCTTGCCCACCGTGGATGAACTGGTTTCGCTGCTGGAGCGCCCCCCGGTGATGCGTGATTTTTGCCTGCCACAGGTTTTTGATCCCTCGCGTTCAACCCTGTGGACCTGCGATCGAAAATCCTACACGGCCGCCTGGTTTGTCAGTGCCGCGCTGGCCTTTGTCGGCTGGCAGGATTTTTCATGCCGATTCCACGTCCGCGCGGTGCGCACGCTCAGCTTAAGGCGGTCTGAAGAATCACCCGGATAGTCCAACCGGACCGGCATTGATACGCGTATCACATACAGGAACCCGGTGAGCAGGGTTTAAAACAGTTGCACAAGGAGTCACTCGAATGCAAACAGGCCAATTCGGCACCACACCGCAGGAGCGCTATCTGGAAGACTATGTAACCGGCGACGTCCATGAGTTCGGGCCGGTCACCATCACCGAAGCGCAGATCGTCCAGTTTGGCAGGCAGTTTGATCCGCAGCTTTTTCACACCGATCCGGATGGTGCCAGGCAATCGGTTTACGGCGGTCTTATCGCCAGCGGCTGGCATACCTGCGGCCTGTTCATGCGACTGTTTGTGGAACATTATCTGCCGGAACGGGCCAGCCTGGGAAGCCCGGGTGTCGATGAACTCCGCTGGATTAAACCGGTGCGCCCCGGCGATGACCTCACCCTGCGTGTCACCGTACACAAGGTGAAACCGTCGCGCAGCAAACCCGACCGGGGGGTGCTGTTCTCCTTCTGCGAGATGCTGAACCAAGATCACGAGGTTGTGGCGACAATGATGGCCATGAATTTGATCCGGTATCGCGACAGAGACTGAGCGCAGGGCTTGGCAGATGGATTTTGTTGCACGGCCGGTGTTAAGGAAAGGGTGCGTCATAGCGACATAGGAAAGCGAAGGGACAGGCAATGAGCACAATCGAGTATCTTCAGATTTATTCGGACACCGATGGCTGTTCACATTTCAAGACGTTGATCATCGACCTGAAACCCAACGATTACGCACCTCCGGCGACTCCGCTGAACACCTCTTCACCTGCGGCTGCCGAGGCATCTCTTTTCCTGGAACTGCCGGTTGGCTGGGTTGGGGATTGGCATCCGACGCCAGTGAGGCAATGGCTGATCATAATGACCGGTGAATGTGAGTTCGCGGTGGGTGACGGGGAGCGTTGTCGTCGAAAATCAGGCGATGTCGTCATGCTGGATGACACGACCGGGAAGGGTCACTGTACCCGGGTAATCGGGGATGTGCCCGTGCGGATCGCTGCGATCCATTTCAGTTGAACAGTCTAATCATGTTTTTATCAAAGGTCGGTAACCACTATGTTGCAGCGGCATCTTCCCACGCTCGATATATGATCGGTGAACAGTGAGTGATGAACGGTGAACCCCAAACCAGATACTGATATTCAAAAGACCCTGCCCCATGCATGCCGGCGTCGGACGATGGAAACAGGGCAAAAGGATCGACAATGACTCAATTCGCTATTGATAGATATGATTTTGAAACAGGTGTATACCGGCCTCCCAGCGAGGGGGGCAGCAACTCCCTGCTGGTCCGTTTGACGCGCAACTGCCCCTGGAACCGCTGCACCTTCTGCGGCATGTATAAGACCGAGAAATTCCAGGTGCGACCGGTCGCCGAAATCAAACAGGATATCGATGCCATGGCCGCCGTGCGCGACGACCTCGCGGCGCTTTCACGGCAGTCCGGACCAAACGGTGAGGTGACCCAGCATGCCGCCGTGGCCCTGATCGGGAAACACCCCGAACTGAACCACCACCAGGGCTTTGCCATGCTTTACCACTGGTTGTTGTCCGGCGGTAAAACCGTGTTTCTGCAGGACGCCAACAGCCTGATCATGAAAACCGGCCAGTTGGTTGAGGTGTTGGGGTATCTGCGCAGCACGTTCCCCTCCATCGTCCGGGTCACCACCTATGCGCGATCCAAAACCCTGGTGCAAAAATCCCTGGATGACCTCAAGGCCATTCGTCGGGCCGGCCTGGACCGGCTGCATGTGGGGTTGGAAAGTGGGGATGATGCGGTGCTTGAAAAAATCCAGAAAGGCGTCACGGCCGAGATCCATATCAAAGGCGGCCGGAAGGCTCTGGCGGCGGGCTTTCAGCTATCGGAATACTGGATGCCCGGTCTGGGCGGCAAAGACCACTGGCAGGATCATGCCAGAAACACGGCCCGCGTGCTCAGCGAGATCGATCCGCACTACATGCGATCCCGCCCCTTTCGCCCCTGGCCCGGCACCCCCCTGGCCCGCGAGATGGCCGAGCAGACCTTCGAGATGCTGACTCCCGGGGAACAGCTGCATGAATTGCGCCTGACCATGCAGGAGTTGTCAGTCACCGGCCGGGTCTGTTTCGATCATGCCGGGAACTCCTGGAAAAACAGTCGGGGGCAGCTTTTGTTCACCCACAGCTATGAGGGTTATAAATTCCCGGAGGAGAAGCAGACGGTGCTTGACCTGATCGACGATGGACTGAAGATCTCCTCCCGGCAAAAATGACACTAAAGAGGTGCCATGGGTTCCCTGAAAGACCTGATAAACGGCAATCCCTTCCACAGCCGATCCATAGAGATGAAAAGCTATGCCCTGGATGATGACTGCATCCTGGTCGAGGGGTGGCTCCGGGAAGACCGGTTTCAACCCGTGTATGCGCTGACCGGTGAAAAAATAGAGCCGGGGCCGGTGCACCATATGGCCATCCGCCTCAAACTGGGTGGTGCTCCGCCCACCATCCTGGATGCCGAAGCGGAAATGGTGCATGTGCCCCTTGAATTCTGCCGCGGCACCCTGGAAACGATAAACAACGTCATCGGTCTTGAAATACGCGCCGGATTCAAGAAGAAGGTGCGTGAGATGATGGGCGGCGAGCAGGGATGTGTCCATCTGACCCATCTTCTTACGGTGATGAGCCAGGCCGCGTTCCAGGGCCATGTCGCCCACAAACGAAAAAGCCGGAAGCCCCTGCCCGCATCCCTGGAAGCGGTCGAAGGCCTCGATGTGCTGTTGGGGAGTTGCCGCGCCTGGAGGCGAGGCGGCCCCAAAGTGACCCATTTAAAATCAGTTCTGGAGAACAAGGGTTCTATGACCGAATAACTGGATTGTCCACCCCACAAGGAGAATTGCATGATTACCGTAATTGTTGAATTTGGACTCCCCCAACCGATCTCGAGCCAAGAGGCCCGCGAGATCTTTTTGAGCACGGCCCCCAAATACCAGGGGTTGCCCGGATTGATCCGCAAGTATTACTTTCTTTTCCCGGACGGCACCACAGCCGGCGGCGTCTACCTGTGGCAATCGCGTGAAGACGCAGATCGTCTGTACACCGATGAATGGCGGGCCTTCGTGCGCGGGAAATATGGCTCCGAGCCCGTTCTGAAATACCTTGAGACTCCGGTTGTCGTGGACAACGTGTCAAATGAGATCATTTCCTCCCCATAGGCCTTCTGCAAAGGTCGACAGACCGAACCCCTTTTGCCACTGTTTTTAGCAACTTGACAAATATTCATTTTTAAGCCATTCTCTATTCGCGAATCACGAATAGAGAATGGGGGGCGTGGTGATACTTAAACCTCAGGATGTGGTGATCGTGATGAAACTGGTCGCCATTGGAAAGGGAGAATGGTCATACAGCCGTATGGCCGGGACTTTGTGGATGAGTCCGTCCGAAGTCCACGCCGGTGTGAAACGAATTATCAAGGCGCGTTTGGCATCTGTTCAACGGGATTGCATCATTCCCAACGCACGTAACCTGGAATCGTTTCTCGTTCACGGGGTGCCTTATGTATTCGTGCCTGAATTGGGTGAGGTTACCCGGGGGATGCCGACCGGTTATGCAGGACCGGGGCTGTCACCCTTTTTCCAGTCCTCCGATGAACTGCCTCCGGTTTGGCCTGATCCGGATGGCGAGGTTCGCGGGCAAGCCTTTTCGCCGTTGTACAAATCAGTCCCGCAAGCGGCACGCGAAGACGGGAAACTATACGACCTGTTGACTTTCGTCGATGCCCTACGTGGGGGTCGGGCACGTGAGCGGCAGATGGCACATCTGGAAATTAAGAAAAGGTTGAGACCCGATGCCGAAGGTTGACAATCCCAACATAGAGATGCTTGAGGCAGCGGTTGAACGGCTCGGGATCCTGATTTCATGGATGCATTGCCAGGGCTTATGCCTCCGGATGTTGCAAGCCAGGCCAGAGTTTCTAACATTATCGAACGCGTTGAGATGATATTGGAAAAATAGGAGAGAATAGGGATACATTGGAAAAATTCTGAAGCGTTGAGTATGACCTGCCTCATCGTGAATGGGCAGCCACATTGATTTCGGTGCCAAATAGGTCATATACAAGGAAATGATGACCCATCATGAACGAAAATCAAACCAAAAAACTGATTGATGTGGCCCTGGGGCGGACGCCCGGCGATCTTGCCATTGTCAATGCCAGGCTCCTGAACGTCTATACCGGTGAGATACTGGACAATCAGTCGGTATGTACCTGCGGGGAGCGGATTGCCTGCGTGGGGCCGGATGTCGGTTCTGCCATCGGCGACGGCACGACGGTCATCGACGCTGGCGGTGCCACCCTCATACCGGGGTTCATCGATGGTCACGCGCATGTGGCCTCGTCGTTCACCGCCGGCGAGTTTTTGAAATATGCGGCCAGGGGCGGCACCACCACCATCGTCACCGAGACTCTGGAGCCCTATGCGGTTGCCGGCATCCGGGGTGTCCTGGATTTTCTTGCGTCCTTAAAAGATCAGCCGATCAAGTTCTTTGCAACGGCACCTGCCATGGTCTCCACCAGCCGGGCCGCCATGGGAATCGATCCGGCGGACCTGGACACACTGCTGGCGCGGCAGGAGATCGTCGGCCTGGGGGAATCCTATTGGCAGGCGGTGCTGCAAAACCCGGATGTGTTTCTTCCGATCTTCGCCCAAACCACGGCCCATCGAAAGCTGCTGGAGGGGCATTCCGCCGGGGCCAGGGGAAACAAGCTTCAGGCCTATGCGGCCTGCGGGGTCTCCTCCTGCCATGAGCCCATCAAGGCCGAGGAGGTGCTGGACCGTCTCCGGCTGGGCATCTATGTAATGATTCGTGAGGGAAGTATCCGGCGGGATCTTGCCGAGATTGCAAGGATCAAGGACATGGTCGTTGACACACGTCGGCTGATTCTGACCACGGACGGCATATCACCCGCGGACCTGATGGAGATGGGGTATATGGAATATCTCGTCCAGAAAGCCATCGACTGTGGCTTCGACCCGGTTACCGCCGTGCAGATGGCGACCCTGAACGTGGCCGAGCATTTTGGTCTGGACGACCGCATCGGCGGAATCGCCCCCGGCAAAACTGCCGACATGGTTCTGATTCCCGCCCCGCAAATCATCCAGGCGATGGTTGTGGTCAGCAGCGGCCGCATCATCGCGCGGGATGGAACGCTTGAAATGGCGCCCCGCAAACACGTCTTCGCCGCTGAAAGCCTGAACACGATTCGAATTCCCAAAAAATACGAACCGTCCGATTTTGACCTGCCTTTCCATGGGGATGGCGACACGGCCACGGTCCGGGTGATCGAGATGGTGACCGACCTGGTGACGCGTGAAATGCGTCTGGAATTAGGGGTCTCCGGCGGAAAGGTCCAGTCGGACGCTGCCAATGATCTGGTGAAAATCGCGGCCATTGACCGTGCGAACCTTCCAGGTAGCTGTTTCACCGGACTGATCAAAGGGTTTGGCCTGCAGTCCGGTGCCATGGCCTGCAGTGCGGCTTGGGATACCGCCTGTGTCGTCGTCGTGGGGGCCGACGAGACGGACATGGCCCTTTGCGTCAACCGTATTCGTGAGATGCAGGGCGGGGCGGTCGTTTGCAACGCTGGGCGCGTTGCCGCGGAGCTTGCCATGCCCGTTTTCGGACTGATCTCCGAACTGCCGCTGGAGGAACTCGTTGCCCGGTTGAAAGCCATCCGGCAGGCGGCGGCGGACCTGGGCGTCTCATTTCCCGATCCGCTGCTGACCCTGATCGCCCTGACGGGCGCGGCCATCCCGTTCCTGCGAATTTGCGAGGAAGGGCTGGTCAATTTTAAGGACGGGCGGACGGTTGATCTCTTTGTGGCATAGTGCCCACACACATATGATCATTATTGAGAAGACGCATGACATTTCAACCAAAAGATCTGGACGATTTAAAAAAGGCGAAGCGGCTGCTGGAAAACCCGGGCCTTGCCGCCAAGATCACCAATTTTCTCGGCACACCGATTGAAAAAGGATTTGCCATGTTGCCCGAAAATTGGAGTGTGAAAATCGGTGAAGTGACCCGTACGGCCCTGTCCAAGGCGATTCATGCGGCAGTTCTCACCATAAAAGATTCGCCCGGTGAAGCAGCATCAACAGTCTGGCATAAACTGGCTGTGGCCACATCCGGCGGCATCGGAGGCTTCTTTGGGCTGCCCGCATTGGCATTAGAGCTGCCCATATCGACAACCATCATGTTGCGTTCCATAGCTGATATCGCCAGAAGCGAAGCGGAGACGATCAATACCATTGATTCCAAAATGGCCTGCATCGAAGTATTCGCTTTAGGTGGGCCGAGCATGAACGATGATGCGTCTGAGTCGGGATATTTTGCAGTTCGCGCCGCCCTGGCACAATCGGTCACAAAAGCTGCTGAATATATTGCCGAAAAAGGTCTGGCTGAAGAAAGCGCACCTGCTCTTGTCCGATTGATCATCCAAATTGCGGAGCGCTTCAGCATCCAGGTGTCGCAGAAAGCCGCCGCTCAGGCAGTCCCTGCAATCGGCGCCGCGGGTGGGGCTATTGTCAATACCTTGTTTATCGATCATTTCCAGGATATGGCGCGGGGTCACTTTATCGTCCGGCGTCTTGAAAGAAAGTATGGTAAGGAAATTGTCGAAGAGACCTACCGGTCAGTCTGAGCCGAGATAGCGGTGGCTTTTCCCGTCGATAGCGGCGAGAGCGTGTCAAAGAAGGGGTCAACCTTGTTGAAAATGGAAAACACCGTACTGTTGCTTGTGGATATTCAAGGCAAACTCGCCCACCTGATGCACAAGAAAGAACGGTTGTTCGATAATCTGCAAAAGCTGATCAAAGGCATTCGGGTTTTAGGAATTCCCGTCCTCTGGGTGGAGCAGAATCCTGTCGGTCTCGGTCCGACCATACCTGAGGTCGCCGACAGTTTGCCCCATGTGACGCCCATCAGCAAAATGAGCTTTAGCAGCTGCCGCAATGATCGCTTTTTGCGGGCCTTGAAAAATATGGATCGCAACCAGATCCTGATTGCAGGGATTGAAACCCACATCTGCGTCTATCAGACAGCAGTCGATTTAGTGGATATGGGGGTTGAGGTGCAGGTTGTGACTGACGCCGTGTCTTCAAGAACCGCGGAGAACAAGGGCATCGGGCTGCAGAAAATGAGAGATGCGGGTGCGAGTTGGACGAGCGTCGAAACCGCTCTGTTTGAATTGCTTGGGGTGGCAGAGGGAGAAGTGTTCAAGTCACTTTTGAAGATTGTGAAGTAATTGAGAACCGTACGTGCTGCACTGGGCAGGATAGAAAAGAGCAAAAAAAATCTAATCGTCAGGCGTGTTGACCCCTTCAGCACTGGGAGGACCTCGTGACACAAACCATCAAAATTCCCCTGTTTCCACTCGGATTGGTCTTGCTGCCGGACATGCGGCTGCCGCTCCACATCTTCGAGGAGCGATACAAACAGATGATCTCCGAATGCCTGGCGGACCACAGGCCGTTTGGGATCGTGCTGTTTGACGGCCAGTCCATCCACGCGGTCGGCTGCATGGCCAGGATCGATGCGGTCATAAAGCGCTACGAGGATAGCCGCATGGATATCATGGTCCTGGGCGGGGAGCGGTTTGTCATTCGGGAATTGATTGAAGAGCGGGCCTACATGGAGGCACGGGTCTTCTTTTTCGATGATGCGGAAAAGGTTTCACCTGACGATAACCTGGAGGAGGTCGTTGAAACCGCCATGAATCTGCTTAAAGAAGTGGACGGCATCGATATCGGGTTCGACCCGTCAGACCTTGGCAGCCGCATCAGTCCGAAACAGCTCTCCTTTGCAATAGCGTCACTGGAAGGGTTTGCACCCGCCGAACGCCAGGGGATTTTAGAGATGACCTCTCCTTCCGAGAGGCTGAAAAAATGCGTTCAGGCGCTCTCCCGGATCGTGGCGCGCAACCGGTTGACCCGGGAGATTCAGAAGATGATCGGCGGAAACGGCCACCCCCCGAGAAGCATCCTCAGAGAGATTGAGGATCAGCTGAAGGAATAAAACGATACTGGTTTCACCTATAGTAAAGGAACGGGTTGCCGCGCTACAAGGCAAGTCACACTCAACCCTCAAATTGATGCGGACGGGTTTTGCCTGCGCTCATGTCGTTTTTCAACACCCTGATAGGGTCAAACCCAGATTGGTGACTAAACCTCCTGGAGGTCAGATCGGGACAATCTTTTGAAAATTGCCATCATTTCAGACATTCACGGTAATCTTGAGGCGCTCAATAGCGTGTATGCTGACATCCGGCAAAACGATGTCGACAACCTGGTCTGCCTGGGGGATATGGTCGGCTACGGTCCTGAGCCGGAAGCGGTGGTTAATTTTGTGATTGAAAAAGGCATTGGCAGCGTCGCGGGAAACCACGAGTTGGCGATTCATGAAGACGAACGGTTGGAAGAGATGTCGGACGATGCCCGCGCGTCCATCCTGATTACCCGGAATCTGCTTTCCGCCGCCACCCTGGCTTTCATCGGGCAGTTGCCGCGCTATACCATCTTAAATAAAATGCGCTTCGTTCACGGCATGCCCCCGGATTCCGCAACCACCTATTTGCACTGGGCCGGCGATGGCGAAATTGCTGCCCGCATGATGGCGGTCGCACAACAAAGGATTTTCGTGGGCCACACCCATCGTCCGATCGGTTATTCGTTTGATGAGATCGATCTGGATGTCATTTTCTTGCGAGAAGGCAAAACCCGACTGCGTGGGGACTCCCGATACATCGTCAGTGTCGGCAGTGTGGGCCAGCCGCGCGATGGCGATCCCCGAGCGAAATATGCGATTTACGATTCCGAAGCAGATGAATTCGATTTGCGATTCGTCGCTTATGATATCCAGAAGACGGCGGATCGGATCATTAAACTGGGTTTTCCGAAATACAACGCACAGCGCCTCTTTTCTAAAATGGATGGTTTCGACTCGTGACACCGAAGCCGATTGATTTTGATTTCGAATGTTCTGCCACGGCCCTTTGCAAGCGATCGCAGACCAACTGATTTTCAGCTCCGGTCACCAATAGGAGAAAGAATATGATACCTGCTACTGAGTGCGGATATTGGGATAAAATGAAAACCTGCCAGGTTGTCATGGCGGATCTCACTGATCTTCCCAGCTATCATCGGCAAACGATCCCCGCAGCGTACATGGACAGAATGGGCCACATGAATGTTCGCTATTACATGACCGTATTTGACAAGGCAACTTGGCGCATGTTTGCGGACTATGGATTGGACGACGCATATTTCAGCAAGACAGAAAACGGGGTTTTCGTACTCAAACAGTTCATTCAGTATCTCGCTGAGGTTCGGCCGGGAGAGAACGTTGCTGTGTATACCCGTTTGCTTGACCTTACGGATAAACGAATTCATTTAATGCATTTCATGGCCAATCAAGACACAGACGGATTGGCGTCCATTATTGAATCTTTAATTACCCATGCCAACCTGAAGGTGCGCAAAGCCGTCCCTATGCCATCTGAGATTGCCGCAGGATTTCGTTCCCGTCTGGTTAAAGACCAACATTTGGACTGGGATTCCCCGGTTTCCGGTGTGATGTATTCATGAACCAATATTTGACGGATTCGTAAAAAGCCCGATATCTGCGTTACGCTTCATCCTTCGTCACTGCGGCGTACCGTAAGTACGCCTCATTCCTTAGAATTCGCAAGCCTTGATCTCGGGCTTTTTACGAATCCGTCGGAAATGCGACTTTTTACGAGACCATCAATATTTAAAACAATTTTTGACAATCGAAGACCGGTGCCGGTTAATAAATGTTGACTATTTGCTTGACCGACCACTTTATCCACCCTAAACTTCATTGAAATTGACAAATGGTAAAAGGTCATTGAACGGTAAGGATCGACACATACACGGGGCTGCCTTTTATCTTACTAAGTCCACGAGAGCCCCGACACCCCACATCACTCTGGGTGTCTTTTTTTCATCTCTAAGCTAAAGTAAAAATTGAGTATGCCGATATGACCACAGCAGAAGGAAACCATTTTCAATAACCAATAGTCGGCTCGTTCTTGCGCCAAACCACCCGGATATTCACCGGGTCAGGGGATTTACTGATTCACGAAGCCACCTCTGAAACGCTGCATATCTGACGGCACAATGGGACAGACCTGGTCTGATACTCTTTCTGATCTGGAAGGCTGCTGTAAATGAAAGCACAGAAACCTTTTTTTGACAAATTATCTACCCTGAAAAACCTTCCCACGCTTCCTCATATACTGCTAAAACTTTTTGAATCTTGCAGCCAGGACAGTGTTGATCTCATTGAAATCGCAACCATTGTAGGCAAGGACCCCTCCTTGAGTGCCAAGATCCTGAAGCTGGTCAATTCAGCTTATTTTGGATTGCCTCAAAAAGTTCAGGAAATCAATCAGGCCGTGGTTATAGTCGGTACCAGCGGAATCAGGAACATGGCTATCTGTGCCTGCGTTTATGAAGCCTTTCCCAAACCGAAAAAGAACGGGAATTTCAACCTGAAAATGTTCTGGTGGCACTCTCTCCGATGTGCCTTTTTATCAAAAAGCATCGCTTCGGAGATGAATTCCGATCAACGGGATGAGGCTTTTGTTTCCGGCCTTTTGCATGACATTGGTAAGGTCGTGTTGTGGGTAAATTGCCAAGCGGCGTATGAAGCGCTTCTTGGAGATTGTCGTGGTGATGGGCAGCAGTTGATTGAGGGAGAAGCCCGCCTGGGGGCAACCCATTGCGAGGTGGCGGCATGGCTTCTCGATCGCTGGAACTTCCAGCCCATGATTTCCGATGCAGTGCGTTACCATCATGAAAGTCCGGTCCGCATTGCCCAGGCCCTTCCGATGACGCAGATTGTCTGTATTGCCAATTTTTTGTGCCAGGACACCGAACCCGGAATGAACCAAGGCGTCGTATTGGCCCAACAGATTTTAGGGCTGAGTTCAGACGAATGCTACGTGTTGATTGAGAAATCCGGCCAGGAGGCCAAGGAGGTGGCCGATGCATTAGGCATCGATATAAACGTGGAGGAACCAGCCCAAAAAACGATCGATGAAAAAGATCAGCAGATACAGGATGCCCTGGTCCGGGATGTCAAGAACGTGTCGCTGCTCATGGGCTCGCTCGAGGGTTTTTTAACGACGGAGGATCAGAATGACATCCTGTCCGTCATCTCAGACGGCCTGAAAATCCTGCTGGACGTAAACCGCTTCCTTTACTACCAGTTAGATGTAGAAAAAAACGTTCTTTTTGGGTATCTTCAAGATAAAAATGGGCGGTATACAAAGAACCACGGCATTGCCGTCTCTATGGGGTTGGATCAATGCCTGTTGGTAAAGGCGCTTCTCGAAAAGAAACCGCTGGATTCTTTTTCAACTGCGGAACAACACCCATTGACGATTCTCGATGAACAGCTCATTCGCCTGCTCGACGGACAAGGGATCTATTGTCTTCCACTTATCGCACATGGTGATGCAGTGGGGGTTCTGGTTCTGGCACTCCAAAAAAACGACTTGCCGTTCCTTTTAGAGAACCAGAAGCTGTTGAATCTTTTTATCCATAAAGGAGCCTTGGCACTCCGGCTCGACCATATGAAGCAGATTCAATTGCAAGACATTCAGGCAAAACGGGCGGAGGCCTCCAGCGATCTGGCCAGACGAGTGGTTCACGAAGTCAACAATCCCTTGAGCATTATCAAAAACTATCTTAAGGTTCTTGAAATAAAGTTGACCGGCAAAGATATAGCCCTGGATGAGATCAGAATTGTCAACGAAGAGATCAGCCGTGTTGCCGATCTCCTTAGAAAATTAACTGATTTTTCCACGGAAAAAGCACCCACACAAGAAAAGACCGATATCAATGTTTTGCTGATGGACATCGTCAAGCTAACCAAGGATTCCCTTTTAAGACATGCAGATGTAAAACTGCACACAGATCTCGAAAAGGATTTACCACCAGTCATTGCAGAAAAGGCAGGACTCAAGCAGGTCTTTATCAATCTCATTAAAAATGCGGCTGAAGCCATGCAAGCGGGTGGGAATCTTTTTATTCAGACCCGACATCTACCACCACCGATCAGCGGCAAGCACGTGCACGGAAAAAAGGACTTCAATGGATATGTCGAGATACAATTCAAGGATGATGGGCCCGGAATTCCAGAAGATATCAAAGAGAAATTGTTCGACCCTTATGTGAGTTCCAAGGAAGGCGGGCATTCCGGCTTAGGCCTTTCCATCGCTTACAACATTGTTAAATCATTGCATGGCCAGATAAGCTGTACGCGCCTCCCGCGCCAAGGGACAGTATTTAAAATTGAATTGCCGATACAAGGTGCCTTTAATCGATAGAGACAGGGTGTCATTGATGTGGCGATCGCCAAAAATCATTGTCGTCGATGACGAAATCAGAATTTGTGAGAGCTTGGCGTACCTTCTTAAATCCAAGGATTACGAAGTTACAACGGCGGCCTGCGGCCAGGATGCCTTGGTCCGGGTCGGTGAGAATGCATTCGACCTGGCTGTTTTGGATATCCATTTACCGGATATCATTGGCACCGACCTCATCGAGAAGATTAAAGCCCGGAATCCGGACATCTCCGTCATCGTTATCACCGGAGATGCAAATCTCGATTCAGCACTGGCCTCCCTGAGATGCGGGGCTTACGACTACCTCAGAAAACCCTTTGAATTCGAAGAATTTCTCAGGACTGTTGAAAATGCGCTTAATCAAAAAGCGCTGAAGCGGGAAAAGGATAAAATCAACCATGAACTATACCGGTCTGAGGAGAAATACCGCTATCTGGTTCAGAACAGCCCGGACATTATCTACACCTTGGATGCCGATGGGAATTTCACCTTTTTAAGTGAAGCATTGGAACATCTATTGGGGTTCACTGTCGATGGTTTGATTGGGAAACACTATTCGACAATTGTTTGTGAGGAGGATCGGGACAAGGCCCAATGGTTTTTTGATGAGCGGCGATCGGGAGACCGCGCCGCGTCAGGGATTGAGCTACGATTGAAGGCGGTTGGCGATGTGCAGCAAAACGAAAGCGTTCGCAGACACTTGACCGTCGAACTCAAATCCATGGGAATATATGAAAAATCCGCTATCGATGGAGAGAGACGGCACGTCGGCACACATGGGGTAATCCGGGACATCAGCGAGCGGCAACGGCTTTATGCCCAGCTTCAAAATGCCGAGCGGATGGAGTCACTGGGTACCCTCGCCGGTGGTATCGCACATGATTTCAACAACCTTCTGATGGGCATTCAGGGCCGTTCATCACTGATATCAATGGACATGGAAGATTCTCATCCGGTTTTGGAGCATCTGCATGCCATCGAGGATTACATTCTTAGCGCGACCCATCTTACCAAACAGTTGCTGGGTTTTGCGCGCGGTGGAAAATACGAAGTCAAGCCCACTAACATAAACGAGTTGGTCCTTAAAAGTGCCAACATGTTTGGCCGGACCAAAAAAGAAATCATCATCGAGACCCAATTCCATAACGCGAATATCGTGGTCGAGGCCGACCGCAGGCAGATTGAGCAGGTACTGCTGAACCTCTATGTCAATGCTTGGCAGGCGATGCCCGAAGGGGGTACCCTGCGATTGGAAACCAAACATGTCGTGCTAGGCAATAAGGACTGCAGGCCTCATCAGATAGAACCCGGACGCTATGCCCATTTGTCGGTCACGGATACCGGTATCGGCATGGACCAAAAGACCCTTCAACATATTTACGATCCATTTTTCACGACGAAAGAAAAAAGCCGGGGCACGGGATTAGGTTTGGCTTCAGCCTATGGCATCATCAAAAACCATGCGGGTATCATTCATGCAGACAGTAACGTCGACCATGGAACGACGTTTAACCTCTACTTGCCGATTTCTGAGAAATTGGTGGTTAAAGAAGCTTCATCTGAAAAGAATATATCCAATGGGTCCGAGACAATTTTGATCGTCGATGACGAGGATATGATCATAGACGTCGGCCAGGCCTTGTTGAAAAGAATGGGCTATCAGGTCATTACCGCAAAAAGTGGTGAAGAAGCATTAGAAGTTGTTCACCGTATAGGCCCCAGCATTGACCTGGTTATTCTCGACATGATTATGCCGGGTATGGACGGTGGCAGGACGTTCGATGGCATTCGAGAAACCTGTCCGGAAATACCGATCATGCTGGCCAGCGGCTATGCAATCAATGGTCAGGCACAAAAAATAATGAACCGAGGATGCAATGGTTTCATCCAAAAGCCCTTTAGCGTCTCCGAGTTGTCACAAAAAGTACGCCAAGTATTGGATACCACTGGGGGGCTTCGATAGTGTTGTAAAGATATCCAATACCGAACTGATATTGAACCACGATAGCAAGCACATTTCCCGTCGCTTGTCGGAGCGAAGCAGAGATCCCGAGTACCGGTGCCGCGGGGAATGTTCAATTCAGGTGTTGCTGCAAGCTTCAAAAAAGCTTAACCTTGCTTCATTTTTTAGCGGCAAACGGTATCATCCTACCGCGCTTGTAAATTAATTTCCGATGGTTAAGTTTTGACCTGTAGAGGGAGGGATGACCTCGCCAAAATGTTAGCGCCTCATTTTTCACAAGCCCTTTCGATCCGTTCTTAATTTTTTCCCTTCCCGAGCAGTGTCATTATTACGACATTAATCTTGCGCGGGTTGGATTCCGGCTGTTTTTTCAACCGATAGTTGTTAATTGATCGAGATGCATGAAATCAATACGGTGGGCGGCCAGGCATTCGAAGATCGGATGATTGACATCTATTTCCATGTTGTCATTGTGCCAATGACATCTTCGAAAGGACACACAATTTTGGTTTGGAAAAAAAGCAAAAGTTGGACCACGTTGAGGTGAACAGGTGTCAAAAAAATCTAAATTTGCCTCCATGCGCTTGCTCGAAGACAGATCCTTTATTCCGGAATCCATCAAACCTTTCCGTATGGCGGCTCTTGTCGCTGGGGTCTATTTCTTTTTCAGCATCATTTATATCTTTGTTTCATCGCACGTTGCAGCATCCAGCGTTATATCCAAGGAACAACTTGAGTATATTGAATTGTATAAGGGGTCGTTATTTGTACTGACTACCGCATTATTGATTTTTGCCGCACTGTTTTTTCTGTTCCAACGCTTGCAGCGTAAGGAGCGAACTGTCGTCGGACAACGCGATGCGATTGTTGCTGCAGGAAAACAGGCCATGGCTGGAATTTTCGCATCTTCTATTGCGCACGATCTAAACAACATTCTGACGGTTAGTCAGTTTGCCATAGAAAAGTTAGCCCAGAGCCAGGAACTCAAACGCTCGGATATGAAACATATTGACAACCTGCAAAGCGTTAACAATCAAATCCGCGATTATGCAAAAAGACTGGCAGATGCGAGTGGAAAGCACCTTTCGAGCGAGATTCACAAAACAAATATAGTTTCTGCAGTGGCCGTTGCACTTAAGTTGGCGATGACTCATAAAAAGGTAAAACGTTGTTCTATTAAGAGCGATTTACCGGAAAAGAGCTATGCAGAGGTTGATGAATCCATACTCCACCGAGCCCTTTTGAATCTTATCGTTAACTCGGCGGAGGCAACCGGGGAGCAAGGACAGATCCTTGTGAAGGTTTCCGGCGATAATGATAATATCCGAATTGAGGTCAACGATGACGGCCCGGGTATTCCACCAGAAGAACGAAACCGAGTTCTTGAAGCGTTTTACACAACGAAACCTGACGGCACCGGGTTGGGCCTTTTAAGCATTAGATACTGCGCCGAAGTTCATGGCGGAGAGTTCGGCATTGATACTTCTTTTCTTGGTGGAGCTTGTGTTTACCTTGTTCTGCCGCGGCGCAGGGTTCGAAATTGAAGCCAGTCAGGCACCAGCCTGTTAGTTATTCCTGATCCAATATTATTAATGATCAAAGTCAGTTGCTACATGATTGGTCACGTATTATTGTTGGGTGGTATAGCCAGTTTTCTAATTGTAACGGTCAAGGCGTCAAGGGGCGCTGCGCGGATGTACAAGCTCGAATCTATCAGATAAACGCCTGCCAACGGGAAACTGTCCGTCCTCGAACAGGCAAAGGACTACACGACAATGGGAAACACACAGACTCTGCAAGAGATACACAATGAACTTCAAACGGTCGATAAAAGCCTTCAGCAGCTGGCCGCAAGTGTTGGAAACATCCTTGCCGCAATTGAGAAAATGAACGGTGAGGAATCACCGCGGCCAAAAGCCAAACGATCGCCCGTCAGGAAAAAGGTGGTGGTGAAGAACGGTGTGGTCGAAATGATCAAGAGAATTCCATCCACCAAAATCGTCTACGACATGCTCAGAAAATCAGACCGGGGTATGGATATCGCCGCATTGATGCAAGCGACGGGATATGATCAACGAAAAGTATACAATATTACTTTTCGGTTGAAAAAAGAGGGCAAAATCGAAAATGCCGAGCGTGGTGTCTATAGGGCAGTTTAGCCTTCTTTCAGGAAAGCTGGAGGACTTCAGATTCCAGTCTTAAACGGGATCTGCGACCCGCGTAGTCAAGGGATCGCGGTAGCCGATTACAGCTTCACCCTTGACTCCTTGGCTCTGAAGTCCTCCAGCTTTTGCAACGTTGGGGTCATTTTTCCCCATCGACGTGGCCAGCGTCGATGTCGCGCCCAACTACAATGTGGCCCCCACTCAAGAGATACTCGCCATTGCCGTATCCAAACAGGTCAATTCGGTTAAAAACAATCGACCGGAAAACATTAAGCCTGTCGACACCTAACAGGGGATTGAGAAATGCCTCTACAATCCATTCTGGTCTTAGGTTTAGGGAAAGTGGGGACGCTGGTCGGTGTACTGCTCGAAAAAACGGGATTTCAGGTTGTCGGTGCCGCTCGCAGCGAAAAAACGGGTCTTTCTTTTGAGACGAAGAAAATCGATATGGCCGATATTTCACAGGTTGTGGATCTGATGAAGGCCCATGATGCCGTTGTGTCCTGTCTTCATTACCCGTTTAATCTTGATGTCGCGAAACAGGCGTGCCTGCACAAGATTCATTATTTTGACCTCACCGAAGATTTGCCCACGACCCAAGCAATCATTAAACTGAGCTCATCGGCAGACTCAATTCTGGCTCCCCAATGCGGTCTTGCACCAGGGTTCATTGCCATTGTCGGCGCTTCTTTGGCTGAACATTTTGATAAGGTTCGCAATTTGAGATTACGCGTCGGCGCGCTTCCACAGCATCCGACCGGACTTTTGGGTTATGCCTTTAATTGGTCGCCTGAAGGCGTCGTGAACGAGTATTTGAACGATTGCGAAGTGATCGAAAATGGGGTCCACAAATGGGTATCTCCGATGGAATGGGTTGAAGGGCTGGTCATCGATGGTATCCAATTGGAAGCGTTCACAACGTCGGGCGGGCTGGGAACCATGTGTGAAACCTATTTGGGAGTTATCGAAAACCTGGATTATAAAAGCATTCGTTGCCCAGGCCACGTCAAGTTAATGAACTTTTTCTTTCATGAATTATTGATGCGCGAGAACCGGAAAATGGCCGGAGGGATTTTGACGAATGCCAAACCGCCCGTCAAAAAAGATGTTGTCTATGTTCATGCCTCAGCCGAAGGCCAACAAAACCAACAGCTGGTTCGGGAAGAATTTGTAAATGCTTATTATCCTGTCGACATTGACGGGCAGTCCTGGAGTGCAATTTCCTGGACTACAGCAGCCTCGTTATGTGCAATCGTAGAAATGGTTCACAGCGGTTCGATCGCAAACAAAGGATTTATAAAACAGGAGGATATTGCATTAGAGGCATTTCTTAAGACCAGCAATGGCCGCCTGTACAACAGGGAACCCCATGGCGGATCAATTGCAGGTTAAATTTATCGAGATTTAATTTCAAAGTAAGTGTTCAACAGAATCAATCCTATCAGGACTACAGCTGACAATAGTATCAGATTTACCTTTAAGAGGTGCTTCACGAATTCACCATGCAAATAAAAGCGGTTGAGTCATCTACCCCTAAGCGATGAACTCAGGATTTGGGTGTGGTTTCTGCCTAAATAAAGTCTAGACACATATATACTGAAACCCAAGCTGAGCGATTGTTGAGCTTGCCGCAGATTCAAGGCAGATGTCGTCGCGCTATAGTGGACTATGCGCGGCGATAGCTAACGCCGAAGATGTGGTGATCCGCCTGAGGCGGATAAAGATCGGCAAACCCAAGGGGTTTCACCTTTTGAATACAACCATCGATGGTACCCCACCGTGATCGTTACCAATCGACCTTCTTCGAGAAAGGTGGATCGCTCAGTTTGGGTGAAAGTTGGTAGTTCAGTCTATCGCATGTTGAGGGAATATGGCTATGTGTTGAGGATCGCAAGAAAGGCTAACCTGCCATTTAAGAGGAACCGGGAAAAGCAGCTGCCTATTCGAAAGAATCGTATAGCCGTCATTTGTTTAAAAAAACTGAGTCGAAGGATATCTTCAATATTTGCAGAAATTTGATACTCTCAATACATCACCACGCGACCGATTTGTCAGATATATTCACTGATTGGTGTGTAATCACCACCCACCAAAAAATTCGCCTGACCACATGATGTAGTGGTGCTTGGAATTAGCCTTTATTTCAGTGACTGGCAAGGTATCTGGAATTTTTGGCGATATTGATAGGTGCAGTTTTAGTTTCGATATTTTTTGTTTAAAGAGGAATGAGATTCTTAATACGGAGCACAATTCATCGATTTTTTCAAGAAACCACAAAAAGTCAATATTTCCCATATCAAATAATTTCCTTATCAATGGAATCACGAACCCCACTTGATAGATCCTTCATTGCGACGAGTTTCATCAAGTATTCCTTTATACCTAATGCCGTTGCCTTCTCTTTGGTCATGAGTTCATTGTTACACAGAGCATAGTATGATGGGGATACGGTCACACCCGATTAAACTGGAGCTTCATAGAGGTCCATATTTAATAAATAAAAACATTGAGCGCATATAATTCTTTATTATTAAAAAATATTGACATAAATTTATAAATACGTAAATATATGATAAATAAAGAAGTTGTTAATCAAGCACGATTTCTCTTATGCGCCAGCTTTTGTTCTGCGCATGTGAATCCCTGATATCCACGAAACGATGACGAACAGCATGTTTGCAACATTTCTTCATCGCATTATTCTTTTTCCAGGATAGAATTCGTTCTTTTTCGAACCCGATCTCCTCAACGACTTTTGGGTAGTCAATGCTTCGCTATGGATGCTTGTAGTTCAGGTAACGGATCGGGTTATCCCTGATTTTCCTTGGTGTCCGGTTCAAACAGCGCCGGTTAACAGAGGCGCATGAACTGGTCTGATTCTATGCGTTCACTGATGGCAGGGTCCACCATCCATGCTGTGCAGCCGGGTGGTGCCAACCAATCGTGAAAGGATAACGGATGTGATCCCTTAACTCCGGAAAGCTATTTTGAAGT
>NZ_JASJGN010000027.1:0-21368 GCF_033791525.1 Desulfosarcina sp.
AACCAAGCCTACCTGTTGGTGAGACGGTGGGCGCTGCCCGAAGAGACCGTCATCATTCGTGACCTGCTGGTGCGCACCCGGGCCACGGCCCCTCAGACCGGATTGGACCGTCAGCAGCGGCGGATCAACATCCGGAATGCATTCAGCGTGAATCGTCGTTGTCAGACCGCAGGCATGCGGGTGCTGCTGGTGGATGACGTTTTGACCACGGGTGCTACGGTCGACGCCTGTTCCAATGTCCTGATACGTGACGGGGCCGAACGGGTGGATGTGTTGACGTTGGCCCGGGCGCTGTAGAATTTTTCTTAAAACGGACTTTTGATCCAATATCTGCGTTGGTACCGCGTTCCAAATCCTCGACATACTGGAGTATGCCTGCGGTTTGAAACCCGATCCCGCCTTGATCTTGAACCCAAATCCTCATTTTAAGATACATTCTAAGGGCTAATGGTAAATAGCAATACCTGTCAAGCATGAGGTAAATCGTTGTTGCTGTTAAAGGAAAAGGACAATTATCTGTTTCAATTCCTGCCGCTTTTGCGTATCCCGGGACTGGTCCATGTTGTTGTGAGCCGAATGGGGGATGGCAGCCGGCCGCCCTTTGACGGAATGAACCTGGGCCATGGGGTGGGTGACGACCCGGCGGCAGTCACGGCCAACCGGAAACGGTTGCGGAAAATGACCGGTGGCGGCATTCACGTTTACACCCGTCAGAATCACGGCACATCCATCCGGACCATTACCCGGGCGGCAGTTAACCGCGGGGAGGCGATTCAAACCGCGCCGGTGTCGGCCGATGCGCTGATTTCAGATGTGCCGGGTATCCGGCTGTTGATCCAAACGGCGGACTGTCAGGCGGTGATGCTTGTCGATCCGAAAAAACGCGTGGTGGCCAACATCCACTGTGGCTGGCGGGGCAGTGTGGCCGATATTATCGGCCACACCGTCTTGCGGATGGTTGCCGAATTCGGCTGCGATCCAGGGCAGATGACCGCTGCCATCGGTCCTTCCCTGGGTCCCTGCTGTGCGGAGTTTGTCAACTATAAAAAGGAGATCCCGCGACAATTCTGGCCCTTTCGTGTAGGTGCCCACCATTTTGATTTCTGGCGCATCAGCCGGCATCAGTTGACCACGGCCGGCCTGGTGGAAGGCAATGTACATAGTCCCGGCATATGCACCCGGTGCAATCCCCACCTTTTTTTTTCATACCGGTCGGCGCGGGAAACTGGTCGTTTTGCCGCCCTGATCGGGTTAAATAAATAATGATCGAACAAGACACCATCGTATTGAGGAACCAGCCAGCAGCACCGGGCTATTACCGCATGGGGCTATCCTGCGCCGCCGGTTTCGACACCGCTAAACCCGGCCAGTTCATCATGGTCCGCATCGGCACCGAAGCCACACCCCTGTTGCGTCGCCCCTTTTCCCTACTGGGCCTGATCCGGGACGCGGATCGTGTGACGGGGGTAGAAATTTTGTATAAAGTGGTGGGAAAGGGAACCGAACGGTTGTCCCGATGCCGGAACGGTGACCGATTATCCGTGATCGGGCCGCTGGGAAACGCTTTTCTGGTGCCCGACAACTGCCGGCAACTGATCCTCGTGGCCGGCGGGGTCGGTGTGCCCCCCATCCGCTTTCTGGCTCAGTCGATGCTCGAGCGGGAAGGCAGTCTCAATCGGTGCGTGGTATTCGTCGGCGGCCGGACCAAGGACGACCTGGTCTGCATCACCGAATTCGATCTTCCTGGTTTTTTGTTGGACGTGTCTACCGATGACGGCAGTCAGGGGAATCAGGGGATGGTGACCCGCAGCCTGGAGAAGGCCCTGGATGCCGGTCCGGTGGATCTCATCTGCGCCTGTGGCCCGTCTGGGATGCTCAAGGCGGTTTCCGCCATTGCCGCCAAACGCGGCATCCCATGTCAGGTTTCCATCGAGGCCATGATGGCCTGTGGGATGGGCGCCTGCCTGGGATGTGCCGTGAAAGTGCGGGACGACAACGCACGCTACCGGCACGTCTGTGTGGACGGCCCGGTTTTCGAGGCCCACCGGCTCGTGTGGTGATGGTTTTCGGCGCTTCGGAACCACTTTGAGATTGACTTGAATCCCGGGCTGTGTTAGACGCAAACATTCCGATCAAGGCCTGATCTGACGCCACTCTGCGGTCGGAGAAGGGTCGAATCCCATGAAAAAAGAAACGCGAACGTGGATACGAGATCTGGCTTATTATTCGAGCCTGGGTTTCTCGGTGTCACTCTCCATTTTTATCGGACTTGGGATCGGGGTGTACCTGGACAGGCGCTTTGACACGACACCGTGGTTGACGCTTGTTTTCTTGGGGTTCGGCATCGCTGCCGGATACCGCAACATTGGCCTGGCAATTAAAAAGAGCCGCAAATTGTGACCCGTATAGGCTTTAAGGTAACTAATTTGGCAAGGATAAAGGGAGGACGCCGTATTGTAATACTGCAACGACCGATAACGCAGCCCAAATTAATTACCGTTAAACCTACAGCAGCGAAAAATTGTATACAGTGAATAATATTCAGCAGCGCTTGCTCACATTCGTTACGCGATCCAACTGGGTGCTTCTGGCTGCGGTCAGCCTACTGGGACTGCTGGCGGCAAGCCCGGCATTCGCCCGGGGCATCATTTTCGGCGGACTCATCGTCACGATCAACTTTCATCTGCTGGCCCATACCCTGAACAAGGCCCTTCGCCCCCAGCGGCTGACTTCTCCCAACGTGGTCCTGATCAAATACTACATCCGATTCATCATCAGCGGCGTGATTATCTTTTTCCTCATCAGCCAGGAGGTGGTGAATCCCATCGGTCTGTTCATTGGTCTTTCCGTCGTGGTTGCCAGCATCACCCTGGCCACCATGGTTGAGCTAAAAAAATTATTTTTCAAGGAGGCGGTCTAAGGATGGAGCATCCCTATCTATTTTTCGTGAAGATTTTTGAAGCGATCGGGCTGGGGCATTTTGCCCACACATACCCTCATGTGGTCTACTCCTGGGTGCTCATGGCGATCCTGATTATTGCCGGCGCCCTGGCCACCAAAACCATCTCCATGATACCTGGAAAAGCCCAGAACCTATTTGAAGTGATCGTTTTGGGTATCGAAGAGTTCATGGTGGAAACGGCTGGTGAAGAGGCGCGATGGCTCTTTCCCCTGGCGGCCACGATTTTTCTCTACATCTTCATCGGCAACCTGATCGGTATCATCCCCGGGTTCTTTCCACCCACCGCCAACCTCAACACCACGGCCGCCTGCGCCATCGTAGTGGTGGTGTTCACGCACATCATCGGCGTCAAATACCATGGTGCCGCCTACATCAAGCACTTTATGGGGCCGGTCTGGTGGATGGCACCGCTGATCTTTATCATCGAGATCATCGGGCACCTGGCACGGATCCTCTCACTCTCTTTCCGTCTGTTCGGAAACATGATGGGCCACGAGATTGTTCTGGGCATTCTTTTCGGCTTGGCCGGCGCCTTTTTCGCCCCCCTGCCGATCATGGCCCTGGGAATTTTCGTATCCTTCGTGCAGGGGTTCGTCTTTTTTCTCCTGTCCATCATTTACTTCTCCGGGGCCATGGAACACGCCCACTGATGGGGAAGCACTCAAGGGAAACCCGTCGATTCGCCGATGCGGATCATGTCAATCGGCGAATCGACCTGCGTTCAATCGGTTTGTGGTAACTGGTAGAAGCCCTAATCATTAATCTTTTAAAGGAGGTAGTGTAGGATATGGAAGCTCAAGCATTGCAGTTCTTCATCGCGTGTGTGACAGCAGCTGGTTTTGGTATTGCAGTGGCCGCCTTCGGTTGCGGTATTGGACAGGGCATGGGCCTCAAGTCCGCCGTTGAAGGTATCGCCCGGAATCCCGAATCTTCCGGTAAGGTTACCGTGACCTTGCTGATCGGCCTGGCCATGATCGAGTCTCTGTGTATTTACGCACTCGTTGTGGCGCTGATCCTGATCTACGCGCATCCCCAGGCAGGCGCTATTGCCGAGTTGTTTGTAAAATAAGTCCGTACCTGCCACAGACAATCATGAAAAGGGCCGCTGCTTGATTGCCGCGGTCCTTTTTACGTTTGGGTTCAGGGTTCAGGGTTGAGCAAATCGGGTGTTGTTTATTGCGTCGGTGAAATGATCCTGGAAATGAAGGAGAGAAGTAGGGGCGACCCGGCCGGGTCATCCCTACAAACCAGAAACGATAACGCTGAACTCAGCCCCTGAACGTAGAACTTTTTTTAGATATCGGCCCGTGTGGGATTCTTTCACCTCACAGATGGTTTCCGGTGTGCCTGCCGCCACCACAACCCCGCCCGCCTCGCCGCCTTCAGGTCCTAAATCGATGACATAATCGGCGGTTTTGATTACATCCAAATTATGCTCGATCACCACCACCGTATTGCCCGCATCCACCAGGCGGTTGAGTACCCCCAGCAGCTTGCGAATGTCGTCGGGATGCAGCCCTGTAGTGGGTTCGTCCAGAATATAAAGGGTGTTTCCCGTACCCCGCTTGCTCAGTTCCCGGGCCAGTTTGATTCGTTGGGCTTCGCCACCGGAGAGTGTCGTGGCGGACTGGCCGATAGGGACATAGCCGAGCCCGACATCCACCAGCGTTTGAAGTTTGGATCGGATGACATCGATGTTTTGAAACATTGCCAGGCACTGGTCGACGGTCATGTCCAGCAGTTCGGCGATGTTTTTGCCTTTATAGCGGATTTCCAATGTTTCGCGGTTGTATCGCTTGCCCTTGCAGATGTCGCAGGGGACATAGATGTCGGGCAGAAAATGCATCTCGATGCGGATGATCCCGTCTCCTTCACAGGCCTCGCAACGACCGCCGCGAATGTTGAAGCTGAACCGACCGGGTTTGTAGCCGCGCATTCTTGCTTCCGGTGTCCGGCTGAATAGATCCCTGATCGGTGTAAACATGCCGGTATAGGTGCCGGGGTTGGATCGGGGCGTTTTGCCGATGGCAGATTGGTCGATGTCGATGACCTTGTTGATCTTTTCCAGGCCGGTGATCTGCTCGTAATGGCCGGCCTGCAGATTGAGCTGTTGAAGGCTGCGGACGGCTGCCCGGTAAAGGGTCTCCAACACCAGGCTGGATTTACCCGAACCGGAGACACCGGTGACACAGGTGAACACAGCGGTGGGGAAGGATACATCGATCTTTTTAAGGTTGTTCTGACTCGCCCCGACAATACGGATTTCTCCCTGGTCGGCGGGCCTTCGTCTGGCCGGCACGTCGATTTGCAGCCTGCCGGAAAGATATTTGCCGGTCAGGGACCGGTCGTCTTCCAGCATCATGGCCGCTGTTCCTTGAAAGACCACATGGCCACCGTCGATGCCGGCACCGGGCCCCATGTCGACGACATGGTCTGCGGCCAGAATGGTATTTTCGTCATGCTCAACCACCAGGACCGAATTGCCCATGTCGCGCATATTCATGAGCGTATCCAGCAGCCGCTGGTTGTCGCGTTGATGCAGACCGATGCTAGGCTCGTCCAATACATAGAGCACGCCCGTCAACTTAGCGCCGATCTGGGTGGCCAGGCGAATTCGCTGGCTCTCTCCACCAGACAGGGTGTGGGCCGGCCGGTCCAAGGTTAGATAGGAAAGGCCCACATCATTTAAAAAGGCCAGGCGCGCGGCAATCTCCTTGATGATTTTCTCGGAGATCACACCGCGTTTGCCATCGGGCCGGTAGACGTTGAAAAAGCGCTGCAGATCCGTGATGGATTGAGCGGTCAAATCGCCAACGGACTTTCCATCGATCTTAATATGCCGACTCTCCTTGCGCAATCGTGAACCTTGACAATGGGTGCAGGGTGATTCGGCCATGTAGTCGCTCAAGTTTTTTTTCTCGGCGGACGTTACCGCTTCGGCATACTGCTGCTGCAAATACGGGATAATCCCTTCAAATGGCTTCAATCTTTTTTTCATGCGACCGTTTTCATGAATGGTGAAAGGGATCGGCCGGTCCCCTGAACCATGCATGAGCACCGTTTTAAACGTCTCCGTAAAGTCCCGGTAAGGGGTATAGATATCCACGCCGTAGAAGGCGGTGAGATCTTCGAGAAAATCCCAAAAGGCGACTGAACGGCGATGGGCCCAGACGGAGATCGCTCCTTCTCTTAAAGAGAGCTCGGGGTTCGGGACGATCTGCAGGGGCGAAAAGCGCTTAATCGTGCCCAATCCATTGCAATGCGGGCAGGCGCCGTGGGGCGAGTTGAAAGAGAAACTGGCCGGTGACAGTTCCGGATAGCTGACCCCGCAGCGTTTGCAGGCGGCGTTTTCACTAAAAAACAGGGCTTCTGTTACCGCTTCCATGCGTTGGCCGACAAAGGCCACTTCCACCTGTCCCTCGGATCGCGCAATGGCCAGTTCCATCGAGTCCGCCAGGCGGTTGCGGACGCGCGGGTTGAGAATCAGCCGATCAACTACCACATCAATACGCTCGGGAAGGGGATTTGAAAGATCGATGGCACTCTCCAACGCGTGTATTTTCCCATCGATGCGGACACGGGCAAACCCATCTTTTCTCAATCGTTTTAACAGACCCGGGTAACTGCCCGCCGGTTCTTTCGAAAGCGGTGCGAGAACCATCAGCCGGGAGCCTCCGGGCCGTTTCATGACCGCTTTAACCATCTCGTCGATGGTTTGGGCAAGGATGGGCTCGCCGCACTGGTAACAGTGGGCGATCCCGGTACGGGCGTAAAGCAAGCGGATGAAATCATAAATTTCGGTGACTGTGCCCACCGTCGAACGGGGATTGTGGATGGCCGTTTTCTGCTCGATGGCGATGGCTGGAGAGAGGCCCTCGATCAGATCCACATCGGGTTTTTCCAGCCGCTCCAGGAATTGCCGGGCATAGGTGGACAACGATTCCACGTAGCGTCGCTGGCCTTCAGCATACAGGGTGTCGAAGGCCAAGGTGGATTTCCCGGAGCCGGACAGGCCGGTGATAACCACCAGTTGGTTGCGGGGTAGACGCAGGCTGATGTTTTTCAGGTTGTGCTGCCTGGCCCCTTCAATGGTAATTGCGTTTATCGTCGTCACGGATTCGGTTGGGTTGACGGTTCGAGGTTCATGATTGAAGCGGCCGGTTGCCTTTGGGTGCATTGGCGGTCCAGCCAACGGGCCTGGTCCACCGCCATGGTAATGGCCGCCACCATGCTTGCCGGTGAGGCCTGCCCCGTGCCGGCAATGTCGTAGGCGGTGCCGTGGTCAACCGATGTACGGACGATGGGCAGGCCCAAGGTGGTGTTGACGCCGTCATCAAAATGAATCATTTTAAATGGTCCCAGTCCCTGATCATGGTACATGGCCACCACCGCATCATATGCGCCCCGGGATGCCCGGTAAAAGACGGTATCAGGCGGGTGGGGGCCGGTGACCGTAATCCCTCGAGAAGCGGCCATACCGATGGCCGGGCCGATGATTTTTTCCTCTTCGCTGCCGAATAGACCGGATTCTCCGGCGTGCGGGTTGAGTCCGGCCACGGCGATACGCGGCACCCGCAGGCCGAAGCGGGTTTTCAGGGCATGATCGGTCAGGCTGACGATGGTTGCTATGCCTTTTTTGGTCAGGGCTCGGGAGACCTGTCCAATGGGAAGATGAATGGTTGCCAGGACGACCTTAAGCCGCTTTCCGGCCAGCATCATGGCATAATTGTGGGTGTTGGTACACTGGGCCAGAATCTCCGTGTGTCCGTTAAAATGGATATCGGCCATTTTCAATGCCAGTTTGTTGATGGGGCCGGTGGCGATGGCTGCGATCCGGCCGGCCATGGCGTCATCGATCGCCGCATTCAGATAGGCCGCCATGGCCATCCCGGAAATGGGCGTGGGCTGGCCCCATTCACACCCTTCGGTATCCATTCCAGCGGGATTGATTACGGGTATGCCGTCGTGTCCAACACGGATATCGTTGATCGACGACTTTTCTGAGAACTTCAAACGGACGCCGATTGACGCCGCACCAACCCGGAGGCGGGTCGCATCACCGAAAACAAAGGGCCGGCAGCACCGCAAGACGTGCGGATTGGAAAGGGCTTTGGGAATAATTTCCGGGCCGACGCCCACCGGATCCCCCATGGTGATGCCCAGCAGCGGTAAGCTCGCTTTCATGGTTTGGTCGGTCCATGATTGTTGGGTTCAAAAATTCAGTTATCATACTTAGCCGATCCGGGTTTGTAAATTCATTTCCATTTATCCCAGCAATCCAGCACATTTTCGGTCCACCCGTGGCCCACAATCGGTCATGGGCGCGACCGGCAAAGGACAAACCCTGCATCTTTTGGAATCAGCAGTTCAGTTGGATCGCTGATGTTTGATTGAATCCGCTCAAATTTGTAGCGACATAAAGGTATAAAAAAGGAAAACAAAGAAAAAACAAACAAATCGAAGAAAATAAGAGTTTACACGATTGTTTACACATTGTTGATAACTCCCGATCTGCTTAGAATGCTTATGGAAAAATAACGGGTTGAAAAACCTTGTATTTCGAAGCAGTTGCTCGGCAGTTACATGGTAACTAACAGAAAAAATTATAATAAAAAACCTTTTTGAGCAGCGTGCTATCAATTTGATTAACCGACCGTCTTTGACATTGACTTGGAACATCCTATTTTGTAAATAACTCGCCAGTCGTCAATCTTTACGACTACCTTTCCGAAAACCGCAGATAATTAACCAATAGCTCCATATTTTAAACCAATAATCGGCTGTTTCATCAAAGCGCGCAGTCAATTGTAAATGCTGATGAAGGGAATTTATTTTCTAAATGGACCAGATCTGGACGTCAGTGAAAACTCTGCTTAAGGAAAAAGTTCCTGGCCACAGCTACCGAATGTGGATTGAACCCATCGCATTCAGCGACAATGAAAACGGCGCCATGGTGCTGTCCTGCCCCAATCTTTTTTCAAAAAAACGAATATCCGACAATTATGGTCAAATGATCGAAGAGGCTGTTTCCAGGGCGGCGGGCAGGGCCTTCAAGGTCCGCCTGATCGTCGCGTCGAGCCAAGCCGCAGAATGCAAAGAAATTAAACAGGACCGGCAGATGAAACTGCCGCACATCGATTCGCCAACCAATGGCGGCCGACTGCTCAGAAAAGACTACACATTCGATCAGTTCGTCGTCGGCAAGAACAGTGATTTTGCATACTCTGCCGCTCTGTCACTGGCAGCGCGCAACCTGGGAAACCAGAACTCCCTTTATCTGCATTCGAAAACCGGCCTTGGAAAAAGCCACCTCTCCCAAGCGGTGGGGCACCACATTTTTAAAACATTTCCCACTGAAAGGGTCTATTATATCACGGCTGAAGACTTTATGAATGAGATGACCGGTTCCTATCGCAGCAGCAGTATCCATCGATTCAAGGAAAAGTACCGCCAGAACTGCGACGTCCTGCTGCTGGAGGACGTTCACTTTTTGAGCGGAAAAAGCGGGACTCAGGAGGAACTGTCCAATACGCTGGAGTCATTGATGAATGCCAATAAAAAAATCATATACTCCAGCAACTACCTGCCGTCGGACATTCCCAAACTAAATGACAAACTCAAATCGCGGCTCTGCTGCGGCCTGATTTCGAAAATCGATTCACCTGACTATAAGACCCGTCTCCGAATACTCAAAAAGACGGCTTTATCCAGTGGGCACAACATTTCCGAAGAGGTCCTGCAATATTTGGCATCCGAACTGACCGATGATGTGAGGCAACTGAAAAGTGGATTTATCGGTGTCGCCGCCAAGGCATCGCTGCTTGGATCGGATGTGGATTTGGCGCTTGCCCGCAGCGTCGTAAAAAACATCGTTACCTCACGAGACGGTATCACCCTGGATTCTATCAAGCGGCTGGTCTGTAAGTATTACAATGTCAGCATTGCGGACCTCACTTCCCCCTCCCGGCGACAATCCATCGTCCGGCCTCGGCAGGTGGCCATGTACCTCTCCCGGCAGTACACCGACCATTCTCTTCAAACCATCGGCAAGAGTTTCAACCGATATCATGCAACGACCCTGTATGCCCTGAAGGCTGTGGAAAAGGGCGTCAAGGAAAAAGGTCCCTTTCAGAAACATGTCGTGTTTTTGTCCGAGCGTCTGGAAAAAGGAAAGATCTGATTCGGCAGGGAAAACCATGGCGATCAATCCCGACTGTCTGGACAACTGGAACGCATAGTCGGCACTCCCCATTTCTCTTCTCATCGTGAAGATTTGGTCTGCTGCGGTTTTGATGCCACCGCCACCCTTCTTGTCTCCGATGCAGTGGTCTTTCCGGCGTCGGCACAAGAGGTGTCGCAGATCATGACCCTTGCCGTATCATACAAGACCCCGGTGATTCTGCGGGGCGGCGGTTCCGGCATGACCGGCGGGGCTCTGGCCGTCAAAGGTGGAATCGTCGTCTTCAACCGTATGAACCGGATCGTCGAGATCGATCAGGAAAGTCTGATCGCCCGTGTTCAACCTGGTGTGGTCACTGCCGACTTTCAAAATCAAGTAACACGACAAGGGCTGTTTTACCCGCCGGATCCTTCCAGCGCCAGCTTTTCCACCATCGGCGGCAACCTGGCCGAAAACGCCGGTGGACCAAAGGCAGTAAAATACGGCGTTACCCGGGACTATGTGCTGGGGCTTGAAGCGGTGCTTCCGACTGGAGAAATCATAAAGACCGGCGTGCGTTCAGCCAAAGGGGTGGTCGGATACGATCTTACCCGGCTCATCGTCGGGTCCGAAGGCACCCTGGCTCTGATTACCGAGGCAACCTTAACACTGCTGCCGCTGCCCGAAAGCGTGATGACCCTGACGGTTGCCTTCGCCAGTATGAACACGGCCGCGCGTGCGGTTTCTCAAATTATTCGCAGCCATGTTTTTCCCCGAACGATCGAATTCATGGATAATGCCTCTATTTGCTTGGCAGAGTAGTATTTGCAAGTGGGGCTGCCGGTGGATGTTGAGGCTCTGCTGATCATGGAGGTGGACGGAAAACGTCAGGAAATCCGTCAATCGGCCCGGATGCTCGAATATATGAGTCGGCATCTCGGCGCCGTTTCGGTCACCGTGGCTGAAACCGAAGAGCAGGCGCAGCGGCTGTGGCAGGCGAGAAAAGCCATTTCACCGGCGCTGTTCAAACTGGCGCCGCACAAGATCAACGAGGATATCGTGGTCCCCCGAAGCCGGGTGCCAGATCTGGTAGCCAAGATCGACGAACTCAGGCGACAGACCGGCCTTACCATGGTGGCCTTCGGCCACGCGGGTGACGGCAACATCCATTTTAACATCATGCTGGATAAATCCGATCAAACAGCACTGGAAAAGAAAAGGCCAATCGAGCCGTGGATACCCTTTTCGACACCACCCTGGCTCTGGGGGGGACGATCTCCGGGGAACATGGGGTCGGTATCACCAAGGCCCCCTATATTCGTAAAGAGGTCAGTGATGAGGCGATGTCGCTGATGCAGCGCATCAAGCAGGCCTTCGATCCGTTGGGATTGTTGAACCCTGGAAAGATCTTTCCCACGTCACTCGATTAGCGGGGTTGCAACCAAAGGGCCCCTGTGGCAACCGAGAGGGCGCGGTATTTAATTGGCTTTTATAACCATGCTGCCGGCTGAAACCAGCTCTTCCAACATCTCAAACCGTTCATTCTGATCGTTCTCAATGGCGCAACGCAGGCTCAGGGCACACCGTTGGCGACATATCGGATCGTTTCTCCGATATCTGCCGAAACAGCCCAAGTACTGATCAAACGAAAGTTCCATTTCCTGCTCTGATGGTGTCTGCAAATCCGGTTACTCCAGTAAGTTGAGAAGTTCATCATGGATGAGGCCGTTGGTGCTCACAATTTCATCCTTGTCGATGGCGTAGGGGGCACCCGAAAAAACTGTAGTTCGGGCACCGGCTTCTGTGGCCACCAAAAAACCGGCGGCGGTATCCCAGGGTTTGAGATGCTGCTCCCAGAAGCCGTCAAAGCGGCCGCTGGCCACATAGCATAAATCCAGGGCTGCCGATCCCAGTCGACGGACCCCCTGTGTTGCCGTCAGGCAACTGCCAAAACGCCCCATCAATGGCTCGAATATAGTCTGGTGATCGTAGGGGAAACCGGTGACCAGCAGGCTGTCGGCAAGTATGGGGGTGTTGGATACGGAAATGTATATTCCGTTGAGTTGGGCCCCCTGGTCCTTGACCCCCACGAACAGTTCGCCCAAAAGGGGGGCCAGGACAAATCCGGCCAAGATGCGGTCATCGACCGCAAAGGCGATGGAGACACAGAACAGCGGCAGGTTGTGGGCAAAATTGGTCGTACCATCCAGCGGATCAATGATCCATCTGCCACCGCTGCCCGCATGTGTCCCGCTCTCTTCTGCTAAAATGGCGTGGTCGGGAAAAGCCTTGGCGATGGTGTCGATGATTGTCGCTTCGGATCGGATGTCAGCTTCGGAGACCAAATCGATAGCCCCTTTTTTACGGACTGATCGAAGTTTGCCGAAATGCTCCCGCAGAACCTTGCCACCGTTGCAGGCAGCAGCGATCCCCACACGTTTGATCCGTTCTATTTCCATAAGAGAAAACATCTACAAATATTTGGCACAGTCTGTCAACTGAATTATCGGGATAACGCTAACCATTCAATATACAATAATATTTACGTTCTCTGCCTGTTTAAGCGGTGTTCCCATACAGGTGTTCCACGGCAGCTTCCATTTTTTCCGACAGGGGCTTGAGCGTCGACCGGTTTAATGCACTGACCGCGATGCCATCCAGTCGCCGGATCAGACCTTTACGGATTTCCGGATTCACCCGATCCATTTTATTGAGCACCCGGATCATGGGAATGCTGCACAGGTTAAGCTCGTCAAGGATCGTTTCAACAGAACGGATCTGGTCCGGGTGGCGTGGATTGCTGATATCGATGATGTGCAGCAGCAGATCGGCATTTTCCAGTTCTTCCAGGGTGGCCCGGAAAGCAGCCATCAACTCCTTGGGCAGATCCCGGATAAATCCCACGGTATCGGTAATGATCACCTCGATGTCCCTGGGAAACCGAAGTCGCCGGCTGGACGGGTCGAGGGTGGCGAACAGCTTGTTTTCAGCCAGCACCCGGCTGTGGGTCAACTGGTTGAGAAGGGTTGATTTTCCCGCATTGGTGTAGCCGATAATGGAGATGATGGGCAGGCCCTTTTTGCTTCGTCGGCTTCGCTGCTGGCTGCGGTTTTTCTGAACGGTGGCGACTGCCTGCTCAAGGCGCCGAATGCGGTCTCTGGCCCGTCTCCGGCTGATTTCGAGCCGGGTTTCCCCCGGGCCGCGCCCGCCGATGCCGCCTGTGAGCCGGGACATGGCGGTGTCCTTCGTAACCAGTCGGGGAAGGATATATTTCAACTGGGCCAGCTCCACCTGCAGTTTACCTTCCCGGGTCTGGGCCCGCTGGGCGAAGATATCGAGTATCAATTGCGTCCGGTCGATCACTTTGATTTCCGTGCGGTCGGCAATGGAGCGAATCTGGGATGGATTGAGCTCCTGGTCGAAGATGATCAATGTTGCACCCCGGTGAAGGGCCATGATGGACAGTTCGTCTAGTTTGCCGCTTCCCATGAGAAAACGGGGATTGGCTTTCTTCCGCTGCTGCAGAACCGTGTCGATAATGCTGATATTGGCCGTCCGGGTCAGTTCCTCCAACTCATCCAGTGAATCGACGGCATCTTTTCGGGGGCCGGTAAAGACGCTGACCAGCAACGCGCGTTCGGCCCCCGCCTGGCCGCCGGTGTCAGTCTTTTTTCGGGCCAATTCGGCTTCGAGCGCCTGGATCAGGCTTAAGCAGTCGATTTCCGGCCGGAAGGGCGGGATCGGATCCATGATCTGGTAGGGGCTCGATTCGTTTGCACCCGGAAGGATATGGGCCCAGTGGATCAATGCCGGTTCACCGGATCCAGTCATGGTGACAACTGCCATGAGATCTAGTCGAAGGAGAGCCAGGTCGGTCAGGTCGTCCTGGGTGAGGGGCGTTTCGTTCAGATGCGTGTGGATGCACCGGAGCCCCCGCAGACGGTCCGGTGCCAACCGGTAATCCTTCAGATCCGGGATAACAATTCGGTCCACTTCTCCCATCAAGATTTGAACAATCCTACCGCTGCGGTCGATGAGAAGGCCTATCTGTCGGCTGGTTTCAGCTGAAAGGGCGCAAAGGTCTCGGCACAATTCGTGGGAGATGATGTCCTGGGGGGGGACGCGTCGTCGGCTTAGATTTTCCAACCGCCTGATTTGGCTGGCCTTGAGTCCCAACAGGTTGCCGAAGATCTCTTTCATTCAGTGGCCAGGTTTTCGAATCGCGTGTAAGATTTCAAGAAGGCCAGGGGTGCCATGCCGGTGGGACCGTTTCTCTGTTTCGCCAGAATGATTTCCGCCGTGCCCCGGTGGGGACTGTTCTCGTCACGGTTGTAGACTTCATCCCTGTAGATGAAGGCCACCAGGTCAGCGTCCTGCTCCAAGGCACCGGACTCCCTCAGGTCTGACAATTGGGGACGTTTGTCGCTTCTTTCCTCCAGTTTCCGGTTGAGCTGGGACAGGGCGACGACAGGTATGTTCAGTTCCTTGGCCAGAATTTTCAGCGACCGGGAGATATCCGATATTTCAAGGTCCCGTCGTTCGATATTGGCGTTGCCCCGCATGAGCTGAAGATAGTCGATGATGATCATGCCCAGGCCCTTGTCCATTTTCATGCGCATGGATTTGGTCCGGATGGACGTGGTCGAAATATCCGGTGAGTCATCGATAAAGAGTGGGGCTTCGGTCAGCCGACCGGCTGCGTCAGTGATTCGGTTCCAGTCTTCCTTGTTCAAAAAACCGCTGCGGATGCGGGATGAGTCCACCCGGGCCTCAGCGCAGAGCATGCGCAAGGAGAGCTGTTCTTTTGACATTTCAAGTGAGAAGATGGCCACGGGCACTTGGCCTTCGATGGCTGCATTGCGCGCCATATTCAGGGCAAAGGCTGTTTTCCCCATGGCCGGGCGGCCGGCGATAATGATCAAATCGGAGTTTTGAAATCCAGAGGTGAGCGCGTCCACCTTTGAGAAACCGGTGGTGACGCCGGTGACCAGAGCCCGGTTGCCCTGCCGCTCCTCTAACGCGTCGATGTTGGATTCGATAATCTTGCTGATGGGAAAAAAAGCCTGCTTGGTCTTTCCTTCGGAAATCTCAAAAATGGCGCTTTGGGCAAATTCGACGACACTTTCGACTTCTCCACGGTCGTCAAAACACCGATTGGAAATGGTGTTGGAACGTTCTATGAGACGCCTTAAGATGGCTTTGTCGTGAATGATCCGCGCGTAGTGGTGCGCATTGACTGCCATGGGCACGGCATCCACCAGTCGGGCCAAATAGGCGGCCCCGCCGATTTTTTCCAACTCGTCCTTTTCTCGAAGCAGGTTGCTCAAGGTGACCAGATCTACCGGTTCACTCTTGGCATAGAGCGTCTCTATGGCAGCAAAGGTGATCTTGTGGGCAGTTTTGTAGAAATCATCTGCAGACAGGATCTCGAGAATATCAATGAGTGTGCTGTTGTCGATCAGAATGGCACTGAGAATCGATTCTTCGGCCTCGATGCTTTGGGGCGGAAGTTTATGGAATGCGGGGTCTTTGGGTACCGGATGTTGGGTGTTGGGCATACAATAACACCTGATTTTACAGTGTGTCGGAGGCTTCTATCTGCAAACAAACGATTATCAAAAAATAAATTACAATAACCAAAAACCAAATAACCAATAAATCACAATAGCTAAATTCAAAATTCCAAACCTATCGATCTTAAAAAAAGGAGATTCCATTCATCAATAGTGGGGAAACTAAAAGACAAACAACGGTTGGTTTTTGCCCTTTTTTGAGATTTGTAGTTTGGTGTTAGCAATTTGTTATTTTTGGTTTACCCGGGTTAGCTATACTACCAGGAGCCTTTTGCCGCCTTGGCTCAAGAACTCCCGGTAATCGGTCATGAATTAGGCTTCCTCGGGGACGACTTCCACGGTGATTTCCGGTTTGATGCCTTGGTATACGCGGATGGGAACCTTGAATGTGCCAATGTTTTTAATCGGTTCATTGAGCAGCACCATCCGTTTTTCCACATCGACATCCTGTTTCTTCAGGGCGACAATGATGTCTCGGACGGTTACGGAACCATAAAGCTTATCCGCTTCGTGGACCTTTGATGCAATGGTCACCATAACGGCCTCAAGACGGTTGGCCATCTCTTGGGCGAACTCTTTTTCTTTTGCAATCTGCAGTTCGAATTTGGCCTTTTCCTGCTCGAGTATTTTGCGTTGCTGCGGGGTGGCCGGAACGGCTTTTCGCTGGGGGAGCAGGTAATTGCGCGCATATCCGTCCGCCACATTGACTTCGCTTCCGATGATGCCCAACGAACTGATGGTTTCCTTCAAAATAACTTTCATGCTTTACCTCCAAAAAAAGGACCGCCTGGAATTCACGAGGGTAGGTCCGGTTCATGCTTATTGGTGTCAATTTTTCGAAAATTGATCCACATGTCAAATAGCCCGATGCAGATGATTACCAGCAGGAATAGCTGTTGCAAAGCGATCATCATGTACAGGACCACCCGAATGGCCCGTGGCAATTTCTTTTTTTCAAAGAAAAACGAAACGATGGCAATACCCTGGAAGAAATAGATCGTCAGCAGCACCAACAGGCCGTTGACACCGATCAGCCGGATATCCGTTGCGGGCAGAAATAGGATCAGTCCGCAGCCGATGACACCCCAAATCAGCGGTTCGGGAGCCCGCCACTGGTTGAGATGGCCGAAGTCCGGAAAAGAAAGGCCCCGGCGCTCCATAATCGGCCGCGCGGCAATTAAGTTTGTCCAAGCCACAAACAGCGTGGACGCGGCGGCCAGTGAAGGCAGAATCCGCACCAGCACAAATTGAATCTGGTCAAGGGAGCCGGAAATGGTATCAATGGTTTCCTGCGGGATGCCAATACCTTTATATAGGTCGAGGGACAGCGCCAGATTGGTTGCTACGTAAGCCGAAACCAAGGCGTATATCCCTGTGTTGGCGACCATGCTGTAAAGCAGGATACCTGCCAGGCCGGCTCCTAACACAATGCAGCAGGCGGCCACGACGGTCATCTCCACGGACAGCTCTTTTTCGAACATCTCGCTGATGGCAAACCCCAGAAACATGAGCCCTGAAAAAAAGAGGATATCCATCGTTAACCCACCAAAGACAAGGCCCATCACCGCGATGGCCACCAGCGGGACTATCATGCCGTGGCGTCTGCCCAGTTTTGCCCGGTAAAAAAGAATCGGCAGGGGAATGAACATAGAGAAGAGAAAGCCCACCACCGGCATAAAGACCGACACGGAAAAGATGACGAGGGTGGCCATTACGCCGGTAGCGATATCTTTCGATACTTCACTTTGAAATGGCAACGGTGCCATCCGCTTCTCCTGGAAATAGGCGTTCTTGTCCCGCCGGCTAAGCTTGACCGACTACAGGTCAAAGTTCCCAACGTATGGCAGCAGGGCAATGGTCCGTGCACGCTTAATGGCATGGGTCACGGCCCGCTGGTGTTTGGCGCAGGCGCCCGAAATTCTCCGAGGGATGATCTTTCCTCGTTCGGTGGTGAAATACTTCAGCGCTCGGGGATCCTTGTAGTCGATTATAAGGCTCTGGTCTGCGCAGAATCGGCAGACTTTGCGCCGGTGGAAAATTCTTCTTTTCTTTCTTCGGGGGCGGGGTTTTGAAACGGCCATGGGTTACTCCTCTTTTTTATCTTCGATAGGTTCATTGTTCTCGGTTGGTGCTTCAGTTTCAACGGCCACGTCAGCCTTTTCGGCTGCCGCCTTCTCTGCCGCTGCCGCCTTCTCTGCCGCTGCCGCCTTCTCTGCCGCTGCCGCCTTCTCTGCCGTTGCCGCCTTCTCCGCCGTTGCCGCCTGTTCCGCCGTTGCCGCCTGTTCCGCCGCAGCCGCTTTCTCCGCCAGGTCAGCTTTGATGGCGTCGAGGTCAGCATTTTCATCCAGCAGGACTGTCATGAACTTCATGACTTTGTCGTCAATTCTGAAGAACCGTTCCATCTCCTGAATTAATGCCCCGTCACCGCAATAATCCAATCTTACATAGTGTCCCCGATTTTTTTTCTTGATATCGGAGGCCAGTTTCTTGGTCCCCCAGTCATCCGTTTCGATCAGAAACCCATTGTACTGGGGAATCAGATCGTTTAGACGCTCGAAGATCGGCGTTTCTGCCTCCTTCGAGAGGTCGGGGTCAATAATAACGATCGTTTCGTACCGCTTCATAAAACCTCCTTGTGGCTTTACAGCCCCGGCCAAGGACCGGAGCAAGGATGAGTGATTCCATCGGAATCAATAAAAATTAATACAAATATCATCAACCGAAAAAAACTGTCAAGAGCTTAGTACAACTCACAAGGTTTCCATCGCTGGCGGTGGGTTATTGCTGTGCACCATAAAAAAAGGGGCGGCATTACCGTCCCTTGGAAAAAACGTTGGTGGGCCGTGAAGGAATCGAACCTTCAACCTACTGATTAAGAGTCAGGTGCTCTGCCTGATTGAGCTAACGGCCCAATGAACATGTTACACGAATTTATTCATCGAACAAAAAGTTCACATATCAATCCTGAAACGACTTGTCAAAAAGAAAATTTAGCTTCAAAAATTACGCTCGACCCCTCATTTTTTGCATGTTATCCTGTCTTGTCAAGTTATGAATAGATTTTTCATCGTCGTCTGGTTTGTTTCCGCGACTTTTTCCAGGCGATGTCCTTTTCCCTGCGTTGCTTGCGGGTCAATTTTTTAGGTTCGACGGTTTCTACCTGCTCGGTCATGTCCGGAAAAAAACTGCCGGGGAATTTGTCCCGTTCTTTAAGTTTGGGAGGCTCTTTGTGTTTGACCATCTTCGGTTCTTTGGGCAGGGGCGGTGCCGTAAAACATCCCACGGGGATGCTTCTTGCCAGGAAAAGCGTTTCCCCAGCCTGTAAAAAGAGGGTTCCCTGCTTGATGGCGTTTTCGACACTGACGGTTAGAAACGCAGGAGACGCATGGATTCGTCTGCCGATTCGTTTGGCCATTTTTTTATCGGAGGAGAAGACCACATGCTTGCGTCCCATGGGAAGAATTCCCTTTTCCAGAATCACGTGCAACGCGTTCGGGCGCAGACAGGTAAAAAGCAGTTTTGGCAGGTGTTCTGGTGACACCCGTTTGGGGATCTGTTGTCCATCCTTGGCACGGATTCGGTTTTCATTGATTTCAAGGGGTGGATTCGGCAGGGATACCATCATCTCGTTGATATTGGCCTGGCGAAACGACCGCCACCCATCTTCTTCATGGATGGCCTTGAGCAGGTCTTTGATTTTGACATACCTTTCCTTGTCCGGCACCAGGCCGAATTCATCCGGTCTAGACCCCAGGATGTATTTAAGGAACTTGGCCTGCTTTTTTAAATCATTCATATGGGTATGCCTCTTCAAGTAAATTGTGATACCTTTTTAGGGGTGATAGTCCGACAAATACAACTACTATTTTGCTATTCCCCATGAAAGCAGGATGCTTGACCTGATATCATGTCTCTGATAATAAACCTGAGATGAGCGTTTCAAATTATAAGAATATGGGATTTCAATATAATTTCAAAGGATTTGATTCATTTGTGGAGGAAATATATTCATGAACCATCAAAAATCACGAACACTATTTGCGTCTGCCGTCAAAGTCATTCCCGGGGGTGTGAACAGCCCGGTACGTGCCTGCAAGTCTGTTGGATGCGAGCCCCTGTTCATCGACAGGGCTGACGGCTGCATGATCTACGATACAGACGGGAACGGCTATATCGATTATGTGGGATCCTGGGGCCCTATGATCCTGGGACACCGGCATTCATCCGTAATTAAGGCGATTGCTTCAACCATGAATCGGGGTACCAGTTTTGGCGCTCCCACGGATCTTGAGATTGAGCTGGCGGAGATGGTGGTGGCGGCGGTACCGTCCATGGAAATGGTGCGCTTTGTCAATTCCGGCACCGAGGCCACCATGAGTGCCATCCGTCTGGCAAGAGGGGTTACCGGACGCGATCTGATCATCAAGTTCGATGGGTGCTATCATGGTCATGCCGACACGCTCCTGGTGGAAGCAGGCTCGGGTGTGGCGACACTGGGCATACCTGGCAGCCCGGGTGTACCGGAGTGTTTTGCTGAGAAAACCCTGTCTCTCCCGTACAACGACATCGACCAGATCAGTCGTGTCATGAAGGAAAAGGGCGCAGATGTGGCTTGTGTGATTGTCGAGCCCGTGGCTGGTAATATGGGATTGGTGCCGCCCGTGCAAGGCTTTCTGGAAGCGTTGCGTGAGTTGACACATGCGACGGGCAGCCTCCTTATTTTTGATGAGGTTATTACTGGTTTTCGTGTGGCCTACGGTGGGGCTCAGGCGCGATACAACATCATGCCGGATATTACGACACTGGGGAAGATCATCGGTGGGGGCATGCCCGTGGGTGCTTACGGCGGGAGCCGGGAGATCATGTCCAGAATCGCTCCGGAGGGACCGGTCTATCAGGCAGGAACCCTGTCCGGGAACCCATTGGCCATGTCGGCGGGAATTGCCATGCTCAAGGAATTAAGACAACCGGGATTTTATGAGCATTTGGACCAACGCGCTGAAAGCCTGGAACAGGGATTGCGCGCCGCTATTGAAAAGACAGGTGTTCCCGCACAGGTCGGCAGGGTCGCTTCCATTCTGGGTCTGTTTTTTACCCGGCAACCTGTTCAAAATATAGAGGATGCCAAAACATCCAACCTGGAAATGTTCTCCGCTTATTATGCCGGGATGCGCGAGCAGGGGATATATCTGGCCCCATCGCAATTCGAATCCATGTTTGTATCGGCAGCCCATGAGAAAGAGCAGATTGAGAAGACCATCGATGCCGCGGAGAAAGTATTTAGAAATCGATTATAAAGGATAGCGATAAGCCGTAAGCTCTAAGCAGCTTACAGCATATCGCTTACAGCTTCTTATGGATAAGGACACCATACAAGACATACTGGGAAGCGGCAGCCCGGAAATCGAAGCCCTCAAAGAGAATCTGGAGCTATTGACCGGCTTCATAGCGCTCGTGGATACGGTTGACAAACTACCGGAAATGGATCGCCGGGTGTCCGAAGATGGACTGAGTCTTTACCATGCCATTTCCAAAGAAAAGGAGATGGTGGTTCTCGAAACGGCTATCAAAGCGTTTTTTGGTGAACCCATAAAACGGTCAGGGGAACAACTTTCAGCTGATCTGGCTGATAACCAGACCATTAGTTATCTGGGGGGTGTCAAAAAGGATCAAA
>NZ_JASJGN010000028.1:0-2611 GCF_033791525.1 Desulfosarcina sp.
TATTAACCGCCGTGGAACTCGCTCTTGAAATGCGATTTGGATGGAACATCTTAGAGGGTTTCAATAGTTATCCAGCACCACCGGGACGTGGTTTTTTCCAGGCTTACTACCTTCCCAAACCATCATTAGCAGCCGCGCATAGTGTTGAAGTTGTTTTTGGAGCCCGCGCATCAGGACTGATTTATTCGGTCCTTTATGATGGCAGTATTATCACAGGCGATGATAGATCTGTTGAACGAGAGGATTTTGTCTATGCCGGATTAATAGGCCTCAATTATCATTATTATGACTGGTTTTCTATTCGTGCTTCTTTGAATTATACCTCTGCTATCTTAGACGAGGAGGTCCTCCCGGATCCACTTCCCGGCTATGAGAAAACTAGTACTGAAAATTCGTATGGAACCTTGGCTATCGATTTTTATTTTTAACGCAACTTTCGGGGTTACGCCGCGACTGTAATCCCGCCGCTCTTTGACAAGCCTTAAACGTTTATAAGAAAGGGTATTGCCTTTTACCATCAACGAACAAGGAAAGGAGTAACCAATGGAAGTCAATATTGTTGTTGTCGGTGGCGGACCCGCCGGAGTTATTACTGCACAGACGGCCAAGAGCGTTTATCCTGACAAATCCGTGTGTGTCATCAAAGAAATCGGGGATGGGGTCATTCCCTGCGCCATACCCTACATGATGCACACCCTGGCCGACACGAAGCACAACGCCATGGGTAACATGCCACTGGAAAAAGCAGGAATCGACATCATCGTGGGCAAAGTGGTTTCATTGGATGCGAAAGCACACACGGTTACCCTGGAGTCTGGTGACGTTCTTTCCTATGAGAAGCTTGTTTTGGCGACCGGAACGGATGTCCGCATGCCACCCATTCCGGGTGTGAATAAACAAAGCGTTTTTAAAATAAAAAAAAGTATGTCGGCGATGAATGCCTTGCGGGATAAAGTCCACCAGGCCAAAAACGTGGTAATCATCGGCGGGGGGTTCATCGGTGCAGAGTTTGCCGATGAGTTATCCCGGGGTGCCGATGTGGACATCTTCCTGATCGAAATCATGCCCAGGCTGCTGTTAACCGCTTTTGACGATGAATTCTGTGACGAGATTGCCCGACTGTTAGACGAACGGAAGATAAAGATTCGCACCGGCAGCCGTGTCGTCTCCATCGACGGCGGCGAACGTGTAGAATCGGTTTCCCTTGAAAACGGAGAAACCATTCCGGCTGATATGGTACTGGTCAGTGTGGGTGCCCAACCATCGAGCGAATTGGCTGGAAAGGCCGGTTTACGGATCGTCGAGAACGGGTCTATCTGGGTTGACGATTACATGCGAACCAATGCCGAGGATGTATTTGCCGTCGGCGACTGCGCGCTGAAGCGGGATTTTTTCACTCGCAAGGCAGCACCGGTCTGGCTGGCGTCAACGGCAACCGCCGAAGCGCGCAATGCGGGCACCAATATCTACGGCATCCGCGTGCTGCACCAAATCCAGGGTACGATTGCGGCCTTTTCTACCCAGATCGCCGGGAAATCATTTGCCAGCGCAGGGATGACCTGCAGAACCTGCGAAAAAGAAGGGTTCAGATACGTTACGGCAACTGCCGTTGCGCCGGATCGTCACCCCGGCATGCTTCCCGGTGCCAGTGAGCTCAAGGTCAAGCTGATCTTCGCCGACCGATCAGGTATTATTCTCGGGGGGCAGGTATCCGGTGGACCGTCCGTGGGGGAGTTGATTAATGTGGTTGCGCTGGCGATCCAAAAAAAGGTCACGGTGCGTGAACTGGACATGATGCAGATTGCGACCCACCCGCTGCTGACATCGGCGCCCACTGTTCATCCGCTGATCAACGCCGCCCACCAGGCACTGGCCAAGCTGCGCACGACGATCAGGCCGAATCCGGAGGCTTCGCTAAAAGTGGCTTGATAAGCCACAGAAATGGGGTCGCCTCAGCAACATACTGTAAACTTGGGAAAAGAGTCAAAAAAGTGCCTGTATCGAGGCCTTAATCGGCCATTTTTTGGGCCAAAACAGGCCGATTAAGGCGGGTTGTCATTGATCCCATAAAAAGGTGTTTCCAGACGCCAAAGCATTCGTTGTGCCATATGGTTTCAGGGCTTCCCGAAGTTCAAAGGCATCGCCGGCGCGACGGATCTTTCGTCCTCTCGCCCTGAAACCAAGTGCCTCTTTGATCTTCTCGATGAAGGACTCGCCGCCAACCGCAATGCTTTGTGTCCATTTGGCTTGCCTGCCTTTATTCTCAGCCTGTATCGCACTGTCCACCCACTTGAAATGGGCTTGCTTCAACTGCTCATAGGTTTCCAATCCCAGTAATTCCATAAGCCGGTTAAAATCGATAATTCCTTTCCTTGCCGGGGGATTCTGGATCTCATTATAGTCGCAACATTCCCACTTTCCAGGATGATCCACCACGCCGGCACGGACCATGTTCATGTCGATATAAGCAATGCATTGGCGCAGATGGCGGTTACTTTCCACGGCAGTTGCATGATAGCGGTCCTGCCAGAATGCCCCCTTCCTTTTTTTGCGGATATTGTATTCCTGGCCGGTTCTGCCTGCGACCAGCTTAATCGAATCCGGGATGAAA
>NZ_JASJGN010000029.1:0-7859 GCF_033791525.1 Desulfosarcina sp.
CTTCTGCAATAAAATCAAAGGTCGAACAATCCGGCAGATTTCCCGCCGGGGCAAATATATCGTGTTTGACCTGTCCAGCAGCCTGACCTTGATGATCCACCTGCGCATGACCGGGCGGCTGAACTGGGAGCCCCGAGACCAGCCACGCAACAAACATGAGCATGTGATCTTGGACGTTGGCCAAACGCATAGCCTGCGTTTTCAGGATACGCGCAAGTTCGGTCGTATTTGGCTGACCACGGCCCCGGAGAGAATTCTGGATCACCTGGGCCCCGAACCGCTGGAAGAAAACTTTACGGTCGAACGGTTTTCGGAGATGCTGCAGACGACGAATCGCCAGATCAAACCGCTGCTGTTGGACCAGCATTTTCTGGCCGGCCTGGGCAATATATACGTGGATGAAGCCCTTTGGGAGTCCGGCATTCACCCGCAGCGTACCAGCCGTTCGCTCACCGTTGATGAAGTCCCGATCCTGCATCGGGCCATCCCCCGTGTCCTGAACAAGGGGCTGAGGAATTTAGGCACGTCTCTGGGTACCGGCAAGAGCAACTTTTACCTGCCGGGCAGCCGACCGGGCGGAAATGCCGAAAAACTCAATGTATTTCGCCGTACTGGCAAAGCTTGCCCACGATGCGGCAGCACTGTCGTACGCCTTGTCGTGGCCCAGCGGAGCAGCCATATCTGCCCGGATTGTCAAAAAAGACACCCCTATTAAAAATGGCAAAGCGCAGATGGCTGATATCCATCCACGCTTTTTAAAAAAAATCATTTCACCCGTGTTGGGAATTGATTTTATACGGAACTATTGGTTGACATTGCAGGCCAATAAACCTTTCCTGACCACCTCGAACATGTCGCCGAATCGCAGGACTCCGGTGACCGTTTTGCCGTCCTTGACAATCAGGGGTTGGTGAACGCCCATGACATAGAGGTTCAATGCTTTTTCCAGGGTGTCACTCTCCTGGATGGATTCGACGCTTTTGGATACATGCATGACCTCGGCGACGCTTTTTTTGCTGCCGCGCTGGCAGATATCCTGCTCCGGCTCCAGCCACAGATTGAATTCTTTTACCGCTTTCATGACGAAATCGTTGGTGAGTGTGCCGGTCGCAAGGCCTTTCATCATCTTCTTATAGCCGGGCTCCAGTGCACGGAAGATGTCGATCATGGTGACCTTTCCAAGGAACTTACCAGCGTCGTCGACCACGATGGCATCCCGGTGGGCGTGGGCATTGGCCTGCTGCGCCGATTCAAGGGCCAGCAGGACGTCAACCAGGGTATCCGTCTTTTTTACCGATACATAGTCGGAGATGGGGATCATCAACTCTTTGACAAAAATCTTTTTCATTGTTTTACCTCGCTGAAATCGTTAGCGCGATGGACTGAACCGCGGGTAACGATAGGAAGCAGCCCTGCCGCTATAGGCAGCAGGGCTGCTTCGATCATGTCAGGGCGACGATTTCATGTGTCAGCCGCCGGTCGTAATGGGCATGCCCATAATCGGCCAGAGCACTTTGACCGCAAAGGCGGTGACCACCATCAATATAATGCTGGCCGGAATCCCCCACAGGAAAAATTCGGCGGTGGTGAACTGTTTGGAGTCGTAGGCGATGGCATTGGGGGCGGCGCCAACCAGCAGGAGGAAGGGCATGCCGGCCACCACCAGGGATGCAAACAGGATGACCTCTCCGGACACGCCCAGGTAGGGCGCAATGACCAGGGCCACCGGCAGGGAGATGGCGATGGCGGCCACGTTCATGATAAAGTTAGTCATCATCATCACGAAAAAAGCGATGCTCATGACGAAGACGAATCCGGTCGACTCCTTGAACATGGTCAGCCAGTTCACGGCCATCCATTCGGCAGCGCCGGTTTGCCAGAGGCAGAACCCGATACTCATGGCACCGGCAAAGAGCAGGATGATGTTCCAGGGAATCTCTTCCAGGTCGTTGATGTCCAGAAGCCCTGTGGCAAAGAAAAGAATGGTCGAAGTCAGCAGTACGGCTGTCTTGTGGGGCGGTGTAAATTCGGGCATGGTCGATTTCAACACGGCCGACACACCCAGGACCAGAATGGCGGTTCCTACGATGACCGCGGCGGTGACTTCTTTTCTGGTAATGCCCCCCATCTCCTCGCTCAGCCTCTTGGCTCTCTCGCGCAGGCCGGGGATGGTTCTTTTTTCAGGTTTCATGACCACCATGAAAAAACCCCACAGGAGAAAGGTCATCAGCCAGCCGATGGGCGCCATATAGTAGGACAGTTCAAAAAAACCGACGGATTTTCCGGCGACTTCATTGTAAAAGCCCAGGGCCACAGCACCACGGGCGGCACCCAGCAGGGTGACGATGGAGCCGGCGCCCGCGATATAGGCCATGCCGATAAATAGGCCCTTGCCGAATTTGGTCGGCTTATCGCCTTCGCCGTACATGGCGTAGATCGCCACCAGCAGCGGGTAGATGGTGGCGGCCACGGCAGTATGGGCCATGATGTGGGTCAAGGCGGCGGTGAGGACAAAGCAGCCCAGGTAGATCATGCTGGTTTTTTCACCGACAATGCCGAGCATCTTGTAAGCGATCCGGCGGGTCAATCCGGTTTTGGTAAAGACCAGGCCGACCACGATCGAGCCAAAGATGAAAAGCACGCTGGGGTCCATGAAATCCTTGAAGGCTTCTTTGGCCGGCCGGATAAAGAAAAGCACCTGGAGTACGCCGATGGTTAGGCTGGTCACGCCGATGGGTACCACCTCGAAGACCCACCATGTGGCGGCCAGCAGAAACACCGCCAGCGCGCCTTTGCCTTCCGGAGAGAGCGCAAAGGCTTTTCCCTCGGGATCGAGGGCGGCCGGCCAGGGAGGCGAATAGTAAACGACGACAAACAGAATGATACCGATGGCCATAAACAGATATTTTTTCCAGCCAAGCCCGATTGCTGGAAACGCTGCTGCATCGCTACTCATTTATAGTCCCTCCATTGCAGACATAATTGTTGGATTACTTAAAATCATTTCCAGTTAATACTTACAGGCCACAATGGCATCACAGACGAACTCACAGGCATCGGTGAGCCTCAGCACGCCGACGACGCGCTCGTCTTGGGTCACCAGCAGCGACTGATGGTGGCCCAAGACCAGCTGATGAATGGCTTGACCCAAGGGGGCGTCGGGTTCAATCATCTGACTCTCTTTGGGTGTGGCCATAAAGGCCTTGACCTTGATCTGGGCGGCTTTTTCGCAGATTTGATCCATAGGGTCCTGCCACAGTTTCATGGATTCGAAGATGGCCTGCTGATATTTACGGGTGAATCCCATATGCGTGGGACCGCTGTCGGAGAACATGTCATCATACTTGGGCTCCAACGATTTTAAAATGGCATGCAAATTGACTTTGCCCACGATCTGCTGATCTGCGTCTAAGATCAAGATTGCCCGGTGCCGATACTTGGTCTGGTCAAATTCCGCATGGGATTGTTTCAAGGCCGCAACGGCTTCATCGAGGGTGGCATCTTCGGATACCGTGGCGTACTCCGACAACGGTACCATCAGGTCTTTTACCAGTTTTGTTTTCAAATCTGCTCCTCCTCTCATCGTTATTATCCTATTGGGCATCTCAACCCATTTATATCGTATTGATTTGTGTGTGTGGAAGTAAAATTTGGAACGCCAGCGGTTGTCTACCACAGGGGATGGGTAAGATCAAGAGAATGGCAATTGCCACTGGTATATTTAACTGATAACGCGGTGGCAGGCGACGATGACCGCGCCTGGAAAAAAAACAGCCATCGAATCTGTTGGAGATGTTACTTCCTGACTAATTAAATGATTATATGGGTTATGATTTATTTCTTGACATATTCATAATAGTTACGTCAAATTTAAGACAATAGGCGAACGGATTCCAAATGCTGGAAAAATAGGCTTTGTTATTGAACTTTTAAGCTGGAGACTCCCTGTGAAGAACTACATTGTCAAAGATTTAATGGTGCCGATCTCGGAGTACGCCACCGTGCCCGAGGAGGCGACACTTTACGAATCAGTACTTGCGCTGGAGAAGGCGCAGGAACAGTTTCAGCAAAGCCGCTACTCCCACCGGGCCGTTCTGGTTCTGGACAAGAACAAACGGGTTATCGGCAAACTCAGCCAGATGGACTTTCTGTGTGCGCTGGAACCCAGGGATGCCAATCTGGATCAAATCAGAAAGTTCAAACAGTATGGCTTCACCCGCAAAGCCGTCGCCCTGCAACAGGAAGAGTACCTGAAAAGTTCCCCGCCCATCTTGGATGTGTATTCCAAAGCCGCCAAGTTGAAAGTCACCGATCTCATGCAGCGGCCACCCGAAGGCGAGTACGTGGATGAAAATACGTCCCTGGATATGGCCCTTCACCAGTTGACCACCGGTTCCAATCTCTCGTTGCTGGTTACCAGGGATGCGGATATCGTGGGTGTATTGCGGTTGGCTGATGTGTTCGCCGTCGTTTTCCATGCCATGAAAGAATCCGAATCACAGCTATCAGACGGAGAGGCATAATGAGAGAACTTGAAAAACTCTTTGACCGGATTATCCAACGCGTGAACATCAACCTCCGGGAGTTGGAGTTCGATGTTCATCCAATGGTCAATAAGCTTGTTCCGACCGGGCAGATGACCAAATTTTATGCTTTTTACGGTATCACCCCGCATCATCCCCTGAACCTGGTGTTCAAGCACGCCAACCTCTCCGGCAGCTATTTTTTGGGACGATGCCGGGTGACCAACTCTCTGCTCTATAAGAGCGACATCCGCGGCGATGAACTGAAAAAAAAGGGAGATCTGTTCCAATACCAGGAGTTCGATATCCCGGTGGACCAGGATGAAGAGATTCGCATCGACGACAGTTTTCTGATCAAGACCCTGGTCCACAATTTTTCCCATGACCCGGAGACCCTGGAACGATTTTATATTCGGGACACCATCTCAACCCATTACGCCAACATTCACGGATCGCCTTCCGACGGCTGTTATTTAGGGCCATTTTCGACGGTGGATCTGACCACCATGCGAGACTGTGTTATCGGCGCATACTCGTATGTTCAGGCCGGTGAAATTAGCCACTTGAATATCGAACCGGGAACCGTATGGGTCCGTAAGCCGGGTGATTTCAATTTCATGTACCGTTATCCGATCAATCAATTGAACAACTACACCTATTTTGCCAGCGGTAGTCCGCCCCAAGGGGTGTTCATGGATTTTGTGGAGGATCGCAAGGAGGCATTTCAGCGGGTGTTTAATGTGGTCAACATTGAAAACCCAGTTACCGTTCCAGCCAGTGCGTCTCTGGACCGCTTCGCCGTGATAAAGCCGAAAACTCACATAGGAGATAATGTGCTGGTGGCCCAGCGAGCGTTCCTCCAGAATTCCTGGCTCGGCAGGGGCGCCAATGCTCAGGAAAACTGCTATATCATCAATTCAAAACTCAAGGGTAACAATGTTACCGCCCACGGTGCCAAGATTATTGAAGCGGATCTGGCCACCAACGTGTTTGTGGGATTCAACAGTTTTCTCAGGGGGCGACCTAATGCAAGGCTCAGCATTGGTCAGGACAGCATTATTATGCCCCACACGATCATCGACACCCGCAACCCCCTGGCCATTCCTCCCGGCCATCTGGTATGGGGGTTGATCCAAGAAGCCAAAGATTTGGAAGTGAACAGCATGCCGCTTAAGCAGTTTTCAAAGATCGACACCCGGATCTGTAGAGGCAGCATGCTCTTCGAAGGCAGCGGTGGGAGTTTTGTTTCGGCATTTCAGGAGCGGATTCACCATATCCTGGAAGCCAACGGCGCCTTTTTCGATGGCAATTTGAATCGCGGGCATGCCCAGCGCAACCAGAACATCTCCTTTAATACGCTTCAGCCTTATCCCAAAGGCGATAAGGAAGGGTTGTACCCCACCATTATTATCCAGCCATAAACAACGGCGGGATCCTGTCCATATGGGCAGGATACCGCTGTTGTTATCCACCATTCTTATTTGATGAAGTCGAAAAAAACTCATTTTGGACGGATTCGTAAAAACCCGAGATCAAGGCTTGCGAATTTTGAGAATACCGCTATCGCGGGTGCCGTAGGCAGCGTACTTCTGGTACGCCGCAGTGACGAGAAATGAAGCGTAACGCAGATATCGGATTTTTTACGAATTCGTCTATTTGAAGAAGGTTAGCAGTGCATGCAGATTGCTCATGGGGTGCGGCGGGCAGCCGGGAATGAACAGATCCACGGGTAGTATGGCGTCCAGCCCTTCACTGACCTCGGGGCTGCCCCGAAAAGGGCCGCCGGTCAGCGTGCAGCTACCCACGGCGATCACCACCCGGGGTTCGGGGGTGGCCTCAAAGGTCTGCAGCAGGGCCGTTTTCATGTTGCGGGAAATCGGGCCGGTGACCACGATGCCGTCGGCATGGCGGGGAGAAGCGACGAAGTTGATGCCGAAGCGGGCCAGGTCGAAAAACGGGGTGGCCAGCACGTTAAGATCCGCTTCGCATGCGTTGCAGCCGGCCGCCGACACCTGGCGAAGCTGAAGCGACCGGCCGAAGAGCTTTTTAAAGTGCTGTCGGGAATGCGCAGCCAAGTCCGGGAGGTCACCCGCGGTGATCAGGTGTTCCTTTTCGGCAACGGAAATGGCAAAATCCTGGGTGAAAGTTACAAACTGGCCTTTGCCAATACGCTCGCAGGTGCCGCAGAAGACGCAGCGCCCCATGTCGATGGTCTTGGCCGCGGCATCGATGGCCTCCTGGGGGCAGCCCGCCGCACATGCGGATGCAACCTCCGCCGGCGCATCAGGGTTGATTTCCGGCCGGCCCCGGTAGCGGGGCAGCAGCTGCACGTTTTCCTTGGGGTATTTAGAGGTTTTGCACCCCTGTTCGAACCTGTTTTTCAGCACATTTAGCATATTGGATTCGCTTTGCCGTTATCGATGTGTTGGTGAAGTATGATTCTCATCTATAGATGATTTACGCTTTAAAAACTACATTCCCGACGGTTTCGAAAAACGTTCGAGATCAAGGCTAGCGGGCCGCGAAAGCGAGCTTTAGCGAGCTAACAGTATATTGATCTTCATCATTACGGCGAACATTCATGTTCCATCCCGAGAAATGAGGCTTACTGACGGTACGCCGCAGTGACGAGGGATGAAGCGTAACGCAGATATCGGACGTTCTACGAAACCGTCAAAGGTCAAACCCGCAATACGACAGGTTATAGCTCTTGTTGTTCAGCGGGAAATCCGAAATTCCCGTATCTCTGAGAGACATGGACAACCCGTTCCAATTGTGGAAAGAGGGGTCCTTGACTTTGTAGCGCAGGATATCTCCCGCCGCATCGGTGAGGATGCAGTGCGACAACTCCCCCCGCCAGGCCTCGTTTAGCGTGACCACTAAAGATTCGGGCGCCAGGGTCATTTCAGCAACGTCGATGACATGGGTTTCAACCGGGTTTTGCAGCAATGATTCGATGATCTGGATGGACTGCATCACCTCGTCGGCCCTGACCTTGGCACGGGCATACACGTCCCCCGTGGGTTCAGCATTTTCAGGGATGTCCAGACGACTGTACTGCTCGGTGGGGAAGCATCGCCGAACATCGTAGGTGATGCCGCAGGCGCGTCCGGCCGGTCCCACCAGCCCCATCTTTTCCGCATCGGATCGACTCACCTTACCGCAGCCTTCAAAACGGGAACGGACGCTCGAGGTGGAAAAGAGAAGGTCGATCGTATGCTTGACCTGGGGTTTGAGTTCACTGATGCGGGCGGTCAGATCTCGACGGTTGTCGTCGTTCATGGGGAACCGAACTCCGCCCGGGCGCACCAGCCCTTTCCCGAATCGGTTGCCGCA